>JAITJQ010000028.1 GCA_031278845.1 Puniceicoccales bacterium
GCCCTAGGAGCGGGAGGCCTCGCTGGAACCAAAGTTCCGCTACCCGCTGGTGTTGCCCTAGGAGCGGGAGGTCTCGCTGGAACCAAAGTTCCGCTACCCGCTGGTGCTGCCCTAGTAGCTAGAGGCCTCGCTGGAACCAAAGTTCCGCTACCCGCTGGTGCTGCGCTAGGAGCGGGAGGCCTCGCTGGAACCAAAGTTCCGCTACCCGCTGGTGCTGCCCTAGGAGCGGGAGGCCTCGCTGGAACCAAAGTTCCGCTACCCGCTGGTGCTGCCCTAATAGCAAGAGGCCTCGCTGGAACCACAGTTCCGCTACCCGCTGGTGCTGCTCTAGGAGCGAGAGGCCTCGCTGGAACCAAAGTTCCGCTACCCGCTGGTGCTGCTCTAGGAGCGGGAGGCCTCGCTGGAACCAAATTTCCGCTACCCGCTGGTGCTGCCCTAGGAGCGAGAGACCTCGCTGGAACCAAAGTTCCGCTACCCGCTGGTGCTGCTCTAGGAGCGGGAGGCCTCGCTGGAACCAAAGTTCTGCTACCCGCTGGTGCCGTTCTTCCCGAACGATCAATTCTATTGTTATGGAAAAGATACGCCTTTGCATCGGATAATATCGATGCAGAAACGACCACATAGCAAATCTTAAATAATCTACTCATAATTCACACGAACGTTCTTAAAAAAATTCCCTAATGTCAAGTCTTTTGTTTCGTAATATCTACAAAATTTTTATGACCCCAAAAATGAAGCGTACTGCATAAAATATAAAACCACCGGCACAATGTTTTGCCCATCTTGCTGACACTCCTATCATCACTACGTCCAGATCCCTTTATAAAACATCACCACACGGTAAAGGCGAAATAATAAACCTGTTGTGAAAGCAGTAAATTACCTTAAACCCTGATAAATTGTGCAAAGCAAAGCATCGGGAGGTAAAAACATGATTAACGATGAGTTTTTTGAGATTACAAGGAGGGGAAGGATAATTGGGGTATCCAAGTCAGTACCTGGATCCGTACATGACTTTGCCCCCCCCTAAAGCAAGGAGATGAGATTCCCGAAGGGACTAGAGCGTATGTGGATTCCGGATATCAAGGGATACAACACATTCATAGAGAGGAAGTCATATTGACAGTGAGAACTAAATCACCAAAAAATTAAAAAACATTAGTTAAAGTCCAAAATAACGGAAGCGCATCTCCCGAGATGTGCTAAAAAAAATAGCTTCAATTATAACTAATTGTCTCGCAACTTTTTATCGAAAAAAATTTCTTGCCATTTCCTTATTATTTTATAATTTTTTGATCGTGAATATTTTGCTCACAGGCGCCGCAGGATATATCGGAAATCACTGTACCTTAAAATTATCCCCATTGGGCCATTCACTTGTTGGCCTCGATTTCTTTAAACCTAAAGATACTTCTATTTTTCAAAGATTTTACGTCGGCGATCACGGAAACATGGCCTTCATTCAATCAATCTTTAAAGAAGAACGTATCGAATGTATCCTTCATGCCTCTGGATCTTCAAATATCATGGAAACCATCGCAGATCCCATAAAATATTACGGCAATGACCTCATGGGAACTATATTTCTCCTCCGAACGGCTTTGGAAAATAATGTAAAGAAAATAATATTTCTTTCCTCCGCCCAGGTCTACGGTAATATCTCTTCATCCATGGCCACAGAAAATACCCCCCCTAATCCCATTAACCCTCTCGGGAAAATAAAACTCGCCATTGAACAACTCATCGAATCATTGACCTCCTCCCACGATTTACATGCCGTTGTCCTACGAATTTCAAACGTCATCGGTATGGATCCCAATGGAACCGTATTCCCACAAAATGACGATCTCCTTTCTTTTATACTGTTTGACGATTCTGTAGACATTTTTGGCAATAACAACGTAACGGCAGACCATACTCCCGAACGCGATTTTATCCACGTCAACGACGTTGCCTACGCAATTATCTCAGCACTCCCTAAACTTAACTATTCCCCCAAATATTCCATCTATAATATCTCCTCCGGACATACCTATTCCGTCAAAAATATGATCGAAATCGCGAAAAATATCTTACATGAAAATATAGATGTCAAACAAAAAAAACATCGAACCGGAGAAATCGAGCGCTTGGCCATTGATCCCAATCTAGCTCGACGAGAACTTGGTTGGTACTTGCAATACCCACAATTGGAATACATGATTGAATCCTCGGCAAGTTGGCTGCGAAATCATGGAGAATTGTAATTTTATAATTATTTTGGGAGGTTTTCAAAAAAACACCTTCGCAATCATTCGTTCTATCTGTGATTTTTTCGAGTTGGAGGATGAGATTTATACCCCCCAATCGGGAAATCAATCGCTGCAACCTACCGATTTTGCTAGAAATTTGATGATTAAATTTTTCAATTGGGATACTTTTACCGAAGTTTTTCAAAATAAATCCAACCTAGAAAAGAAAGAAACAGTAATTGCACTGTCACCGCAATTTGGCCTCGCAGAACAATTTCAAAAACTATTCACGATTCATGAACAGCTCCCACTCAATATTCGAAAAATTATCGCCATCGTCGATCATCGCTATTTCGATGGACGACACGAAAATTTACTGGATGCAACGGTCCATTTTTCCGATATTTTACTTATCGATAACAATCCAGAAATTGACCGCAATCGATTGAAAAAATTCCTAGAACACTGCAAACAAAAGGAATGTTATCCACTACCCATCAGGATTCTTTCAGAATATTCCGTAAAAAATATACCCGAATTATTGAACGATCAGCCACGGCGTATGACGCTCATTTTTGATGATCTCGACTCTATCGATTACATCGATGAGAGTATGGTCAACGCTGCCCCATTTACCGTTCCAACCCTGGCGCAACGGGATAAGTATTTAAAAAAAGACGATCGCGGCTACTACCATTTACCAATCGAATTGCTCTAATGTCATCCCCCAAAAATTGAAAGCATTTCGTGTTTTTCATCTCAATTTTCAAAAGATGCTGTTGACGAAAACCTTAAACAGCTCGACTCAAGGCAAAAAGCTTTGACATGCCGCTCGCTCCCATCCTCTGCCTTCTAGCCTTGGAAGAAAATCCGTAGCTGTCAACATTTCTTCATTTAATATTAACTCTATAGCGATTATTTTTATGTTGCCAGGTTGAGGAAATTTTTTTGGGTACCCTATGAAAAGCGGGGCGTAGCTTAGCTTGGTAGAGCGCATGTTTTGGGTACATGAGGTCATCGGTTCGAGTCCGGTCGCCCCGACCAGCGCCGAGAATACTTCGAGGGCGGTTTATTTTTTTCCACGAAATTGAGTATTTCGAAACGATCTTCTCCAATCTCCCGTATAAATCGACTGCGCTGTAATGGAACTGGAAAATACCCCTTTTTATAGTCGATAATCGCCTGATTTGGCACGCATAGATACAATTCCTTGCGCGCGCGCGTCACCGCAACGTAAAATAATCGCCGCTCCTCGTTCACATCGCCCTCCTCAATCGTCCGCCTCAACGGAAAACTATTTTCGTTGAGCGACAAAATAAATACTACCGCAAATTCTAACCCCTTCGCCTGATGTACCGTACTCAAACGAATGCTTTCTACATCACTTGTACTTTCCTCGTTGTACTCCGATTGTAAAAGCGTTACCTGCTGGAGTAAATCCGATATGTCCTGAAATTTATTACAAAAATTCGTAAAGGCCTCTATATCATCCCAGCGTGGCTGCCAATTGGCAAAAGCCCTTTTCAAATACTCGCCGTACTCGCCTTCGAGGATAAAAAAAATCATCTCGCCTATGGTTTCAAACGATATTTTTTCTTCGCGCGCCTTTTGCGCATATTCAAACAAGTCCTCGTTCCGCCTGGACTCTTGTCCATTTCTACGAAAATCGAACGACCCTTCGTGTAATCCATGTAACACATGGGCCAAAGGAAACCAGTACGCTAAAGCCGTCGCCGGGATTTTTTTGATAATTTCTTCCGCCTCCAATAGGGAAAATAAATCCTTTTTGGTCGTTTCGGCAAGCTGCTGTAGAGAAAGTAAAAGGCGTTCAGCCGTCGTTTCGCCCATCTTTGGAAATCGGCATACCATGCGAACAAATGCCCGTACATCCTGTGGATTGATAATGAAACGTAAAAATGATAAAATATCCTTGATATGGGCCTGTTCGAAAAATCGTACGCCACTGGTAATTGTGTAGGGAATATTGTTGCGTGTCAGTTCCATTTGCAATTCCATCGACTGGTAATGTGCCCGGTATAAAATTGCGATTTCCGAAAACGGATAGCCTTCGTTGCGTAAGCCAATGAGTCGTTTGACGACAAAATTAGCCTGCTGGCGCGCATCGAGCACCGTTACGAAGAGTGGTTTACGAAAGGAATTTTTCGTTGGCTTTAAAATTTTTGTGTATTCAAATTTCTCCGAAACGGGAATTTCATTGGCAAAGTTTAAAATTTCCGGTGTGCTGCGGTAGTTTACTTGAACTTTGGTTACCTTTGTTTGCGGATATTTTTTAGGAAATTCAATGATACTCTTAATGTTAGCGCCACGCCAGGTGTAAATGCATTGGGCATCGTCACCGACTGCGAAAATTTGTCCATTTTTAGCAATTAAATCAATCATTTTCAACTGAATTGGATTGGTATCCTGATATTCGTCGACTAGAACATGCTGAAATTGTTGGTTATAGTGTTCAGCGATGTCCGGTTTTTCCTCCAGCAACTGTACAAAATTGGAGAGTAAATCGTCATAATCCATCACATTTTGTTCCGTCTTGATCGATTCATAGCGATTGATAAACAGTTTCAGTGTTCCCCCATAGTCCGCCATGTGGGGGTATTTTTCCTCGATTGCGTTGGCGATGGATCGCATTGTATTGCGTGAAAAACTCATAATCTCGTATAATATTCTGGGTTTGGGATTATTTTTATTTTTTGAAAAATCTGGGGCAATCGATTTAATGGCGTCGTTGAATAGGGCCAGCGAATCATCTTCGTCGAGGATAGCGAAATTTGGATTTTCCAGGTGGCGTCGCAGCAAGCGTTGGCAGATGTGGTGGAACGTTCCGCCATAGAACAGATTACTAGTGAAGCCTGTCAATATTTCAACGCGTTGGAGCATTTCGCGCGCGGCCTTATTGGTAAATGTGAGGAGCAAAATATTTTCCGGAGCCACACCTTTTGCGACGAGCCAGGCAACGCGGTAGGTTAACGTTCGTGTTTTACCTGTTCCTGCGCCAGCCAAAATAAGATTAGTAGGGCTTTGGGAGATTACAGCCGCGTATTGTTCTTCATTGAGTTCCTGTTCAAAAGCGATTGTCATTTTCTAAAAGAAATGGGCCATTTAATTTTTGGCAATCTTTATATTACACTAATTTTGTTACAATCTTAATGGGTTTATTTTCCGTTTTATTTTTAGGGATACAAATTTTAAGGAGAACACCATCTTCCCCCTCTTTGCACTCCCTAATTATCCATGAAGTTATGCGCTCAAAATTTTATATTACAATTACTTTTTCTAGAATTCTTACCTTTCACGGTTCTAGGATCTGCCTTTCTTTTAGCAGAAACCGTTGAAGGATCTTCACGATCCACTTTATCCTCTTTTTTCTTCTTTATTTGCTCAAGCCTTGAAAGCATAAGTGACCGAATACGTGGATCAGAACGATCTGCAATGGATCTCAAACGCTGTTCCTCATCGTCATTCGGCCTTGCAGCAAATTCTTCTAAATCTTTAACAATTCCAATCAAAGATGCTAATATTCCATCTTTAAGCTTCAATTGTTCATTCCCCCTTAATAAAGAATTTTTTTCACTTTTTCACGCCATTTTTCAGCAAAATATACGAAACTCCTCTTCATTGTCTGCCAGTTGTCCGCTAATCCTGCTACGCCGAAATAGATAATCGAGCTAGATTCATCCAAAAAAGCCTCGCTTATAGAAGCATACATATTGCTAAAACAGAAACCACAAGTTATTGCAAATATTTTAACTATTTTTGATTTTTTCATAAAAACACCTTTCTAAAAGTTCGTTCTTGGCATTAGTTAACGATATACAGAGACTGTCAAGTTTTATTATTTGTGTCGTCTCTCTTGAAAATTAAATATAAAGACATTCAACATTATCAAGACCGCCAATAATATAAAACGAAACAAATAATTTGTTCTGATTTTAGCAATTTTTACGCCGCGACTTTTTCTTACTTTTTCTTAGAATCCTTACCCTTCACGGCTTCGGGACCTGCTTTTCTCCTCTTCCTCCCGTTCCTTATTCTCCACCTTGACCTTTCTCTATTTGTTCAAGCCTCCAAAGAATAAGTGACTGAACACGTGAATCAACGGTATATGCAATAGATTCCAAATATCGCTTTTTCTCCTCACTCGGCGCAGTAGCAAATTCATCTAAATCCCTTTTTGGCTTTACGCTTTCCAAATTCCGTTCCAAAATTCCGGCTTTTGCCTCTTTTCTCTCGCTATTTTTGCCTTTAATTTTCCCTCTTAATTGCGCCATCCGCGTACTCTTGTTTTTTCTTTTTTTAATCCTGCGGATTGATCCAGCGGCGCTGCCACTGGATCAATCCGCAAATCCAGGTCCAGGAGGTGGATCCCCTGGGCAGGGGTTTGCAAGGGGAAGCATTCCCCTTACACTTCTAAATCAGGCGTAAATCCCGCCACCAAGGAGGACTCCTTCCCCGTAAAACGCAACAACTTGGCCACTCGATAACGCTCGCTGTGGCTCTCTGAATTCAATAATTGCCCCATCAAAGGAAGTTTTTTCAAAATAAATCTCCTGGTAAGGGTCTCGGTAACGGGGCCGACAAAGTAAATCGCAACGCTCCGGAAACGCTCGGTTCGTGTAGCTCAAATGGTAAACTTTAAACCGATTGCGGTATAATTTCTGCTCACTTTCAAAGGCCACTCTCAACTCGTTGCGCTCCAAATCCTTTCCCACTACAACGTAAAAATTGTAATCCGAATTGGAAGGAATATTTAACCCGTGCCGCTGCCCAATGGTAAAATTGTGCAATCCCTCGTGTTGCCCAACGATCTTTCCATCGGAATTGATGATATTTCCCGGATTTTTTTCAATATAGTGGGCCAAAAAATCTTGGATCTTAACCTTCCCTAAAAAACAAATCCCTTGGCTGTCCTTTTTATGGGCATTTCCTAACCCCACCCTTAACGCTAATGCACGCACTTCGCCCTTTGTCAAATCGGCCACCGGAAATTCTGCAAACCGAATCTGCTCCTGCTTCAAATAGGCCAAAAAATAAGTCTGATCCTTATTTTTATCCTTCGGTTCAACTAAATCAAATGTCCCATCAATGTTCTTTCTCTTTTTACAATAATGGCCCGTTCCAAGAGCTACACTGCCATTGGCCTTCGCTACATCCGCTAGAACCCCAAATTTCACAAACTGATTGCATAAAATATCCGGATTCGGCGTAACACCTCCGCGGTATCCCTTAACTAAAGGCGTAACCACCCACCGTTTGTAAAAATCAATCATGTTCACGATCTCAAAATTAATTCCAATTCGATCTGCCACTTGACGCGCATCCTCCGAATCCCTTTTCCAGGGACAACTTCCCAATGGAGCAATCGCATCCTCACTGTGCCAGGTACGCATATAAATGCCTCGCACTTCCCTACCCGATGCCTCTAGCAATAATGCCGCAACCGAACTGTCCACACCACCGGACATCGCTACGGTCACTTTCCGATTTTCTCCCACGAATACTACCTCTTCTCTAAAATCTCAATCAGTTTTTGTACGGAACTATTTTCAATCCTCAGGGCATAATTCTTATCGGCGGGAACGAAGTAAGCTTCATCATGTATCATACCTAGCTCGAATTTTAGCGTTTCATTGACCTCTAAAATTAACTTCTCCCCATCCCATTCGGCATCGAGCATCGACTTCTCCCGGACACCCAAAGGACAAATGAGCGATAAATGTAGCAAAATAACTTTTTCATCAAAATTTTCCAATAATTGCAAAACCGTTTCTTTTTCTTGAAGCTTGAATGCATTCCATTTTCCCGCTTCGTTACGCGATAAAAATAATTTCTCCCCACGGTAGCGCAATGCGACGGAATGAATGTCTGGAAATAACGACCGACAACATAAAGACTGTAAAGGATGGTCAAATACATCGTCCAGTGGAACAAAAAAATAGGCTTCGCTTCCCGAAAGGTACCCCAAATACACATCCATTTTGGAAATGGAATCAAAAACTCTCTT
>JAITJQ010000003.1 GCA_031278845.1 Puniceicoccales bacterium
ATGAAGCTCGTTCGGGATAATCTCATCAAAATTCACCACCAGCAAACGGTGGATCACCAGGTGATTTCCGGAAGTGATCACGGTGCGCGCTACGTGATCCAGAGTAACGTGGCACATACACTCAACGCTTTGGATCAGGTTGCCGATGTATCGCCAAAAGAAAAGCTAATGGCGATGCAGATTATGATTGATCACGATTTGGGCTACACTCTCGATGCAGCGAAGGGAGATTTTGGAGCATCAAAAGACCATCCTTGGCCAGCGCGGCCTATTTGGAAATGGGTGGGCAAAACTCAAGCGTATTTAGCCCCGGAGAGCAAGCATTCATGCGAGATGCGGTATTGAAGCACAGCTATCCGTTTGGGTTAGATCAGCCGCTTGACTTTACGAACAACAAGGAGCAAGCTATAGCGAATCTCATATCGATAGTCGATGCGATGGGTGTTACGGCGAACACGAAGTGCCCGGCCCTTTACCGGGAAATTTTAACTCCCGAGATAATGCAGGAGCTGGCAATGGACGATGGTCCAGAAATCAGAAAAAATCTTCATGCCATCATCGATCAAGCGGTAACAGAAAGAAGAATTTCTCGAGAAGTGGCGGAAGGCTATCACATGGCGTTGGATTACGATGTGAGTAAGTATGGTGCGAAAAACATGATTCTACCGCAATTCGGAGGGCAATTGCTTGAAACACACATGGAACAGGTAGAAGGTGGGCATGCTTTGCACATTCGTTTCGGCGTTTCGGAAGATATTAGAATTTTGGCTGGGTTATTTGGCAATGGCGACGAAGTCAAAGCTTTCAATAAAGCAGGCGAGGATTTGTTTCCAGATGTTCCAAAAGGCGAATTAGGAAAAGCTGCAAGTGAGGTAGAAAAAAGTTTAAAGCCCTATGCAGCTCGCACATTGTCAAGCGGAGCTGTTAAGCTAACTCTGACCAAACTGCAGGAGTGAAAGACTTTTCAGGAACAAAATAATGAGCCAATTTTGCCGTTGGTTCTATTTATTTTAGGCTAGAAAAAAGGCCGCTTCAAACGGCTTTCCTAAATTTTAATCCATTTCAGAAGATTAATACTTCGTACCATGTGCCTTCAGTAATTGAACAATTTGAGTTTGGCCTCCAGCACGCTGGAGTGCCGTTTCCGGTATTTGATAGTTGTAGGGTTCACCACGTAATCCCAAATCATCGACCTGATCATAACTCATTCGAGTATTCTGTGGTACATTGACGTCAATTCCTTTCTGTTCTAGCAGTAAACGAATTATGTCTAACTGGCCACGGCTATAATTCACGGCTTCATAAATGGGAACATTGACATTGCCGCCTTCCGTATTTACATTCGCCCCCCGCTGCAACAATAGGCGCACCATATCAATCTTTCCTGAGCGAATGGCTACGATAAGTGGACTCAAATAATGGATAAACGAGCCGCCAGAATCATGTTCAATTTCCTCCATCCGAGCATTTACATCTGCCCCACGATTAAGATATCTGTTAACTTTCTCTACATCACCTTTTTCAATCGCGGAAAAAAAACCCTTATAACTAATAGTCTCATTGGCTGCGGACTGAGGCTTTAGTTGCTTCGCAACTACCGACCCATAACTCACCACGAGCATCAAAAACGTGCCCACCAACAACGAACCAATTTTATACTTTTCCATAATATTTATTAAATCGAAATTGCTAAAAAAAAATTACACCACTTGTCAAGTGACAAATCTCTGTATGTGGAATTAAATGCCTTTTTTATAAACCCTCAATAAACCTAAAGAAGCGATGCAGCTCGTTCGGGATAACCTTATCAAAATTCACCATCAGCAGACGGAGGATCACAAGATGGTTACCGGAAGCGATCACGGTGTGCGAAAATGGTTGCAGCGCAATTAGGTGGCCAGCTACTTGGTACGACAATGGGAGAGGTGGGCGATAAAACGGCGGCAAATGCTGACGGTTTTTCCCGGCGGTGGCGACCGCGATCGGACGAAGCGCCCAAAATGATGCACGCTGCGTGTCAATTTTCGGATCGGGTGTTTGTAATTGCTGATAATCCAGGTCCAGGAGGCGCTACCTCCTGGCGGGGATCTAAGGGCGAGCAGCCATTAGGATCTGAATTTCGTTGAAATTTAACCTTTTGGTGAAGACTATTATAGGAGAATATAGATTATGTCTGACAATTTAGCGGAACTCAATAATAGGATTCGTGAGGCTTTCAGTTGGGTCTCACTTTTGCGTGATGAGATGGGCCACGTCACTGTTGGTCAGCGGTACATGGTTGACCACATGATCGTCGGGCTTCTGACCAATAGCCATATCCTACTCGAAGGTGTTCTGGGTCTCGCTAAGACCTTGATCGTTAAGACGTTAGCCGCAACGATTCGGAGACCAATTCCCAACCCCCATTGGCAGACCGCCCAATATTTTTGTTAAATCATGGATGCGTGTTGAGTAAAACTCTCGGAACCCGTTGATTAAGGCATTCATTTATGAACTAAGAAAGCAGCAAACCTTAGAGGAGGTCCGCAAATCCCTTCTGATCCAGAAAGACTACCTTCAGCGCACTCCCCAGGGCGCATATTAACCTCCGGAGCCTCGCAATTGCCCGGAGAATCGATTCCACAAAAACAACGTAAACTTAATGTCAATCGGCCTGAGCTATTCCCGGAAAGGCTAATTTTATAGAATCCGCAACCATCTTTCGAAAACCACGAGATTTCTGAGAATTAGGATTTGTTCTATCATATTTTCCGTAACATTTAATCGCGTTATCCAGATACGCCCAATAGGGGAGTTCCTGCCCATTGGGATTTCTTTTTTTTGTGGGAGAACCAACATATTCGCCATGGGCTTCGCTAAGAATACGAGCCGCTTCGTTAAATTGCCCCAACCCAATTGTTGGTTTAATTTTATGATAGATTTTTTTCATATCCTCTTTATTGCTTACAGCAATGTACTTACCATTAATTAGTACTCCAAAAGCAATACAAGGAAGAAACAGACAAAAACCAAAAACACTCTTTTTATTCATGATGGAAATACACTAGTATTAATTATTCAAGAATATCAACATTTTTAAAGTCATACCCAATAATAAACACAATTCTAACAGTTTGTCGGCTATTAGGAGCAGGAGGAGGTCCTGCTAGGCTCGGAATCGGTATATTGGGAAGTGAAGGAAATATGACTGAATTCAAAGGAAAATGATTATTCTTCAAACCTTGAAGGCCTTGAGCAGGAAGAGCGACAATACCAGCAGCAGTAGCAGCAGCAGTAGGGGAAAGGTACATTCCTTTCATTGGAGGATCATAAGTCAAGGGCGTACATGTTGTTATGGGAGCATTTAGAAGCAATCCACACAGATAACCCCTAATGGAGGCCGGAACCCATGATCGGCATATTGGACACATGGGCTCTCTATTTTTCAAATGAATAATAAAGGCTATAATATGTTGACTGTTTGGAATGTGAGTCATCAAATTTGCCTGATTATCAAAAGGAGCAGCAGAAATAGTTGTTAAAAAATCACAAAAAGCGCCTTCCGAGTGAGCTCTATTACCTGTTCTGTTTGCTGACACAGTTTGCCAATTCCCTGAAAAAAGCAGATTAATAAATACACCGCCTGGAGCTGGAAAATTTCGTCCAAATATGTGAAAAAAATGATTCGGCAAAAAAATATTCGCATTAAATGGGGCAGATAAAGCTGAGCCATTTTCTCCGGAACGAAAAACATCTCCAAAGAAAAACGTACGATAGTCATATTGTGGTGGTACTGGCGGTGCTCCTCCTGCTGGCACTTGACTTTTCGATATGATCGTAATGGCTGCCAAGGTAATATGCCGTAAGTCATCTGAATCCCAGTCTGAAGTCAAAATTGAACGAGGACTACGTCTAGCGGGAACCGGAATGGGCAAATGTAGTACGCGGGATAAATCATTAATATTCGTTGAGTAAAACTCTCGAAGCCTGTTGATCAATGCATTTACTGGTGGACCAGGAACAACCACAGTGGTGTCAAAGTCGCCTAAGGAAGCGTTATGGCAATAGCTTATAAATTTATCGACGGCTACGGTGTCCGAATGGACGTCAATTTGAGCAGGGACAGCTCCCAAAGGACCGGGATGTATTCCCACTGTTGTGGATCCTGCTATCGGCGTCGATCCAAGCATTCCTAGTCCTCCTGCCGCTGCTGGTATTGCCATGACTACTACTGCTCCCGTTGTCGGATTATACAAATTTGCATTGGCAAATGGTACACCGGCAATAGCAGCAATAGGCACATTTAAGGCTGCTTCCATTCGTATATTAGGTCCTAAAACAGGAGCAGCCGAAAACGCATATAAATTGTAACAAACAAAGAATAAAAATGAAAGAATTTTCTTGACAAAAAACATGCGCCTGTATTGTAGGTTTTCATTGTTGGTAAGTCAAGATAAAAATATTTTTTCGTTCCTTTCGATTCCATTAAAATTTATTGTTTACCTTTTGGGGAGAATTGTTATAAAACAAATAGACTATGCCTGACAGTTTAGCCGAACTTAATAATAGGATTCGTGAGGCTTCCAGTTGGGCCTCACTTTTACATAATGAGATGGGTCGCTTCATTGTTGGCCAGCGGCACATGATTGCATGATCGTCGGGCTCCTGATGGCAAGCTTATGAAATCTTCCAGGACGTTTGTACCTACCGATGATCCACTTGTTGAACTCATGCTCAACCTTAGGAATCAAAACCCCAAAACCATGAAGACTGAGTTCGAAGATATCATTGGACAACCTTGGACTTCGCTCAAAACTCATAGTTGATCATATTTTTACTTCCTGATGCTCTACTCTGCACATCTTTTATCAGAGTTCAAAGCAATTTGCTGCTTTTGTAATAGATCTTTTGAAGGCGAATTTAGATTTTTTCGGGAAAAGCGCCTAGGGAACTAGAAATTCCGCAAGGGAAATTTTTTAGGGAGTATGGATTTCGATAAATTTTGCCGGTGCAACTCAACTGGTAGAACAACGCATTCATAATACGTGGGTCGTGAGTTCGAATCTCATCCCCGGCTCCAAAAGGTGAAATTATTCTTCTGCATCTTCCTCTTCTACTTCAGGGAGTACTACTTCAAGGAGTACTATTTCTTCGCCATCCAAGGCAGGACCATTTGCTGGAATTGCTTCCTCTCCAGCAGCATTAATTATCGCTATGGTAATGTTGTTACCAGTTATGTTAACATGATAGCCAATG
>JAITJQ010000077.1 GCA_031278845.1 Puniceicoccales bacterium
TGCGCAGAATGCGCAGGGGTTGCGCGGCACCTAATTTTTCTTTTTTTAAATTAGCAGCCCCGCGGCGCAGCCGCGGGGGGGCCTTTGGACCTTAGCGGATTGATCCAGTGGCGATGCCACTGGATCAATCCGCTAATCCAGGTCCAGGAGGCGGTGCCTCCTGGCGGGGATTCTAAGGGCGCGCAGCCCTTAGGCTACGAATTGGTTACAAAATAGGTTTGCAGGGGGGGGAAGCCGTTAAAGCCAACGGAGCAGTAACTTACCGTATAGGCGCCCGTTGTCAACCAGTAGATACGGGAACCGATGGCGATATTTTGAGGCAAAGGGTTGCGGAAGTTTTCATACAGAATATCCTGACTGTCGCAGGTTGGCCCCGCGATGATAAAATTGTCACTCAATGGGCCACGTGTTTCGCAGTAGAGGGGATATTTCAAACTTTCGCCGATTGTTTCGATGAGGCCATTAAAAGTTCCCGTATCTATATAAACCCAGCGATCGACACCAACCCGTGATTTTTGTGAGACAAGTACCACTTCCGTCACGAGAACGCCCGATCCTGCAACCAGAGAACGTCCCGGTTCCATAATAATTTCCAGAGGACTCTCTTCGGAAAAATCTTCGCGTAAGTAACGGGTAATTTCTTGGGCATACACATCGATGTCGCATGTTTTATTGATATATCGTGCGGGCAACCCGCCCCCCATATTGATCAGTGTTAGGGGAATACCGGCGTCCTTTAGGTAGTTAAAAATGTAGCGAACCTTAGCGATAGAAGAATCCCAGGCTCCGATATCCCGTTGTTGAGAACCAACGTGGAAGGATACGCCACAAGGTTGCAGACGTAATTTTTGTGCGAGGAGGAGGAGATCGATTGCCATGTCGGGATGACAACCAAACTTACGGGATAATGGCCAATCCGCTGTATCGGCTCCTTCCGACGAGATGCGGATAAATACTCGCGATTCGGGTGCCGCTATGGCAAGGTTACGCAAATCCGCCTCACTATCCGATACAAAAAGCCGTACGCCTTTCTCATAGGCGTATTCGATATGCGAAACTTTTTTTATGATATTGCCATAGCTCATACGATCGGGCGAAACACCGATATCGAGTAAAGCATCCATTTCGTAAATGGAAGCGATATCGAAGCAACTTCCGAGGTCACGCAATAGTTCTAAAACCGGTAGCGCTGGATTAGCCTTGACCGGATAGTATATGGAGGCATAGGGAAAACATTCCTTCATTTTGAGATAATTGCGCTTAACGATATCTAAATTAACTACAAGAAAGGGTGTTTCATGTTTTTCGGCCTCAACTAGCATCGCTTGCCAATCGGCGGATTCATAATACTCAAGGGGGTTACATTTCATCGTCTATTATTTTTGAAAGAATTATTACAATCAATATTTCCTCTAATCATATTTCTAAGTTTGTAAAGATTTTTATGGAATTTCGGGAGGAAGTCCTTTCAATAAATTAGACTTGCGCAAAGTGAAATATATTTAGGAAATGGAGTAGTGAGAATTTCCCTTGCACTTGTTGGTCGTCCAAATGTGGGTAAAAGCCGCCTTTTTAATCGACTCGTTGGGCGTAGGGTATCGATTGTGCACGACCAACCGGGTGTTACGCGCGACATTGTTATTCAAGAGGTAAGAAATGGTATCATTTTTATGGATACGGGCGGAATCGGTTTTTCAAGTAACCCGGAAGAGGACAGTATAACGCAAGCGGTAGAAAAGCAGATTGATTTTGCGATTCGAGCGGCCGATATTATTTTTTTTGTTGTGGACGCCCGGATTGGTTGTACGTCTTTGGACCATGAAATTGCGGGAAAGTTACGCCAATCGGGTAAAAAGATGTTTCTTATTGCCAATAAGATCGATTCGGAACGGGAAATTTACCGCAGCGATAGCTTCCACGACCTCGGCTTGGGTACTCCGATCGCCATTTCTGCGGAACATGGATATGGGGAAGAAGAATTGTGGAAAATTATCGATGAATATGCCGATAAAGACGGAGAAAAGATTTTATCAACGGGGGACAATATCAAGATTTGTTTGGCAGGCCGTCCGAATGTGGGCAAATCTTCCATTGCTAACGCACTTTTAAAGGAAAATCGTATGATTGTTAGTCCCATTGCCGGGACGACACGCGATGCCATTAGCGACGACATTACCTTCAGGAATAATGGAAAGGAATACCGCATTCGATTGACCGATACGGCCGGTCTACGGGAAAAGAAAAAAATGAATTCTTCCGTGGAATTTTTCTCCTCGTTACGCTCCACCCATGTAATCGATGAAGTGCACGTTGTGCTGCTTGTTATTGACGCGCTTTCCGGCATCACGCGGCAGGATAAAAAGTTAGCCGGTTATGCCCTAAAACAAGGAAAATGCTTTGCGGTTGTCGTCAATAAGTGGGATCTCGCCAGTGAGGGTGTTAGGCGTGATCGCGTCGTCGGTTATCGCTCCGTAGCTGATTTTCAAAAAAGTTTTAGCCAAGCTATTCGGAAAGAACTCTTTGCACTATCCCAATTTCCGGTACTCTTTGTTTCGGCAAAAACGGGTTTCGCCGTCGAAAATATTTTACGCGAGAGTGTACATCTTTTTGAATGTGCTTCCCAGACAATTTCTACGGGAAAGCTTAACCGCATCATTCAGAACCTGATCGAACGACAACCACCCGCATTGGTTGCCGGTAAGCGTTTTAAAATTTATTATGCGGTACAAAATGGCCATTTTCCCTTCCAATTAAAAATTTTTTGCAACCGTTTCCAACGCCTAATGAAATCCTATCGGCAATATTTGGAAAATAATATTCGTGAAACCTTCAATCTTAATGGGTGTCCACTGATCTTTGATTTCGTCGATAAGGAGGAACGTTACACCGAAAAAACGGCTTGAGCAATAACATTTTTTCCCTACACGTGGAGACATTGAAGCCGCTCATTACAGTCCAGAATCTCGTGAAACAGTATGGACGTTTTAGGGCGCTCAATGAAATCTCTTTTGAAATTGATCCGGGAGAGGTTGTGGGATTATTAGGGCCGAATGGTGCTGGGAAATCGACGACACTTAAAATTTTATCGGGCCTTTTGGATGCCAATTCGGGAGTAGTAAAAATTAAAAACGAAAATATTGCCCATACATCCTGCCATCGGCAATGTTCCTTCGGCATTATGCTGGAAAACAATCCACTTCCACCCCATTTAAAAGTGGGAGAATATTTACGTTTTCGGGCAGCAATAAAAGGTGTCGATATGAAAAATATACGCGTCCATACGGAACGAATGATGCGCCAGGTCGATATTCAGCGCAATTTCCAATACCAGGAAATTGGTTCTCTGTCGAAGGGTATGCAACAGCGCGTAGGTCTTGCCGAAGCCCTCCTAGGCGATCCCGATCTCGTCATTCTCGACGAGCCCACAATTGGTCTAGATCCCAATCAAATTATAAAATTCCGTAAGCTCATCGCTTCTCAAAAAGGTAAGCGGACGTTCATTATTTCAAGCCATATTCTGCCGGAGATTGAAAGCCTCTGCGATCGCTTCATCATTATCAATAATGGATCGATCGTCGCCAATGGCATGATCCACGAATTGCGCCAGCGATTTTTTAAGGAACGCGCTTTAATCGCCTGTGTCGAATGCGAACAAACATCGATTGATGCCTTCAGAACCATACATCCAGAAATTAAAATTCGCGATGTGTTTATGGATTTGAAAACGAATCAGCACCAATTGATCATCGCTTTGCCTACCGAAAATATTGAACATTTTTTGAAAATAATCGTCAACGAAATGAGTTGGAAACTACTAAACCTTGCGGAAAAATCAACGACTCTTGAAGAAATTTTTATTCAAGCAACAGCGCTACATGGCTGAATTTCTAAGGGCTGCGCGCCCTTAGAATCCCCGCCAGGAGGCACCGCCTCCTGGACCTGGTTTAGCGGATTGATCCAGTGGCATCGCCACTGGATCAATCCGCTAAGGCCAAAGGCCCCCCCGCGGCTACGCCGCGGGGCTGCTAATTTAAAAAAAGAAAAATTAGGTGCCGCGCAACCCCTGCGCAGAATGCGCAGGGGTTG
>JAITJQ010000092.1 GCA_031278845.1 Puniceicoccales bacterium
ATGTCGCCGGTGCAAATGGAGAGCACGCGGTAGGGAAGATTTAATTTTTGGAGTAGTCTTTCCGCGTCGCGACGCAATTTTTCAAGCTCGGCGAAACTCTGATCGGGATGGGTCCACTTGACCAGCTCCACCTTATCGAACTGGTGAAGGCGATTCAATCCGCGGACATCCTTTCCCCAACTTCCCGCTTCCCGGCGGAAGCAGGGCGTATAGCCGCAGCGGTAAATGGGCAGCTCCGATTCTTCGAAAATTTCATCGCGGAAAAAATTCGTTACCGGGACCTCCGCCGTCGGAATCATGTAAAAATCATCCGCCACATCGTGGTACATCTGGCCTTCTTTGTCGGGAAGTTGGCCGGTCGCGGTCGCACTTTCGCCATTGACCATGATCGGTGCCATGAACTCGGTGTAGCCGTTGGCCTTAGCTTCGTTCAGAAAAAACGCCACCAGCGCCCGTACTACGCGGGCACCATCGCCGATATAAAATGGAAAGCCGGCACCGGTTACCTTGACGCCCCGTGGGAAGTCGATCAGCCGATTGAACCAGGGAATATCGTAGTGCGGAACGGCGTTTTGGGGAATTTTTTCGATATCACCCCAGGTCGCAACCGTTTGGTTATCGTCCGCGCTTTTACCGGTTGGTACGGATTCATGGGGCACGTTGGGGATGCTGAGGTAGAGCGCTTTCCATTCTTCTTCGATGGTTTCGAGTTGGCTATCGAGCGCCTTCGCTCGGTCGGCGAGCGTCCGCAGTTCGGCGATTTTTGTCTGAAATTCGGAGGATTTTTTGTCGAGATTTTTGACGGCATCGCTGCCGCTATTTTGCTGCGATTTTATCGATTCCAAGCGGGTAATGAGGTCGCGCCGTTCGCCATCGATGATGAGGAAGGTATCGAGATCGCAACTAAATTTCTTTTTAGCGATTCCGGTCCGTACTTCGTCACTATGTTCGCGGATGAATTTTAAATTCAACATGGTATTAACTTTCTATTAAATTCTCTTTTTTGATTGATTTTTTATTTTTGGCACCGAGTTTTTGGAGGTCATCGCATTGGCTCAATAACCCGCCACGGCCGTTAATTTTCGGAATAATTTTGTCATCAAATTGCTCGTGTACCTTTCCAAAAAGCTTGTACAATTCCCGCAATTCGTCAAGCAATCCGCAAAATTTATCGTACAATTTTCCGCCGCGATCGGCAATTTCTTGGGCATTGAGATTTTGTTTTTCGACCTGCCAAATCGCCTGGATCAGTCGCAGTGTCAGAAATAGCGTGGAGGGATAGACGATGATGACATTTTTTTGACGGGCGTATTCGCCGATATCTTTTTTATTTGCTGAGGGATTTGAGATTACGCTGGCATAGGCCGACTCGATGGGCAAAAACATCAGTAAAAATGGGCAAATATCGATAGCGTTTTTAATCTGGTGATATTTGGCGACCTCGTCAATATGTTTTTGGATGGAAGCGATATGTTGTTGAAAAAACCGTTCTTTTTCCTGGGGGTCGGTGTCATTGACCATGCGTTCGTAGGCGGAAAGGGAGACCTTCGCGTCGATCAAAATCCACTGATTTCGTGGGAGTTTTACGAGGAAATCGGGTCTAGCAGCTCCCTCATCGATCTTCAATTCGAGGCCCTTACCTTGCTTAACATAGTCGCCATTTTCCTCGGATAGCCCGGCCTGTTCGAGGAGATTTTCCAGCTGGATTTCGCCCCAATCGCCCTGGGCTTTCGCGTTATTGCGCAGGGCGTTGGTCAGATTTTCGGCTTCGCCATGCATTTTTTCCACGCTATCGAGGAGTGATTTGAGGTGGATCGACAATTCGGTACGCGATTTCGTTTCCGGGGAAAAAATTTCCGTTTTGAAGGCGGAAAACTCCTTTTGGAGATCGGCGATGAGATGGCCGACTTCCCTTTGCGTTTCCTCGGAAAATTTTTGTTTTTTAGCCTCTAAAATTTCCTGAGAGAGACTAGAGAGCTCGAATTTGAGTTGTTCTCGATGTTTAAGGATTTCGTTGCGGGCGGTTTCGACGGCAATTTTTTCACCGGAGAGCCGTTGAAAATTTTCCCAAAGCTGGTTAAATTCCTGATTTTTTTGCAAAAACTGCACTTCGGTGGCGGATAATTTCCCTTGCAGTTCAGCTTTCTGCGTAGCGATCTCGGAATAACGGTCCTGGGCATCCTTGAGTTGGGTGGTCAGCGCATTCCGCTCGCTGCGATATTGATTGGAGAAATAGAAAAAAATTCCCAAGCAAAGTCCGCAAAAAATAATAAACAGCACAATCGTCATAACTGAATGATCTAAACCGCGAAAGAGATTTATTCAAACGCAAAAATTTTTCTGGAAAAAGCTTTACACCAAGTAAAAAAAGTATAATATTATACTATTATGTTACAAAATAGATTAACAAAATTGAGGATACTCGCTATAGGTTTATTGTTGGGTATAGGTTACAATGTAGCAATGGCCACTGATTCTTTAGATGAGGATGAAGAGGCTTTATATTTGCGACAGGAAGCGGAGCAAGTTGCCAATGCCTTTGGCGTTTTAAAAAATGGTACCGAAGAGCAAGGAAGGCAAGCTAAGGAATTTTTGCACTCGAAAGGTGTTATTCCTGAGGCCTGTTATACGCAAGCGGATATTGACCGCGCTTGGGATGGAGAATGGGCATCGTTTGCGCAAAATGTTGTTTGCGTTGATCAAAAGACATGTGATAAAGATAGTGGCCAATTCCAAGTAATTAGCGGTACAGGTACAGGTACCTTAATCGATGTGGGTATTCCAGAATTAGATGGAAGAGTCGTTATAACCTGTGCACACGTCGTGTTGCCAAATGAAGGATTTCGTAAGAGAAGTAATAATATTAAGGAATTGCTTTTGTCCACAAATGGATGGAATGAAATTATATCGATCGATTCACAGAAATTAAGGCATTTTAAATGGGTTAATGCTGGATATTTATCTAGTAATGGGGGGTTTGATTTTGGTAAATACGATACTACCTGCAGTGTCAAGGCAGAATGTCAACGGGGAAATTTTTTGGACAATATTCCCATTACCGATATATACCTTTTAACTGGTGATGATGAGGGAACAATTTGCTACGATATAGCCATATGCATATTGAAAGAGCCGGTGCAATACAAAGAAGCAATCGTCCCTGGGGTTGAGCTGAATAAACTAAATGTTTTCACTGAAACTGAAAAAATCGATGCAATACCGCCCTGGCATCATATTCATTTAGGAAGATCTTTGAGGGAAGTACTTCCAATGGATAAATGTCCTGTAGTTATCGGC
>JAITJQ010000011.1 GCA_031278845.1 Puniceicoccales bacterium
GAAGGATACCTAACCCTCGTATCAAAAGCAAGGACTTCCACATCGCATGATGCTAATATGAGAACCGTTGTACAATAAATTTTAAATATTTTTTTCATATCCCATATACCCTGTTTGAACCCTTCCCAACTGTTAAGCATTTATTTGAAAATAACATTAAGATTCTTAATTAAAAACAACATTTATTTTACCCGGAATAATCGCCTGATAATGTCCTCCCGAACCGTTCCCGGAGTAATGGATAATAATTATCCCCTGGGCATTATTTGCCCGATACCACTCTTGTACATGAACGCTTCTTCCAGATTTGACGCCTTCCCACTCCAGGATAATATTGTAACCGACCACTTGGGCTAGAAATAATGCCAATGGAGAATCCAATTGCATCTGTCCTCTTTCAATCCTCTGGTAAAGATCCTCATAATCTTTTGCGTAACCATCCCGGAGAAGTTGATCAATTTCATTTACCATTTCTACTTCTCGATCCGTTTTATTCTCCTTTTTGACGGTATAGGCGATGCAATCGGATAGCTGTCTCAGGAGTTCAAATACTTCTTTTCTTTCAACTCGAAGCGATGTCTCATCACCGGCTTCCTTAGCCTTCCGTGCCGTTAACGTTGCCCAATAGCCACATAAGCCATCTCCCGGAACATTGTGCAACTTGTAGCCAGCGGGAATGGTAACCCGTTCCGACTGGTTTTCATTGCAAGGAGCAGCGATATTTTCCGTCGGATTCGATGCCGCCCCAGAAACTACCGAAGATGTTTCACGGGCGTTATCCTTTTCCTCCGTTGATACCGGTGCCGAATTTTCTCCTGCTCCGGAAACATCTCGCGCCTCAGCGGGAAGTTTCGAAGGAACGTTTTTTACAGGTTTAGGCCGATTGGGCACCCTTTTCTCACCCCTAGTTCCTAAACTCTGCACAAAAATGGGAAGGATAGCTTTTTTAGACTTGGGCCGATTGGGCACTACCTCCGCCCTTTCGGCTCCCAAACCCTGCGCTCCAACAGGAAGGATAGCCTTTTTAGATTTAGGCCGATCGAAGATCCCATCGGACTGCCTTCCTCCTTTAGTACTTTTTGCAATCGCCATCCAAAATGGTATACTTTGCTGCCGATTATTTTGATTTTTCTTCTGTCCATTTAATGGCATTGCATAAATTTGGATAGCTATACAACAACCGATTCCCACCTGTAATTTTGATAATTTTTCTAATCCCATGTTCGGAATATAAAAAAACAATTCCAAATAGCAAGAAATCTTTCGAATTTTACTGCATTATTTTTACGTCTCAGTTAACTATCTCCCCCAACACATAATCGCCACAATTTTGAATCAATTTTACTTTTTTTAGTTGATTGGTCCAATCTTTATCGAAATTTTTCGCAATAACTCTGATATAATTCTCAGTATATCCCGGATATCCGAATTGATTTTTATTTTCAAATAGCACTTTTTGTTCCGATCCGACGAATTTTTCATAAAACTGTCGACGTTTCTCGCGGCTCAGGGTGCGTAAAACTTTACTGCGACGCTCGATCTCTTTGGGAGTAACGAACTGATTTTCCATGCGGCTGGCGACCGTTCCTTCGCGCCGAGAGTAGGAAAAAACATGGGCATATTGCAAAGGAGTATCCCGCATGAGACGGACGGTACGGGCAAAATCTTCTTCCTTTTCCCCAGGAAATCCAACGATTAAATCGGTTCCCAGCCCAATGTCGGAAATCCGTTCCGCTACCCAGGCAAGATAATTCTGGACCTCGGCGATCGTATAATGGCGACGCATCCGCTGCAAAATGGAGTCACTGCCAGATTGAATGGGTAAATGTAAATATTTAACCAATTTATTGTTGTCATCGGCCATCTGCTCCAGCACGCCATCGGGTATCGTTTGAAGCTCGATGCTACTCAGGCGGATACGTTGGATCTCGGAAATTTCGTTCAGGGCGGTAATAACATCGGCCAAATTTTTGGAATCATTTTGATAAACGCCCACATTAATTCCGCTCAAAACGATTTCTTTGACACCCCGTTTACCGTGGATGGTCGCATCTTCGATTAGGTTTTTAAAATCTCGACTACGCGCGCGACCGCGCAAACGCGGAATAATGCAATAGGTACAGAAAAAATCGCATCCCTCCTGAATTTTCAAATTGTAGCGCTCCCTGTAGGGGCGATGCAAAGAACAGGGAATCTCAAAATTCGAATTTTCGATGGGGTTTTGTACGATTTCCGAGAAATTTTTTCGCAAATCCAGGGCATGGATATGGTCGACCACCCGATGTTTTTCAGAATTTCCCAGAACGAGAATACGGTCATGAAGATTGAGGCATTCCTCGGAATTTTTTTCGGCGAGGCAGCCGGTAATGATCAAAGCGACGCGGGAATGAGCGCGGACAATTTGTCGGATGGTTTGTTTACACTTCGCTTCGGCCTGATCCGTAACGGCACAGGAATTGACGACGGCAACATCAACCGATGAATCCATCGCGTATGTCATTTCATAACCGGCGGCTTCGAGGGCTTCGACGAGGCTACGCGATTCGGCCGCATTCAATCGACAACCGTGTGTGTGGATATAGACTTTCACTCCGCCCCATCTTCTAGTAAAAAATTAACAAAGCAAGCCGGAATGCATGTATATGGGATGACTTCTAAAGCTAAGGGCTGCGCGCCCTTAGAATCCCCTCCAGGAGGCACCGCCTCCTGGACCTGCTAATTTATAAAAAAAGAAAAATTAAGTGCCGCACAAACCCTGCGCAAATTGCGCAGGGTTTGCGCGGCAACTTAAGGAAAAAAACAAGTCAAAGAGTCTATTCTTGACCTTGCGGCCGAGCCCGGCGCGTTCCGCGCCGGGCTCGGCCGCCGAAGGGGGTCAAAGAGCCACTGACTCCTTGCGGGGGGGCCAGGAGGGGGAGTCCCCCTGGTCAGCCGGAGCCCCAGAACTGTCTTTATCTTACAAATATTTTCTTACCACATCCGCATCGCTAAAGGGGAATTTTTCATCGCCAATTTGTTGATAAATTTCGTGACCCTTACCGGCGATGAGAAGAATGTCATCCTTTTGGGCTTCTTCCAGCGCAAGTGCTATCGCTTTCGCTCGGTTTGGTTCAAATACAACGCAATTGTTAGCAATCACGCCCGGCTTCATGTCTGCGAAAATCGATTCCATGGCTTCGTGCCTCGGATTATCGGCAGTCGCTAGCACGAAATCTGAAAATTGACACGCAACATTCATCATCTTTGGACGTTTTGTCCGATCGCGATCGCCTCCACAACCGAAAACCGTAAAAATCCGTCGCCGCTTAATCTTTTGTAAACTTTCTAAAACTTTGCGCAACCCATCTTCCGTGTGTGCGTAGTCTATAAAAATCGTTATTTCATGATCATTTTTTACACATTGCAAACGTCCCGGGACACCGGGAAAATTTTTAATTTTTTCAATTAAATGCTCCACTGCGATACCTCGGCTTTCACGAACCGCCGCCAATGCCGCTAGTCCATTCTCAATATTAAATGTCCCAATGAGCGGCACTTCACAATGATATTCTTTCCTTTGGTATGCCAATGTGAATGTCGTTTTGTCAGCAAAAAATTGTAAATTATAGGCATTGTAATCGGCGGCAAAATTCTCTATTCCATAGGTTACACCATCAAATTCGCAATAGAGGCGCTGGCCGTAGATATCATTTAAATTGAAAACATTATGCTTCGGCTTATTCCCATTTTCGCCGGAAAATAGTTTACGTTTTGCTAAAAAATAATGTTCGAGGTCTTCGTGATAATCGAGATGATCGCCCGTCAGATTTGAAAAAATGGCGGTATCGATATTCAGAGCATAGGCTCTACCCTGATCCAATGCGTGCGAACTCAATTCAATTGCCAAGGCCGCATGCTCCGGTAATGTAGCAATCATGCGGTATAAGTCCTCTAAATTCGGCGTTGTTTGCGTCGCTGGAATGACTTTTCCAATCAAATCGTATTGAATCGTCCCCACCACTGCCGCCGAAATATCGAGCAAATGGCGTAGTAAATAGGTAATGGTCGTCTTTCCATTGGTCCCCGTTACCGCAAATGTGGGGTGGAAATTTTCCAATAAACCGAGTGACTGCTTCAATGCAAGAGCAAATTCTCGGTGAATATTTTCCACTTCCCATACGTGAACATTCCTTGCGTTATTTGTAAATATTCCACAAAAACCATCTATTGCATTTTTTTCAATGACAATCATGGAACACCCACGGGCTAACGCTTCCCGACAATAGATATTTTCGCGATGACTTTTTCCGGGGAGTACAAAAAAAATATCCCCAGCTTTGACCTCTCGGCTATCACCGGTTATATTCTCGGCACCCATTTGTTTTAAAATTTCACCCAAAGGACGAGTATCAACCGCAGTCACAACAATCTATTCCTATGAATGTGGATCTTTCCAAAAATAGCAAACAAAATTCTATATCCGAACGATGTTTTTTTGCAATTGTTTTTTCTCCGGAAACTTTTTCCCCTTTGCCACACGCTTATCGCCACCTGTCTTTAAAATGTTTGCGAAAATACTTGACACGCAGCCAATACCAAGACAGACTGCGGGCGGGTTAGTTAAAGGGTGGGTTCCGCCCGCTAACTTCCGTCCGATAACTTCTGCCAGCTAACTTCCGCCTGTTAACGAACCGACTCACCGACGGAAATCTCCCACACGTTTACCGCCGCCTGTCTTTAAAATGTTTGCGAAAATACTTGACACGGAACCAATACCAAGACAGACTGCGGGCGGGTTAGTTAAAGGGTGGGTTCCGTCCGCCAACTTCCACCCGCTAACGAACCGACTCACCGACGAAAATCCCACACACGTTTATCGCCGCCTGTCTTGAAAATGTTT
>JAITJQ010000041.1 GCA_031278845.1 Puniceicoccales bacterium
AAGGGGTCTCCGACTCCTTGCGGGGGGTCCAGGGGGGCGGAGCCCCCCTGGAATCATTAGAAAAAATGTTTTGCGTCGTGGGAATTTTTGAAGAGATTTCCCTGTAGCGATGAAAGTCAGTTTAAATTGGTTAAAACGTTTTGTTGATCTCGAGGATACGCCGGAAGGTATTGGGGAGGCATTTGTGAAAGTCGGTTTTGAGGTGGAATCGGTTATCCATAGGGGATTTGCGGCAAATGATTTGGTAGTTGTAGGGAAAATACTCAATTTTGAAAAGCATCCCAACGCGGATCATCTCAATGTTTGCCGGGTTGATGTCGGCGATGGGGATATTCGGCAAATTGTTTGTGGGGCAAAAAATTTTAAGCAAAACGATCATGTTCCGGTAGCGCTACCGGGGGCTGTACTGCCCGGTGCCATAAAAATAAAAAAATCGAAATTCCGCGGTATAGAGTCGGAGGGAATGATGTGCAGCAGCCGTGAATTGGGTCTAGGGAGCGACCATGCCGGGTTACTTATTCTAGAAAAAAATTGGCCCCCGGGAATGAAAATTCACGATATTTTTAAAGATAGCGATGTGATTTTTGAACTGGAATTGACGACCAATCGGGGTGATGCACTCTGCCACTATGGTATTGCGCGGGAGCTCGCAGCCTGGTACGATTTGCCGTTGCGCCCTATCGCGGTACCGCCAATCGAAGAATATTTTCCACAAAGTGGTTTGGGCGATGATTTAAGGATCCGCATTGAGTCCCCGGATTGCGAATTTTACTCGGCGTTTGTTTTAAAAAACATAAAGGTCGGAGAAAGTGTTGGTGAGATTCGCCGCGATCTGGAAGCGGTTGGCGTTGCCGTCGTGAACAATGTTGTGGACATTACCAATTGGGTAATGTTGGCCTACGGGCAGCCGCTGCACGCCTTTGATCGCGCGAAAATCGGGAAGGAAATCGTTATTCGCGGGGCTAAGAGTGGTGAAAAAATCGCCACACTCGACGGTAAAACCCATGAGGTCGATGGAGAAATGTTATTAATTTGCGATGAAAATTATCCGCTGGCCATTGGGGGTATAATCGGCGGCGAGTTGACGAAAATTACGGAAACGACGACAGAAATTGTGCTGGAGAGCGCCTGTTTTGTAGCCGACAGTGTGCGTAAAACTTCGAAAAAATTGGCCATTTCCACGGACAGCGCCCATCGCTATGCGCGTCACGTCGATGGGGCCCAAACGGAAAATTTTGGAAAAATTGCCGCCCAAATGCTCATGGATTACTGCAGAGCGGAGTTGGTTGCGCCGATCAAAAAAGTACCGGACCAGCAGCCGCTTTCGGTGAAAAAAATTGAATTGGATCCGAATTTCGTCCGAAAAATTCTAGGATTTTCGATCGATGATGACACCATCGCAAATCTATTGACACGCCTCCAGTATACGGTCGATCGCAGCAATTCGGAGCGATGGATTGTCGAATCGCCCTCCTACCGTTGGGAGGTGACGCGACCCATCGATCTCGTTGAAGAGTGTTTGCGGGTATACGGCGTCCATAGAATTCCCGAAACGACAGTCATTGCAAAAGTAACGGAACAGGAGTCGCTCGCCAGTGTGAAGAAGCGAAATTTGATAGCGCAATTTTTAGCGGATAACGGGTTTAACGAGTGCTACAACTATTCGTTGTGTCGCGAATCGGTCGATGCGCTCGCGGTAGCCAATCCCCTCCTTGACGACCAAACGCACCTGCGAACGTCGCTCATTCCCGGATTGATCGAAAATTTTCGCTACAATTTGCAGAACGATAATTGCTACGGAAAGTTTTTTGAAATCGGCCGCGTCGTGCAAAAATTAGATAGCTCTTTCGAGGAGCTCATCGCTATAGCGTTTCTAATACCCACGGAATTCCGGGATATACATTGGGATCGTTTTCGGGAACCCACGTTTTTCGATGCTAAAAATCTGATGCGCCAAATTTGGAATCTGGTGAGCAACGAGGCCTTTGGACCGATAAAAGCGTGTAAAAATCCAATTTTTGAAGAAGAATACTCCGCCCAAATCGGCGATCGGGAAATGAAATCCGTGGAGGCCTACGTCGGATTTTTGGACAGTGAAGCGGTAAAAGCATTCAAAATGCCGCTAATTATCGGGGAAATGTTCATAAAAATTCCTTTGTTTGAACGGGAAAATAAAAGCAAAAAATACCAATCTTTTAGTTGTTTTCCTGCGGCGAAGCGCGATATTTCACTCATTGTCGATGGCGATTGTCCGGCGCAAACGGTCATCGATAAGGTCCAAACAATGGCGGAAGAAATTTCAAAAGGTATTTTTTCGTCCATTGAAATTGTCATTTTTGACATTTATCGGGGCGTAAATTTACCGCAAGATAAAAAAAGTTTGGGCCTCGGTTTGTCCCTTAAAAATGACCAAAAAACACCTTCGGATCGGGAAATTGATCAGGTTTTTGAGCGGTTAATTTCGCAGATTCGACAAAATTCTGCGTTTGAACTGCGCGGATAATTTAACATAGGGAAACTATGACGGCAACTATTTTTTCGATCGCGAATCAAAAGGGTGGAGTCGGTAAGACGACGACGGCTATCAATTTATCGGCTTCACTGGCACGGAAAAAAATTCCAACGCTTCTCATCGACCTCGATCCTCAAGGCAATACGACGAGCGGTCTCGGATTGAAAAAAGAAAGTGGCGGTAGTCTGTATGACGTGCTCCACGGAGAAGCAAATGCGATTGACCGTGTCAAGGAAACAACACAAAAAAATCTCTCTATTATTCCCGCAGAAGTCGATTTAGCTGCCATCGAAGTCGAGTTGAGTCGAAAAGGGGACTATCTAATGCGCCTGCGCCAATGCCTCTCGCCCATAAAAAGATCCGATCGTTTCCGCGCTATCATTTTGGATTGCCCGCCAGCCTTAGGTCTCATTTCAATGAATAGTTTGGCCTGCGCCGACAAGCTAATTATAACGCTCCAATGCGAATATTTAGCGCTCGAAGGTCTCAGCCAGATTTTAAATATCGTGGAAGATTTGCGCTCGCGGGGTATCAATCCTTCGCTGGAAGTCGGTGGAATTTTGATGACGATGTTCGACATTCGTACTAATCTATCACACCAAATCGTTGACGATGTTCAGAAACATTTTCCTCAGTTAGCCTTTCAAACGGTGGTTCCGCGTTCCATTCGTCTAAGCGAAGCGCCGAGTTTTGGACAATCCATTTTCGATTATGATAAAATGAGCAGCGGTGCCAAAGCGTACGATCGACTCGGAGATGAGGTAATCCAACGCTTTGGTCTCTAGTTTTAGGATTATGGGGCTCCGGCTGCCCAGGGGGGCTCCGCCCCCCTGGCCCCCCCGCAAGGAGGCAGAGCCTCCTTGACCTCGTCCAGCGGCCGAGCCCGGC
>JAITJQ010000073.1 GCA_031278845.1 Puniceicoccales bacterium
GAAGAAGAAGAGTGATGGCAGGTATTGACAACTGAAAGTATACCTAGAATAATCTCTCACGGAAAGACGTCCTGTCAAGTGTCGAACAATTATCGTTTCCCTCTATGAATATCACTGGAATAGTTTTAGGT
The DNA here is from genome assembly GCA_031278845.1 of Puniceicoccales bacterium. Taxonomy (GTDB): domain Bacteria; phylum Verrucomicrobiota; class Verrucomicrobiia; order Opitutales; family LL51; genus LL51. The sequence goes on from JAITJQ010000073.1 coordinate 132, forward strand.
TTCCTTGTACATAGACCCGATTATTTTGATTAAGGGGAACATGAAACAACGGAGTTGGGGGTGCGATTTTAGAGAAAAATCGCAAAAGTTCACGAATGGGCCGCCACGGACTGTGCCTATGGTGTAAATTCCTTGTAATTTGCGCTGCTGCATTATCCCTGAAGTTTGCTTTAAATAAACGATTTTCGGGGTATTTTAATTTTTTTCACTTTTACAGAGAGAATGTGCTTTGGGGTGATTTTTATGGTTTTCTGGCCTAAATTCTCTAAAGGCAAGGAACATGACCTAACGATTTCCGGGTAATTTTTAAATGCTTCATTGATATCCATTTCGTAACGCAATTCCTTTATGCGCGCCGCATTTTGGCGCCGCCACGGCCGGCAGCGATAGAGCCGACTTCGTCGGCTGGTATCGGCGCTGACACTGTCAGCGCTGAATTGGCAACTACTTTCGCCTTACGATCGTGGGGCAATTTTTTTTAGTAAAAACAGAAAATTTTCAGATTTTTGGTTCGGATTTACAAATTTCCACCAAATATATAAGCAAAGAGGCAAATTGTCGGCCGGCCGCCAGTGGCGGCGCCCATACCACTAGCGCGTAAGTCGCGAGCCATTGCCAATCCAGCGCTGACAGTGTCAGCGCCGATACCAGCCGACAAAGTCGGCAATTATCGTTTTTGGGCCGTTATCCGGACCTCCATCAGCTCATTGCGGAACACCTTACGGCGGAATACCGCGTAAAAACCATGGGCCGACGGCTAGAAGCAAAGGTGATTTCTGTTTTTCAGTCGTTATAGTTTAGGTTTTATTGTGTATTTTGAGGATCTTTAGTGCTTGAGGCTGAGCTTAATTTGTGATAACTTCATCAAAATCTAATTTCGTTGGAAAATTTATTGACTATGGTTGGGATTGGAATGTATTAGATTTCACGGATATAAAAGTTTTTCTTAAATTATTTAGTGTGGGGGTTTTAATGGGTGTAGGTTGTTCGGCTAACGGTAATCCATTGCTTGGGCTAGAGGGAGCGGCTATAGCATTGGGAAATAATGTGAGTGATGGAAAGATTTCAGATCATAATGGGTGGAATGAATGGTTTCACAAAATAGACGTTGCGAGGTTAGATGATCAACGAAGGATTAATATTGTAAGAAATCTTTATTTGGCTTATTGCTACTCCAGCAGTTTTATGGAAGATTTTCGAGTGGCGTGTTTAAGCAAAATGATCGAAATAGCTCAAAGTTACAACGGAGTGGAAGGCAGTGTTAATTTTAAAATTGCTTACCTACTGTACTTATCCCAAGTAAATGAAAAGGGATTGATTCAAAACGCTAACATAGATGTCGTGGAAACCGTCATCAATAGATTGGCAGGTGCAGTCAATGGAGATAAAGCGAATGCAGGGCAATGTTTGAGGAAATTTAATGAATTTTTGAAACGTTCCCATCTAAAGATTTATGCTTCAAATGATTAATAAAATTAGGAAGAGCAAGTTATTATTGGGATGTTTTTTCTTCTGGCTTTTGCGGAATATATGTTTCGCAAGCGGGGCAGTCGAATTAAATGTTTTTAATATAGGACAGGCAAGCTTTACCATATGTGTTGTAGGAAATAGGGCGTTAGTTTTCGATTGCGGAACTACAGAAACAGCAAAGTGGGTTAATAAAAAAAGTCCCCGGGGAATTTGTCGGTAATTGTAACTTAAAAGCAGATTATTGAGGATGCGCTATCATTCAAGACCGTGGTCGCCAGTGGCGGCTCCCGTTTTGCCGACTTCGTCGGCAAGATCGGCAGGCGCTTACGACTCACGCGAAGCGGTATGGGAGCCGCCACTGGCGGCAGCGATAGAGCCGACTTCGCCGGCAAGATCGGCAGCTGCTTGCGCCTCACGCGATAGCAGTATGGGAGCCGCCACTGGCGGCGATCCGGGCCCATCGCCATTTGAGGTCCTCGATGCTCAGGAACAGCAGGAAAAAATTGACACCGCCGTGGCTTCGATGGCGCCCGATGTTCGGAATGCCTGGAATGGACTTGCCTACGATGGTATCAGTTGGAGCGAACTCGGCCGCCGGGAAGGCCTTTCGGATAACGGCGCCCGCAAGCGCTACAAACCAAAGTTCCTCGATGCATTTGTCGGCACGGCCGACAGCGATAGAGCCGACACAGTCGGCTGCGATAGAGCGAAAAAACAAGGGGGTGGCATCCAACTTACGTATAGCGATGTTAGCCCCGGAGATCGTCCATCAAATTATCACTGGAAATGCCTTATTGACGTGCCAAACGATGCACCGTGAAATCCCAGAGCTCTGGACAGACCAGATGGAGACCTTCCTTGGCAAAAAAGAGAACCCGTTTATGGGGAAGAAAATTACATATATAAAAGTCGCAGAGGAGGTACATGGAAAAGCACGACATCGCAAAGATTGAGAAAGACGCAATCGTTAGGGAGGAACAATCTGAAAAAGTTTATATCACCATAAGGGAGTCGGTCATTGCTGCCCAAAAACAGGTACAAGTGGCGGTTAATTCTGCGATGGTCGTCGCCTATTGGCAAATTGGGGAGCAAATTTATCTCGCCTGCGGAGAAAATGAACGAGCCCGATATGGAAAACGATTACTCCGGTACATTTCCAAAAAAATGACGGAGGAATTCGGGAGGGAATCTAGATTTGCATGAACGGAAACAAGTAATCGGGAGATTGGGACAATCTATCCCATATTTTTTGATAATCACTTTTGCAACAGGTCTATTGGTAAATACCCTTTTTTGTTATTCCAAAACAATCAATCTTCCGGAATCATATCATGTGAAACTACAGTTATACTCGACGGTGTAGGAAGTCCTGCGGCAGCAAAAATACCGTCA
>JAITJQ010000088.1 GCA_031278845.1 Puniceicoccales bacterium
GCCTTGGCCAACGATTTTAAAAACACTTTTTTGAAGACTTGACCTTGCGGCCGAGCCCGGCGCGGAACGCGCCGGGCTCGGCCGCCGAAGGAGGTCAAGGAGTCACTGACTCCTTGCGGGGGGTCCAGGGGGGCGGAGCCCCCCTGGGCAGCTGGAGTCCTCTGGGCAGCCCACAAATTAGGTTTGCATTTTTATGGAAAATTCTACGGATAGGGGGAGTAGCAGGCATAGTATAGAGGTAATACGCGAGCTTCCCAAGCTTGAATCGAGGGTTCGATTCCCTCTGCCTGCACCCGATTTCGATCTGATGGCTTGTGATAATTGCTAGATTATGAAAAGTTTTACCTCTCTATTATACATCTGCCTTGAAGTTATATATGGGCCGTAGACGGTTTGTTACGGAAAGCGTATCTTCCACAAAATTCAGTATATCCTTTGAAGACTTATAGGCCATAGGGCTTTCATCGAGCGTATTTTCATTGATGCAACTCGACCAAACGCCTTTCATTTGTGTCCGATATTGATCCAGAGACAATTCTTTAGCCTGGGTGCGGGATAATTTACGCCCACTGCCATGGGGCGCAGAATAATTCCATTCGCCACTCCCTTTTCCCACTCCAATGATAGCGCCATCGGCCATGGAAAAAGGAATAACCAGCGGCTCACCTTTTTGAGCGGAAATGGCACCTTTGCGAATAATTTTATGTTCAAAATCGATATAATTGTGAACGCTCTCTATGGCTATAAGTCGATCGTGGGCAATTTTAAAAAAATCACAGCCGATTTGGTAAGCGATCAACGCGCGGTTGACACGGGCGTAGAACTGAGCAAAAGTCATGTCCGCAATATATTCTTCGGCGGCCATGCCGGATAAAAATTTGATGTTACTCTCATCGGACGTCCTTTTTGAGGCAAGTTTTTGATGGTACATCGCCACCTGTAATCCAAAGTTACGACTCCCTGTATGGATGAGGAGCCAACGGCATTGCGCCTCGTCCCGATCGATTTCGATAAAGTGGTTACCGCCACCCAGTGTCCCCAGAGCATTCCATACTCGCTCGACGGGAATCTTGAGTTTCGCCGCAAGGGTAGCAATATTTTCTCCAAATGCTGCGAACGGCATCGCATGATCCCCCACATAAGCGTAGGCTGCTTCAAGCGATTCGCAAACGGACGGATGGAGCATCTTACCTACGGGAATGTGCTTTCTAATGTATTTGTCCAACTTATCGCAGGCCACGTTTCCCTTTCCCAAATTATAGGCATTGATACCGCAGCCGATATCTACACCGATGAGCGAAGGAATAACATATTCGTTACAAGTTGCAGTAAACCCGACGAGAGCTTCCCTTCCAAAGTGTACATCGGGCATGATGCGTACCTTTGTATCGGCAAACAGTGGATGATTCAAATACTGTAAAACCGAGCCCTTACAATTCTCATCCATCGCTTTGGCATAGACAATCGCCCGATTACATTCTCCCTCTATGACAATAGGTTCCATTCCTCCAACATGCATGTAGCATCACTCCTATGCAAGCTAAAAAATCTCTTTTGTTATGGAGCTCTAGGAGATTTGTCTACCAAACGATGGTGAAATGGATTAAAAAATTATGGGATCAGGTTTTGGAGTTACAGAGAAAAAGCGGGAAGGTGAAAGTTATAGAAATGGATGAATTTTATGCCCATGTCAAACAAAGAGCAATCGAGTCTAAGTATGAATTGCTATCAACCGAGCTGCAACTCAGTGCTTAGACACTATTTGGCAAAGCTTCAAAGAAGGACAAAATGCTATAGCAAAAGCTTGGAGATGTTGCGGCTTTCTGTCGCTTTGCTGCTCCATTATTGAAAATCTCCATATCTTCAGTTGTCAATGCCGCTTTTTGTGGAGCAAGTGTTTTCGGGGAAAAGATGATTATTGGGTGGAATTTAGCTGAGTAATAAATAAATAAAATACCGACAAAGGGTTAAAAACTTTTAAGGAATAAAAACCTTGGTTCTAGACATGTCGCTCGCTCCCACCCTATTGCTATCGAAATTATTGACAAGAAGTACTTTTGTGTGCATGCTTTAGGACAGAGATTATGCTGAGGCGAATTATATGGATACTGTTTATGATGAATGCCGTAGCCGCGGGAGAACCGAAAAAAAAAGACGCTCTTTCATACCTAAAAGGTACTCCCGAAAGAGAAGAACTTGCGAAAAATATAGCGGCTCTGCAGGAAAATGTTGGTAGTTTAGCAGGCACTGTGCGTCATCTGCAAAAGGAAATAGAACTTTTAAAATTTCAGGGCGATTCACTTTCGGCAACTCAAACAACTCAAATAAAAAAAATTGCCGAGGAAGTATACAAACAACATGATACCATGGGCATCGTCGATCAGAAAGTAAACGCACTATCGCTTAAATCTTCACAAGAAATCAATACTCTATCCGAAAAGGTTAGTAACGCACTTAGTGTCATCATTTCGCTTATCAATGCCCAGCAGAAATTATCGAATGTAGTCACAGGATCCGAAACAAAGCAGTCCGCAGGGGAGGTCTACGAAGTGGAAGCTAACGAAACACTGGATAGTATTGCAACGAAGTTCAAAACAACTAAGGAAGCTATCAAAAAACTGAATTTTATTACCGATGAAAATCATTTACCCATAGGGCTAATGCTCTTCATCCCACAAACAAAATTTAGTTCTCCAATAAAATAATAAATGGATATCGATAGAGAGTCAAAATTTGGATTCGATGGTTCCATCGCAAACAATACTTTTTCGTATTCCGAAGTGGATGTTACTGTTCCACATTGCAAATTGAAAGACGTAGGGAGGATAACACATGCCTATAAATAGGAAATTAAGACTCGGACGTGGCCTCGATGGTCTCATGGCGGACGGTGTTTCCGGACAACGGGAAGAAGAGAAGGCATCAGCAGTTTCCGATGAAAGGGAAGATTTAGGAGGAGTTTGTGAGTTACCGATTGAGTGTATTATTCCCAATGAAAAGCAGGCTCGAAAAGATTTTAATATGGCAGCAATCCGTGAGTTAGCCCATAGTATTCAGCGGGAAGGGTTGCTACAGCCGATTGTCGTACGTCCTATAGCGGAGGGACAATTTTCCATTGTGGCCGGAGAACGGCGATTTCGTGCGGTGCAACTTTTAGGGAAAGAAAAAATTCTCGTCCGAATTGTTTACAGCGATGAGCGGGACTGTGCCATTATTTCACTCATCGAAAATTTACAACGGGAATCTTTAAATCCCGTGGAGGAAGCTGCGGGATTCGTTCAATTGGCCGATGAGTACGGTTTCACGCAGGAGCAAATTGCACAGCGGGTAGGCAAAGCGCGTACCACGATTGCTAATTCTATGCGCCTTCTTAATTTGGAGGAAGAAATTTTATCTCCCCTTAAATTAGGTAGGATTACAGTGGGTCATGCGAAAATTCTATTGGGCATTGATAATCCCTCGATACGTCTACAACTATTGGAAAAGATTCTTACGGGCGATTTAAATATTCGTCAAACGGAGCGTCAAGCGAACATTTTAAAATCGAGTGGGTCTGTGGTGATGCCATCGACACCGCGTGAACTTAGCGAATCACTCATAAAGATTGAAAAGCAGATTGCGCAACAATTGGCGGCCAATGTTTCATTGCAACACGGTTCGACACACGGAAAAATTATCATCGAGTATCGGGGGGAGCAAGAGTTATTGCGTATCATTCAATCCATGGGTATCGAGTAAAAGTATGGGACGATTTCGAGAGAAGTGGATGAAATTTTCTAATTTTTGCTATTATTTTTATCGAATTGGTGTGCGATTTTTGCTCATTCGCATGCCATTTTTTCTCATACATTTATTTTTTGCTTTGCTTTTCAATGCTTGTCGGAAGCGTAGGTCCGATACGTAGTAAATGTTTATGGGGTGCAATTCGTTCATAGGATCGTTTTGACGGTAAAGCGAAAAATCTATAAATATTGTTTTTCTGGTAACAAACATGCCGTTCGCTCCCACCCTCTACCTCTCAGCCCTGGAAGAAAACCGCTCGGTGTCAAGTTGCTTTGGAAATATTTTCTCGGAAAACAGTTTTTTGGAAGACAAATTCCGAGAACCCAGTATTTTTATTACCGCGTTTAGCGATGGCGATGGGCGAGGAAACGTTCCGCTTCACGCAATTCCGTGCGTTGGCGAAGATCGTGGCGTTTGTCGTAGAGCTTTTTACCTTTGCAAAGTGCAAATTTAACCTTCACTAATCCGTGAAAAACGTACATCTTAAGCGGAATTGCCGAAAATCCTTCCCTTTCGATGGCATTCCGAATTTTCCTAATCTCGCGCCGATGCAGTAACAAAGAACGCTGCCGCTTGGGTTCGTGATTCTCTAAGTTGCCAAAGGCATACTCATCGATTTGGGCGTTGAAAAGGACGAGGGTCCCTTTTCGATCGACACGTACAAAGGCCTCTTTGATTTGGGCATTTCCTAACTTGACCGACTTCACTTCGGTCCCCTGAAGGACGATACCCGCATCGAAAGTATCACCCACAACATAATCATGAAAAGCCTTTTTGTTCTTTATCTCGATGGTATTTACGTGTTTCTTGACCATGGGTGGAAAAATAACGACTTCCACCGGTAAGTCAAAGACTACTTCTTGGGTGGAAGTTCGAACCTGATTTTTCCCTCGATGATCTCGCGGAGAGCAATATCTTCAGGCGCTAACCTCTCCAACGAATAAATCAAAGGGCGTTCCCCAAACTTTAATTGCCGGACGCGCTTCGATATAATATTGATTAAAATCATCGGGTCTGTGACGATGTTTTGCGCCGCTGCTAAATAATCATTTCTCATAATTTGATACTGTCGACGGACCTTATTTCCGTGATCTTTAGGGAAAAGTCAAGTTTTTTGGAATATTTTGTTGATTTTGGAATGCTTATCCCTTAAATACAGCCCGGAGGCTTGATGATTCTTGAGGAAGAAGATGACGAAGAGACGGTAGATGTTCCCCTCCGAGGGGGGAGTCATTTATCCGCGATTCAGAAAAAATTTTTGGAAGAGCGAAAGATTTTTCTATGGGGTTCCGTAGACGATCGTTCCGCAAAGGATATTACGGAAAAATTACTCTACCTTGAATTGGTAGATCCCGGGAAAAAGATTCAGTTTTTCATCAATACGCCCGGAGGATCGATCACAGCTGGAATGGCGATCTATGATACGATGAAATTGATTGCGTCTCCCATCGAAGTAGTTGTAATGGGGTTAGCGGCAAGTATGGGATCGATTATCCTGTGCGGTCCTCGAAAAGGTAATCGCTTGCTTTATCCCAATGCACGGGTACTCATTCATCAACCCCTGATTTCGGGACGGTTTTATGCGCAGGCGGTCGATATCGGTATCCAGGCGGAGGAGATGGAAAAAACCCGTTCGGAAATGAACCGCATTCTTGCCGAGGCGTCCGGACAGCCTTTGGAGAAAATTCAAAAGGATACGGATCGTGACTTTTATATGAATGCTCAGGAAGCGATTGCCTATGGGTTAGCCGATGCAATTGTGGAGAAAATTTGATAATTTCAATAAGAAAAAAGTATGAGAAAGTTAATCGTTTTTTTATATGTTGTTGGTTTAGGGGCAGCTCATTTGGTTGCCCTAGATTCTGGGCCCCCGAAGGTGCCTTCGATGTCCGTATCGTCGGCGTCATGGAATGGGAAGATTGCTGTCGTACACTTTACAAAAATCAAGGATGAGTACCATAGGGTTAAGGAGCTCAATGGTACTTTGGCGAAAAATGTCGAGGCTGTGCAAAAGGAGCTATTGTCGATGGTGAGCGATTTGGAAAAAGCGGGAAAAGAGTATCGGGAATTGGTCGATAAAGCAGCCAATCCAGCGTTGACCGATGAGGCTAAAAAGAAGATTAAAGCGGAGGCAGATGATAAATTAATGATACTGCAACAAAAAGAAAATGCTCTCCTGGATTTTAAAACAAATTCTGAAAAGCGTATTACTAAAATAGGATCAGAGGAAAGTGCCAAAATTTTAACAACGGTTCGCCAAAAAGCTGGAGAAGTTGCCAAGGAGCAGGGATTTTCGATCGTGTTGGATGCCGATAATCCGATGGTGATTTATTCGGAAGATAGCTTGGATATAACGGATTCTGTCCTTAAGGCGTTGAATGCGGATCAGCCAAAGCCAGTTGTAGCAGCACCCGTGACACCTGCGGCGGCATCGGTAAAGAAATAAGGGTTGATGAATATCGCAAATTGCGTAACATTATCACGTATTCCTTTACTTTTTATCGTCGTTGCGTTGATGTATTTTCGGATCCCGTTTGGTTCGACGCTCTGTTTTTTCGTGTATTTGCTCGCAGCGCTGAGCGATTGGTTGGATGGTTATCTCGCCCGGCGCTGCGACATGGCTTCCACATTCGGAAAATTTATGGATGCTCTAACCGATAAAATTTTTATGATCGGGCTGTTTGTATCCATATTGGTAATGGGAATATTGCCACGCTGGACGTTATTTTTTGTCCTCATCATTATCGGTCGAGAATTTTTAGTGACCGGGGTACGATTAGTGGCATCGAGTCGTGGGATCGTGTTGGTTGCGGAACGTACGGGGAAAATTAAGGCGGTTATGCAGGTTGTAACAATCGGATTTTTCATTCTTTGGCGAATGATTCAGCAGGATCTGCCATTTTTTCCGGATTGGTTTGGGGAATTGATCTATGAAATTGCATTAATTTTATTTTGGGTTTCGACCTATTTGACGATTTCATCGGGCTGCTATTACATTGGGCGCTACCGGTATTTATTTGATGATCCAGGAGAGAAAAAATGATTCGTATCTTACGTGCATTACCGACGAAATTTGTACTCAACATCGCGACATTGGGGGCGTTGGGACGTAGCCGTTTTGCTCCAGGGACGCTGGGGTCTTTGGCCGGAATTGTTTGGTATACGGTTGGGTTTTGGCGCGTGACGTTTTTCCAATTCGTACTCGGATTTTGTTCTTCGGTTTTCGTGGGGACTCTATTTTGCGGAGAAGCCGAATACCGCCTACAAAAAAAAGATCCATCCTGTGTAATTTTAGATGAGTTTTTAGCGATGCCTCTCTGTTATTGGGGAGTTGAGCGATTTGCGAATCAGGTCGCCCTATGGAAAATTTTGCTTTACGGGTTTCTATTGTTTCGATTTTTCGATATGCTTAAACCCTTTGGAATTCGGTCATTGGAGCGGATTCAAGGTGGTGCCGGAATCATGCTCGACGATATTGCTGCGGCTTTAGCTACTTGCATCGTACTTCATATAACCGTTCCCATCATTTTCACCTGATTGCCTAGAATTCTTTAAATTACTCCACGAAAAACTATATTCCACAAAAAATTATATTTTTCAATTTTAGTGTTTGACTAAAAATTTACCCCAATATAATGCAGGGCCATATGGATGGTGGAAAAAGATGGCCTAATGCTATATTAGGGGTGGTTTTATTGGTGTTTAGTTTGCTGTTATCGGGCTGCGGAGTCGTGACGCTGTTCAATAATCTAGAGGAGACGGAGGCCAATGAAATGATTGCCATATTGAAACAGTATGGCGTTTCGGCGACGAAAATAATTGGAAAGGAAAGCTGTGCGTTATCGGTTCCGGGCGGTAGTTTTTCAGTTGCGATTGACCTACTGAGTGCGCAGGGATATCCGCTCCCCAAATATCAAACATTGGGCGACGTTTTTAAGAAATCGGGTCTCGTTTCTTCGCCGTTGGAGGAGCGGGTACGGTTCATGAATGCGCTTGCGGAAAGTGTGGCGTTGACGTTGAGTAAAGTTCCCGGGGTATTACAATCCCGGGTCCATATCGTTCTTCCGGAAAATGATCCCTACGCGGAGAAGGTGACGCCGTCATCGGCGGCCGTTTTCCTCGTATACCGTTCCGATTCGATGGTGGAAGATTACGTTCGCGACATTAAATATCTGGTGACAAATAGCATCGAGGGATTGGAATTCGACAAGGTAACGGTTGCATTATTTCCGAAAACGCTGCCACCGCTACCGAAAGCGTTGGGTAAAAGCGATACACTATTTTCGATAGCCGGTGTCGAAATGACGGAAGGATCTAAAATGCAATTCTTTGTGATCATTGGGATATTAATTGCGATTATCCTAGGTCTATTGGTGGCCATGATATCCATGATTATGGCGGCGAAGCGCAAAAAGAAGGAAAAGGAAGTCAAGGTTGAGAATCTAGCGGAAGCGACGGATACTCCAATACCCGAAGGTGCTGCGGAAACGTTGGATGGTGATCCGGTGCGGCCGACTCCGGTTCAGGAAATTGAAAAAAAGTAGAATATTAATGGTGACACGATTTAGGGATAGTGGAAATGGAAACGACGGCATATATTTCAGGTCTATTGCGCAACGATATGCGTTTATTTTCGACGATCTACGATTTCAACAATAGGATAATCGATTACATACATAAGGATTTTATTCCGGGAATATTATCTGAGCAATTCGTCAAGCCCCTGATGCAATCGACCTATTGCGGAAAGTTTTTGGAATATATTCGCCGATTACTGGGGATCGAAAATCAGGGATGGTATAACTTTTCAGAGACGCGCTATTTTCTTTGCCTACTATCGGCGGAGGAAATCCATCGCATCATTTGCTACGTGGGCGGCATTTGTTTTTCGGAACAGATTCGAAAAATTATCTGGGGTCGCGAGCTACTGAAAATTAAGGGAACGATCGGCAATGATGCCTATCTTTTTTCGATACGCAGCGCACCGTTCATGTTAAAGGCGGGTGTTGCAGAGAGTTTCCGCACGGAGGGATCGACGCTCGTTGAAAGCATTTTTAATACGGGAAAGACGATTATTGAAATGGGGTTAGCGGGTATACCGCAGGAAATTTCCCAACGTTTTATTTTAAAATTTCCGAAAAATTTTGGGTGGAATTTCAACCATAGGGTTGATGATCCGCAATATTATTTTGAGTTCATAAAAAAAGTTGTGAAACGCGCTCTCGCAGAAAGCGATAGCATTGCCGTTTCGATGATAAAGGGCTAACTATGTTACACATTAGCAGAGAAAAATTTCAATTGTTACCGGAGGGAAAGATACTTAAGCGGGAGGATTATTGCGCCTACCTGGAGGCCGAAAACGCTGTCAATCACGCCTATCGGGAAAATGATAAACTGATCCAGCATGCGAGCCAGCTTTGCAATAAACTCGTTATGGATACCAATGCCCAGATTACGGAACTCATTGGTGCGGCTAACGTTCGGGCTCAGGGGCTAATCGACCAGGCGAATCAAAACGCTGAGAAAATTATCCAAGAAGCGAATGAAAAGAGCCAAAAAATTTTGGATGAGGCCCTCGATAAGCGGAAACAAATCTTTGAAGAAGCTAAAAAATATTACGCAAACGAGGCCAAGCGCGGCTACGACGATGGCTACGCAACCGGTAAGGAGGAAATGGCTAAGCAACTCGCCGAACTCATCGTAAAAAGTGCCGACAATATGAAATATCTGGAGAGCAGTATCGCGGGACTCGTGGTAAAGGCTCTGCAGCGCATCATTGGAGAGGTCGATCGTCGGGAGTTGATTGTGAATGTCGTTCGCCAGGCCTTGAAGGCCGTGAAAAATCAACAGGAGGCTATTCTAAAGGTTTCGCCCCAGGATTCCCAGTCGGTGCGCGATAAATTGAAGGAAATTTTATCCGACGGTATCGTCGATTACTTGGAAGTGGTAGCCGATTCGCGCCTAAAGCCGGGGACCTGTATTTTGGAGACCGATCTGGGCGTCGTCGATGCCAGTTTGGACGTTCAACTGGAAGCGATTATCGGGGCGTTCAAGAAGGTAATGCCTAAGGACAATGTGGCTGCTGCTAAGGGTGACTCTTCGGAGGAGAAAGAAAGTACGGATGAAGAAAATTTAGAAAGAATAGTTCCTGAAGCGGAAGGAAATGCGGTAATCGGGGAAAAAGAGGCCGAAACGGAAGATTCCGAAGAAGTAGCAGAAAAGGAAGGGGGCGATGCACCATGAAAAAGGAAACTTCAGTAACGAACGCGAATCCATTCGAACAGGTAACGGCGACGTTCGATCAGCTCCTTGAGGAGACCAAAACCATTAAAACAAAGGGAAAAGTCACCCAGGTTGTCGGAACGATTATCAAGGCAATGGTCCCCAATGTTAAAGTGGGTGAGCTCTGTATTTTGCGTACACCGTGGGAGGATACGGAGGTTTGGACGGAAGTGGTCGGCTTTGAAAAACAGGCGGCGATTTTGTCTCCTCTCGGCGAACTTATGGGTGTTTCGTCGGCGACGGAGGTGCTTCCGACGGGTGACGTACATAAGGTGGGTGTCGGCGATGATTTACTGGGACGGGTTGTCGACGGTCTGGGCCGTGTAACCGTAGAATCGATTGAGGAGAAGGGCGAATTTATTCCGGAGGCGCAGTATCCCGTCTATGCCGATCCGCCGGCGCCGATGTCTCGGGCTCCCATTGCCGTACCCATATCGCTCGGTGTACGGGCATTTGATGGCTTACTAACCTGTGGTGAAGGCCAGCGGATCGGCATATTTGCTGCGGCTGGCGGTGGTAAAAGTACGCTTTTGGCGCAAATTATTCGCAACACGGAGGCGGAAATCAGTGTATTGGCGCTGATCGGCGAGCGGGGTCGTGAGGTGCGTGAATTCGTGGAAAAGGACCTCGGCATAGAGGGTATGAAGCGGGCGGTTTTGGTTATTGCGACATCGGAGCGGACGGCGATGGAGCGTTTGAAGGCGGCCTACGTTGCAACGGCGATTGCGGAATATTTCCGCGATAAGAATAAGAAGGTTTTACTCATGATGGATTCCGTGACGCGTTTCGGTCGTGCGCAGCGCGAGATCGGGTTAGCGGCGGGTGAACCTCCGGCGAGAAGGGGATTTCCGCCATCCGTATTTGCAACGCTTCCGAAATTGATGGAGCGGGCGGGTCAATCGCCCAAGGGATCGATTACGGCGCTTTACACCGTATTGGTCGAAGGTGATGACATGACGGAACCCATTGCCGATGAGACGCGATCCATTTTGGATGGCCACGTCATTCTATCGCGAAAGCTAGGTTCGGCGAACCATTATCCGGCGATCGATGTTTTAGCGAGTATTAGTCGTTGTATGAGTGCGATTGTGGACGATGCTCATAAGGCAGCGGCGGGAAAATTGAGGAGTATTTTAGCGAAATACAGTGAAGTTGAGCTACTCGTGCGCATTGGTGAGTACAAGCGGGGGTCGGATCCGGTAACGGATGAGGCGATTGATCGGGTTGAAGGCTGCAATAATTTTCTCAAACAGGGGCAAAAGGAATGTAATACATTTGATGAAACGGTTCAGATGCTCAAGAAGGTAGTGGGAATGTAATTTAGCATGGCACGAAAATACGAGTTAGACGATTTGCTGCGGGTACGGGGAATTCGTAAGGATCGTGCTGAAAAAAACCTAAAGGAGGCCCAACAGCTACTGAAGGAGGCGGAGCAAGCGATCGTCAAAGCCAAACAGGAATTGGAAGACTATAAGATTTTCGTCGTTCAGGAGACCAAGCGATTATACGATCAGATTTTAAAAAAGCGCATTAATAAAAATGAAATTGATAACATAAATTTCATGGTAAAGGAATTACAGAGTAAAATTTTTGATTATCAGAAGCTGGTAGAGGAAGCGATATTAGCCTGTGACAAAGCGAAGGAAAATTTAGATAATTGTCGGGAGGAGTTACGTCTTGCGGAGCGAAATATTGACAAGATCGAGTCGATGAAGGATGTCTGGCGTGAGCAAGTTAAGTTAGAAGAAGAGCGGCAAGCGGATGCAGAAATGGAGGATCTTCCGGCAAAACGAAAGTAGAATTTCATAGAAAGGATAAAAAAGATGAGTGAGATAAAAATCAGTACCAATGATACAAATACGAAACCGGTTCGAGTAGAGCCGGTAAGAACTCGGGAGCAGCCGGATATAAGGGATGTGGATCATTTTCAAGCGCTTTTAAGCGAACGGGTAGAAGGTGATCAAAAGAAAAATTCCAAACGGGATTCGAAAGAAAACGAAGCCAAGGAATCCGGAGGTAATCCATTTATTTTTGGGTTATTTTTGAACGAGAAATCGGAGGTCATGACAAAGAGAGATGAAGTTACTTTAGATCGAGAGGATACGAAGTTCAGAGTAGGGAAGCCCGAAGAAAGGGAAAGTGGTGTAGCAACGTCAGAAGCCGAGGTGTTTTTAGGAGAGGAAGAAACCATTCCAATGGCGAAGTTTTCTTCGGAAGGCACAAAAACCAGTATAAAGGAGGAGGCTGTAGCGGAAAGAAATGAAGTAAAGCCAAGTCGAGGGGATGTAAAATTCGAAGTGAAAGAGTTCGAAACCAAAGAGAATACGGTCCTACCCGAACAATTTTTAGGAAAGGAAGAAACCATTCCAATGGCGAAGTTTTCTTCGGAAGGCACAAAGACCAGTATAAAGGGGGAGGCTGTAGCGGAAAGAAACGAAGCCGCAATGGAGAAAACTGTAGCATTCCCGAAGGAAAAAAAGGAGATAATTGCTGAACAAAAGGCAGAACAGGAAGAAGCGATTGGGTCGGAAAAAGGTGAAGTGAAAACGTCAGCGGTTGGAGGAGAAATACCGGCAAATATCCTATCGGGTGAAAAAATATTGGGTACATTGGGCCAAATTTCAGATACCAAAATAATCGTTTCTGCCGAAGCAATTTCAAAAATTGGTAACGAAATTATCGAGCGCTTAAGGATTATACAATCCGTTAATACTGCCAAACAGGAGGTTGTTATTACCTTCAAGGAGAATGTTTTGTCCGGGACGCAGGTTTCACTTGTCCGCGAAAAATCGGAACTCTCTCTGGTTTTTACGACGGTTGATGCGCAGTCGATGGAATTTTTAGCCGCAGGATACGACGGTTTACGAAACTTTTTGCTCGAACAGTTGAAAGATATTACAACGGTCCATATCAAATTCGAAGGGCGAGAGTTTAGTGATTTGGTCGAAAAAAATCCCCAAAAACGTCAGCAAAATCAGCAAGATCAGCAATCTGAAAAGGAGAATGAAAAAAATGAACCGCAAAGTTAGTCATGGTTGACAAATTTTGTGGCTGTTTTTACTCCAGTCTGGAGTCCCTATAGTTCAATGGATAGAACCGCGGTTTCCTAAACCGTTAATCCCAGTTCGAGTCTGGGTGGGGGCGCCACTCGAGTTAACAGTAGGAATGCTTTTTCGACTTGACACATAATAGAGTAGAATCAAAGCTAAAAGGTAGAGGGAGGGAGCGGACTGCTCGACCCCGGACGGGGGACAAAGCCTCTAATGTTTTTTGTCGTTTTGTCAAGCTTTTATATTCAAATCTAGGTGGCAATAGTGCCACTTTAGCTGATAATGGGAATGCTTTTTCGACTTGATACATCATGGAATAGAATCAAGCCTAGAAGGCTGTCAATTCGCAAGACCATTAGCACCTCCATTAGATTTTACTTCGCCCATTATTTTTTCTGGAATTTGGAAGATCGTTTTATTTCCAGACCACCTCGTATCAAGCCTATCATCTCATGCCCTTCCTGAACCTTAACAAATATTCCGAAGCCATCGAAGCTCTTTAAAACTAAGTTGTAAATAATTGCCATTCGGGTTGATAATTTTTTTTCAAAAAATATAAAAATTTTCTTGACAACCATCCATTGATCTGCGTGTGTGCTCTCTGTCATGAATAAAGAACAAATAATTAGTAAAGGAAAAAAGTCAATTGCTTCAATTGCTTTTTTGGGTTTATCACTGAACTTACATGGGACCATCCAAGAACTCGAGGGGAAGGATTATATCCCTTTCAATATCGCTCAAAATTGTTATGAATTAGCTTTCTTAATTGAGACCTCAGGTTTTAATCCGGGGGGCGATCGAGAGCTAGGCTTTGTTGCGAACTCTGGCAATTGTATCGGTCGAGGAGGATACGGCAGCATTTTCGAAGCCATATATGGCTATGATGAACAACAAGTCGTTCTTAAATATGCACATCGGGGAAGCGAAGAAGATTTAGAAAATGAATTTCGTAATTCCTTCTTCCTCTTAAATGGCATGTTAAATGAATTCAGGGCAGGGCTTAACCTAGAAAGTGAGATTCGGCCAGAAATATGGGAGGGGATGAAATCTATTGTGTGTTCCCTTTGGCGAACACCAGATGGCGCTCTTCTCCAAAAACGGATAATGGGCCTCAATCTTCTCATAGCGATCGAAGATGGAGTAAACGAAGGTAGAGTAAAATATCCCTATAACGATGGTAATCCCGTGGATGGCCACGGAGCCATATGGCGCGCAATGAAATTTTTTTACACGCTCGCTACTGTACACAGGTTGGGATACATTGTCGTTGATCTATCATGTAGCAACATCGTCCTCGATCCAAGTACCAATTTCTCTTGCTGTCTCATCGATTGGAGCCTATTAACAAGCATCGGGGGTCGTATCCCAGCTTTCATGTTGAAGCCACCACCTGCCGAAAAATTTCCTCAGGAATATTGGGAGGCACGGGAAATTTTTTTCGCGATCGAAAATAAAGAGGAAGAAATTGAAAGAGTCGTATCCCAAATGCAAGCTGTAGAATCCAAGGGAAATCGCTATGACATTGTACGTGAGTCTCCAATCCTAAAGACTATTTTTCGTCGTGTGCTACATCCACTCACCCGTGGTTACCTGCAAGTACCCACGGATGAGATGATGGCGGAACTTGTAGTGAAATACGTAGAACTCGATGAACAAAAAGAAAGACTCGAACAAGAAAAAGCAGCTTTATGCGCAAGACAGGAAGCCCTTATGCCACCTGCACATCCTTCCTATGACATTTATCTATCTTCCTATATCCTGCAAGCCATATTGTTTGGAAAATTGGGACTCGCGGGAGTCCAACGTCGTGGTATTGGGGCACTATTTCTGCCGAATAACTTCGAAAATGTAGCAGAAACTGCAGAGGCGCAGAAAATGTACTCACCTGAAATCCTTGCGGGAATCTCCGAGATCATCACAGCAATGCGCAATCCCGATCCTGGACTACGCCCTTCCGCAATGGATATCGCTGATGCATTGCGTACAATAGGCGGACTATGAACGGTGAAAAAGGTAAAAATTGACCGGAAAATATTAAGAGGAAAGGAACCCCAAAAAGGTTCCTTTCCTCTTTCACCGTTCCTTTGCTTTTATCTTGCACTCATTCGTTTTCTCCTTCTATTGACACGCAGATCTTGCTTGATGGTGTAATGGTAGCACAACTGATTTTGGTTCAGTTTGTCTAGGTTCGAATCCTGGTCAAGCAGCCCCTAAAACTTTATGCCCCCTTTTACTCCAATCCTTTCTCTAAACAATATTTCCCGACAATTTCGTTCTCCAAATGGCCAAATTATTTCCGTCCTTCGAAACATTTCCTTCACAGTCGAACCAAACCAAACAATCAGTATTACCGGTGAATCCGGTTCCGGAAAATCAACACTTCTCCACCTCATCGGCGGCCTCGATCTCCCTTCATCCGGTTCCATCCTCTGGAAAGAAAAATATATCGCAGGACTGTCCATTGACCAACTCGCTACACTACGCCAAAATTTTATGGGATTTATTTTCCAAAATCCTAATCTCATTCCCGAATTGACGGTTTTAGAAAATATTCTCCTTCCTATTCGTATCGCCGGTAAAAATTTACAACACTACCGCCCCAAAGCTATGGACCTTCTCTCCCAACTCCATATCCAAAATCAAGCGGAACAAATCCCCGAAAAATTATCCGGCGGCGAACGTCAGCGGGTTGCTATCGCCCGTGCCCTCATTTCCAACCCGGAAATTGTCGTCGCCGATGAACCCACCGGAAACTTAGACGAAAAAAATGCCACAATTGCCGTCGAATTCCTGCAGGAACTCTGCCAAAAATATAACTCCTCCCTAATCCTCGTTACCCATAACATAACCTTTGCACGAAAAATGCAGCAATCTTTTGTCCTTAAACAAGGGGAATTTTTCTCCCTGTAATGCTGCCTAAGGGCTGCGCGCCCTTAGAATCCCCGCCAGGAGGCATCGCCTCCTGGACCTGGTTTTGCGGTTTGATCCAGGAGCATTGCTCCTGGATCAAACCGCAGTGGCCAGAGGCCAGCCCCGCGGCTTCGCCGCGGGGCTGCTAATTTAAG
>JAITJQ010000093.1 GCA_031278845.1 Puniceicoccales bacterium
GCCGAGCCCGGCGCGTTCCGCGCCGGGCTCGGCCGCTAGGTCAAGAGTAGACTCTTGGACTTGTTGTTTCTTTTAGTGCCGGGCAAACCCTGTGCAGAAAGCGCAGGGTTTGCCCGGCACTTAATTTTTCTTTTTTTAAATTAGCAGCCCCGCGGCGAAGCCGCGGGGCTGGCCTCTGGCCCTTAGCGGATTAATCCAGTGGCGGATGCCACTGGATCAATCCGCAAAACTAGGTCCAGGAGGCGGTGCCTCCTGGCGGGGATTCTAAGGGCGCGCAGCCCTTAGGTTTTACTTCCATCGGATTAGGGCCGCTCCCCAGGTCATTCCTCCGCCAAAAGCAACTGTTAAAATTAGATCCTCCGACTGGATATTTCCCCTCCGTAATGCTTCGTCGAGTGCAATCGGTATCGAAGCTGCCGACGTATTGCCCGTACGCTGTAGATTGACGAACATTTTTTCCTCAGGAATCTTCATGCGATCCGCAATCGCCGATATGATCCGCATATTGGCCTGATGGGGAATAACGTGGGAAATGTCGTCAACGGTCAGATCATTCCGCTGTAAAACATCCTCCGCCACCGAACACATTCGCTTGATCGCTTCCTTAAAAACCTCTCGCCCCTCCATTTTAATGAAATACGCATCCTTTTCCGTACTCTTAACGCCTGCTGGTCCTCCAGAATCGCAGATTGGGCAATAAAGCAATCGCCCCAAACTCCCATCGGCACCGATGAGCACATCCAATATGCCCGCGTCAGAACTTTCATCCGTATCCCGCGATAGGACGACGGCACCTGCACCATCACCAAAAAGAACGCAGGTGGACCGATCTTCCCAATCGACGATCGAAGACATCTTTTCCGCCCCAATGACGAGAACATTCTTCATCTTCGAATTATTGAGCAGAAAATTTCGTGCCACATCTAACGCATAGATAAAACCGGAACATACCGCATTGACATCAAAGCAAGGAATATCTGTACCACCTAACTTTTCTTGAATAATACATGCCGTTGCAGGGAATCGCAGGTCAGGTGTCACCGTCGCAACAATGATTAAATCGACGTCGCAGACCGAAATGTTCGCATTTTCCAACGCCCTTCGCGCCGCTTCGTAGCCCAAGTCGGATGCCATTTCCGTATCGAGACAAATCCGACGCGACTCAATTCCCGTACGGGTTATGATCCACTCACTGTTTGTATCAACCATCCCTTCGAGATCGGCATTGGAAATCACGCATTCCGGAATGTAAGAACCGATACCCCTGATAATAACACGCTCCATTGATGTTTTAATTATGCCGCAATGACACTAACGCGGCGATGCTTAGCATCCCATTCCACTACTCCGTTGACGAGCGAAAATAAAGTAAAATCTCTTCCAAGACCTACATTTTTACCGGGATGCATTTTTGTTCCGCGCTGGCGCATTAAAATACTTCCCGCCTGAACGAGCTCTCCACTATACTTTTTTACGCCCAAGCGTTTACTCACACTGTCGCGACCATTACGCGACGTCCCTTGACCCTTTTTATGTGCCATTTTAAATCCTCCGTAGCTTAAGCTGTAATCGACTCAATTTTAATCACCGACAGCTCCTGCCGATGCCCACGACGCCGTTCGTAACCCTGGCGACGTTTTTTCTTAAAGACAAAAACCTTTTTGCCCCGTTTATTTTCAAGGAGCATCGCCTTAACTACTGCACCATTGACGTAGGGCGCACCAACTTTCGCATCTGCACCCTCCCCAATAAGTAATACTTTATCGAGATTAATTACATCTCCCGCCTTTGAACCAACATAACGACTGACAAACATAATGTCACCCTCGTGAACGATAAGCTGCTGACCCTGAGTTTCGATAATCGCTTTCATAATTTCTGAACTTATTCTCAGTAAAGAGTGTCGTCGAAAAAGCGCAAGTTTATATTTTTCTTAATTGGTGTTCTGGGGCTCCGCCCCAAACCCCGCAAGGAGGCACAGCCTCCTTGACCTCGTCCAGCGGCCGAGCCAGGCGCATTCTGCGCCGGGCTCGACCGCTGGGTTAAGAGTAGACTCTTTGACTTGTTTTTTTCTTTTCTTAAATTAGTAGCCCCGCGGCGAAGCCGCGGGGCTGGCCTTGACCCTTGCGGATTGATCCAGATCCGAGGGTGAGTATCCCTGGGACTCCAGTTTACTGCGCGAGCGCTTCACTGAGCAAATGCCGAATCCAGTGCTCGTTGTGCAAAAATTGTATTTTAACACGCATGTAAAAAAAAGGAATGCTAAATTTAAAATCATTGGCAATACGAACCGCATCCTTTTCCGTAGCGATCAAAAAATCGGCATTTTTCGCGCGTTCATTGATACTCGATAATTCCGCATTTGTAAAACGATGATGATCGATATAACGCTTTTTATAAACAATATTCGCCCCTAAGGTCCCAATGAATTGCTCAAACCCATCCGGCGATGCAATGGCACAAAAAACGGCTACATTTTTCCCCCGTAAAACCTCTAGAGGTAAAATCTCCGCTTCCCTGTGCCCGACTAAATGGCACGATTGGTGGCAACATTCGACAATTTGCATGCCATAATTGATGTTATGAATTTCCCGTTCCAGTTCGTAATTGCGCGTACCGTTCGATTTGGTCAAAAAAAATACACGATGCGCGATCGAGATGGCTAAGCGGCTCGCGTAAAATACCACGCGGAAGGAGGTGGTAGTTGCCAAAGGGATTATTTTTATCGATCAAAACCATGCGCAATGTCGAACGTAAACGTAAATACTGGTAGCCATCGTCCAAAATAAGTACATCCGAACCGAAGCGCTTGATCGCGTAACGCCCCGCCTTAATTCGATCCTTGTCGACAATCACCGGAACTCCTTCTAAATTTTTTGCTAACATGTACGGTTCATCGCCGGCTAACTCCGAATTCAGCAGGATCTTTTCCCCATCGCTCACAATTTTAGGGGGCTTATCCGGGGAATGGGTTAGCCAACGTAAAAATTTTTTATATCTCGATTCGCCTTTACTCTTGTAGCCGCGGCTAATAATGGCCGGTTTGCGTCCCATCGTCAGCAATAACCTCGCCAAATATTCCGCCACCGGCGTTTTTCCAGTTCCGCCCATGGTAATATTGCCGACGACGATGACATGACACCCCAATGGTTGGGAATAGAGCAGGCGCTTCTGGTACAACCATACGCGAGTTTTAACAATAATTAAGAAAACAAACGAAATGGGTAGCAACAATGCGCCGAGAATTTTTGCGACCAGGGTCGTTTTACGGTCGTAGAGGACATCGGCAATAAATTGTGCAAATTTATCGAAAAGGCGTCGCCAATGTTTCCTCTGTTTTCTAAAACCATAACGCAACTTTCGAATCGTTCTCATTTTTTCATGTTATCACATTTCCTGCCGCTTGTACACCATAAAGCGATTTCTCATGAAAATACAACTATTAGCAACCTAAGGGCTGCGCGCCCTTAGGATCCCCGCCAGGAGGCACCGCCTCCTGGACCTGGTTTTAGCGGATTGATCCAGGAGCAGTGCTCCTGGATCAATCCGCAGGGGGCTAAAGCCCGCCCCGCGGCTTCGCCGCGGGGCTGATAATTTAAGAAAAGAAAAATTAAGTGCCGCGCAAACCCTGCGCAAATTGCGCAGGGTTTGCG
>JAITJQ010000026.1 GCA_031278845.1 Puniceicoccales bacterium
CAAACTGCGCAGGGTTTGCGCGGCACTAAAAGAAAAAACAAGTCCAAGAGTCTACTCTTGACCCTTGCGGCCGAGCCCGGCGCGGAACGCGCCGGGGCTCGGCCGCCGAAGGAGGTCAAGGAGGCTATGCCTCCTTGCGGGGGGCAGGGGGGCGGAGCCCCACAAATTTAATATTGCCAATGGGCTAGCATGTGATTTGATTTTAGCGCAAGGAGGAATGTTATTTGATGCAGAGCGATTATTGATTATTGCTGGGCCGTGTGCATTAGAATCGGAGGCATTAGTTTTTGAGGTTGCGGGTTATTTGCAAGAAATTCAGCGACATTTTCCGCGGGTGCAGCTGGTATTCAAGGCTTCGTTGGACAAAGCGAATCGTTCATCGGTGAGTGGTGCACGTGGTATAGGGATTAAGGATGGCCTTATTATTTTAGGGAGATTAAAGAGGAAGCATCAATTTTTAGTGACGACGGATGTACATTTACCGGAGCAAGCGAAAGAAGTTGCGGCCGTATGCGATGTGTTACAGGTACCGGCATTTTTATGTCGTCAGACGGATTTGTTAGCGGCTGTGGCGGGGACGGGGCGTATTATTTCCGTAAAGAAGGGGCAATTTTTGTCGCCGCAGGAGATGCGTTATGTGATTGAGAAGCTACGATATTTTGGGGCTAAGGAGATTTGGCCTATGGAGCGTGGGACGACTTTTGGCTATAACAATTTAGTTGTCGACATGCGTAGTTTTTCGATTATGAGCCAATTTTCGTCGGTAGTCATTTTTGATGCGACGCACAGTGTGCAATTACCTGGTGGAGGGGAAGGGCGGACGATTGGTCAGCGGGAATTTGTGGAGCATTTGGCTTATGGGGCATTAGCGGCTGGTGCGAATGGATTATTTTTTGAGGTACACACGAATCCGGACGGAGCGATTTGCGATGGTGCGAATCAGCTCGACGTGCATTATTTTAGGAAAGTGGTGGAAAATTGTCTAAAATTTTGGCAAGTGCGAAGAAGCATCGGTTATTCGTGAAAACTTTATTTGACACCATATTGAATTGGGAGATTATTAAAGGATTTAATAAGATACTGACAAAACTCTAAAGATTTTCAAAGAATAGGCACTTTAGTTTTGAACGTGTTGTTTAATTTCCATCTTATTTTTTTGTAAATGAGTGGAAAGATTGGAAAGATTTTTGTTGACAGTGCCATTGGGATACCTTTATTAGGGCGAGTTATGAAAGTTGTATCGTCGCTTAAATCGTTAAAAAATCGTCATCCAGACTGTAGGATTGTACGGAGGAAGGGGCGTGTTTACGTCATTTGTAAGAGCAATCCGCGGTTTAAAGCGCGTCAAGGTTAATAAGGGAGGTTTAGATTATGAAAAAGGATATACATCCTGATTTTCACCCGGTATGTTTTGTTGATGTTTCGACGAAGAAGAAATTTTTGACGACTTCGACGTTACATTCGAGGCAGAAGGAGATCATCGATGGGGTAGAATATGATGTGATTTTTCGTGATATTACGTCAGATTCTCATCCGGCGTATACTGGTGAGAAACGTTTTGTCGATACGGCGGGGCGTGTTGAGAAATTTCAAACCAAATTCAAGCGCATACGTAAGTAATTTTTTTTTCACATATTGTGGTTGTATCCTTGATCGAGAAAGGCAGAACAGGGTAGATGGGTGCTTTGTTTGCATCTCTAGTAATTTTTCGTTTCAGAGAGTCGTTGATTGAGGTAGGCAGTTTGAGGGAGAAAATTTCCGTCGAAGGATTTGAAACTAATTCCGTTGCCTGTACCGGAGACAATTTATTGGTTGGTGAGTATTTTCTTGACAACAATAGGAAGTAGACTAAGGCTAGGTGTATGAAGGTGGGGCGAGCGTCGCGTTGCCATTCGAGTTGTTTCTTGTTCCGGAGAGTCGTTGATTGAGGACATCAGTTCGGGGGAGATTTCAGAAAAAATTTTTTTCAATTTTAAAGATTTATCGATCGAGGACGGCAATTCCAGGGAGAATTTTTCCTTCGAGAAATTCTAAACTAGCTCCGCCGCCTGTACTGATGAAAGTGACGTCTTTTCCGTGGCCACTCTTATTAATCGCTTTGACTGAATCGCCACCGCCAATGATAGAAATAGCTTCTCGATTTTGAGCGATCGCTTCTGCAATAGCAAAAGTCCCTTTAGCAGATTCTTTAATTTCAAAGATGCCCATGGGACCATTTAGCAAAATGGTTTTGGAATTTTGAATGATTTCAGAAAATAATTCGACACTTTTCGGACCAATATCGATGCCACTCATATTATCCGGGATATCGAGGCCAGCAATTTGTATTGCTCCCAC
Source organism: Puniceicoccales bacterium (assembly GCA_031278845.1). GTDB lineage: Bacteria > Verrucomicrobiota > Verrucomicrobiia > Opitutales > LL51 > LL51. Next base: position 2,338 of record JAITJQ010000026.1, read on the forward strand.
CGTCCTGCTACCGAAATCAATATGATCGGCCACAACGGAATCGACAGGTAAAACAAGTTGAACATTTTTTTCTTTCGCCTTTTGAATAGCGGTAAGCGCCGTATTGATTTTATCCGGTTCGACTAGACTATTGCCAACTTTGTGCCCCTGGGCGAGTAAAAATGTATAGGCCATGGCGCCACCGATGATCATATGGTCGGCTTTATCGAGTAGAGCATCGATCACGGAAATTTTATCGCTTACCTTAGCACCGCCGAGAATAACGGTAAAAGGACGTTTGGGATGGGTAGTTTTTTCGCCTAAGAATTCTAATTCCCGTTCAACTAAGAAACCTGCGACACGTGGCGAAAGAAATTTTGCAATCCCTGCTGTGGAAGCATGGGCGCGATGGGCAGTTCCAAAGGCATCATTGACATAGGCGTCAGCAAGTTTGGCAAGCTCTTTGGAAAAATTTTCGTCGTTGTCGGTTTCTTCCCCGTAGAAACGAACATTCTCGAGGAGCGCAACCATTCCACCATCCAATTGATGGACTGCGTTGACAACTTCTTCGCCAATGCAATCGGATAAAAATAATACAGGTTGTCTAAGCATATCCGAGAGTACTTTTGCGATCGGTTCTAGCGAATATTTTTTATTTTTCTCACCTTCGGGACGACCGAGGTGAGAAGCTAAGACGATTTTTGCTTTCTGCTCAATGAGGTAATTAATCGTGGGCAGGGCGGCAGTAATCCGTGTAGCATCGGAGACTTGGCCATGTTCATCGAGAGGGACATTGAAATCGACGCGCACAAATACGCGTTTACCTGATAAATTAACATCTCTAACAGTTCTCACAAAAAAATGCTATTTGAATATTTGTGATTTTCAAGATAGAAAAGAAAAGATTTTAAATTAAATCAGTCTGCCCACTGTGCCCGAGAGGGGTACTCGGCTGATCTATTTATTGGTATTTTTTTTAATTCTTGGGTGTACCTTTCAAGGAATTCTTGATGAATGGTAATAGTTCGCTGATAAATTCTAGGAAATTGTTCCATTTCAGATAAATGTCGTATGCAGATTTCTCGTCCACGTAAAAAAAATTCTATCACTCGTTTGAAGCTCATGCCGAGACCTATGAAAGTTATGCCAGCTTCAAAAGGAATAGCGGGATTATCCGGAAATACTTTCAACATTTTGTAGTACCATGCAATTATCCTTTTACGATTACCTATTCTTTTCACCAATTGCGTAACCCGTTGATAATCATCAAAACGCGGGATGCCATCTATCCATAAGTCGCATATGAACTGAAATAGATGGAGCACTATTACTTCGGCCCATCCATCTCTTCCATGTAGATTGCCGGCAATCCTATCGGAAAAAGCACGCAGAACATCTACATCTTTTTCAGAGATTTGCGAGAATGCATTTTTAACACCAACGACTTCGGCTGTCGCACATAGACGACGTACGACTTTTGAACAAGCTCGGTCCCTAGCGAAGATTGTGAGTGCTTTTCCGTATTTCGTCATTTCTGTCGGTATGGTTAGAAGTACTTTCGGCGCAATATTCAGCATAGAACCATAATTCGCTAAAACAGGGATGCAACACCACCAACATAATGACAACACTTTTTTATATGGCTTATTCACAACTATATTCCTAACCATGATGCTCTAAAGTATAATATTTTTTATCTATGTAATAAGAATGTGGAATTTTTAGGGATATTTTGAGCTCGAAGATAAAGTATAGTACCATATGAAAGAATAGAGAGACGGCAATGGGAAATTCATTATTGCTTTATTATATTTTGTGATTGGAATATATTATGGCCACCAAAACGGATCATTGGGGTTATAGGAGTTAGTAAAACCAAGATCAATAGTTTCCCAGTCGGAACCATTTTCTAAAAATGATGATGGCGGTGGCGGTAGTAATGATGGTGGAGGCTGAATCTTGGGTTTATAGAAATCAATAAAACCAGGATCAATAGTTTCCCGGTTGGAACCATTTTCTGAAAATGATGATGGCGGTGGCGGTGGTAATGATGATGGAAGCCGAATCATTGGTTGTTTTTTTCGCGGGGAACGTCTTCGTCCTCCGAAACTTTGACAATTGCAGAGTAAATGCCATCGATTTTTGCAGTCCATATCCGTTCTGCCGGGAAGGAATTTTGCAACTAGAGTCCATCTAGAGCCTAAGACCTTGATTTTTTCTTGTAATAGAGCATCTTCTTTCGGAGTCCATGACAAAGAACTACGGGCTGGATCTAGATAATTAAACCATCGCTCTCGGCATTGTCGCGGGTTTCGATTAGGCATGTAAGAAGCAACTAATTCCCAATTTTTTTCTTCATAGTGAGCTACGAGAATGCACAGTCGTTCGTCTTCTTTCGGAGTGAATATTTGTCTTCTGTAAACTTGTGGTTTCCTGGGGACCATTTTTGTGGCATAATAAAACATGCTTCCCAAAGACAAATTTGGCATAAAAGCATAACCTATAGTTATGATAAAACAATTAAAACCAAATGGCAATACCTTTTTATACAATTTGTCCATAACGATAGGAGTTATCTTGAAATTTAAAGTAGCTGTCAAGAAAGAAAATGAAAATTTTTAGACAAAGATATGACCGATGAAGTGATGCGAATGGAGCTATGCGGAGAGTTAAAATGGCGACAAAAACTTATCGTCATTTTACGATTGATGTGACTTCATTGTGCTCACTAGATTAATGGAAGAGAGTGGGGTGGGGATGGGATATAGCATCATGGAACATAGCGTCGAAAAAAGCTTCAAAATCGGGATGGAGCGGAGGTAGCAGCAGCGGTGCTGGCGGTGCTGGTGGTGACGAGATTGATGATTCTGTTGCGATCGATTATTGTTTTTTCTGTTCACGCCTTTGGAGTAAATGCCATCTGTTTTTGCAGTGTTGACCCGATCTACCGGGGAACAATCCTGCAATTAGCTCCCATTTACAGCTTAACTCGTCGACTTTTTGTGCCCCCAAAGCATCTTCTTCCGGAGTCCAGACCGAAAAATTTAGGTTTGGTGCTAAATAATTAAACCATCGATCTCGGCATTGTCGCACAGTTCGACCGGGTATGTGGAAAGCAATTTCCTTCCAATTATTTGTTCCAAATTGCCACACGAGAGCGCGCAGTCGTGCATCTTCCTGTGTAGGAACCAGTATTGTTTTGGGGCTCGTTTTGGGGGTCGTGTAGCTCCAAATGGAAACCCTAGCATAGCATTATAACTTGCGGCTGAAATAAAACAACCGAAACCGATGGATAATATTTTTTTGTATAATTTATTCATAATGATTGGTATTATCGCAGAATTTAAAACAGTTATTAGGAGAGAAATTAAAAAATTTCCAATCGAGTTAGGAAGCTATATAAAAAAGCCAAAATGGCGACAAAAATTTATCGCTATTTTACTATTGGTATGATTGGATCGTGTTATTGCCACCAAAACGGATCTTTAAAAAAATCATAATCAAAATCAATACCATCCTGACTATCGCCATGTTGCGGTGCCTGCTGTGAACGCTTTTGAGAAGAACATGCCATCTGTTCTTGCAGTTTATATTTGCTCTGTTAGGAAAAAATCTTGCAATTTGAGTCCAGTCACAGCCTAAATTTCTGACCTCTCGTAACAAAATAGCATCTTCTGTGTCAGTCCAGGGCAAGTTGAGTTCTGGTGCTAAATAATTGAACCATCGATCTCGGCATTGTCGCATAGTTCGACCACGTATCTGAGAAGCAATTAATTTCCAGCTTTCTGTTCCTACTTGATCAATAATAACACGCATTCGTGTATCTTCTTCCGGAGTCCATCGTGGTGCGGGGATTCGTTTTGGGACTTGCTGTCGCGCGGTGGCAAAAAAATGGCGCCACTCGGCGCAGCACCATAACTTGCAGCTGCAGTAAAGCAACCGAAACCAACTGATAATATTTTTTTATGTAACTTATTCATGGTGTTTTGTATTATAGTGCTTTTTTTGTTTATTCAATGAAATTATTAAAAATAATTTGAATTTTTTTTAAGAATTCCATATAAAATACGCGAATGGCGAAATGAAATGGCTTGAATAAAAGGGAAAAGGGCTTAGGAGGATTAAATGAAAATTATCACCCTAAGCTTGATTAGATTATCCGTTGAAGGGGATGACCTTTGCAAGGAGAAAAAGAGGGTACCATTAAGAAGACCAGAAAAAAGTAAGTTGTCTATCAGCGAAATGGTAACTATGACAGACAAAAGTGTTTTTCCAATGGGCACAACGGGAAGAAAAATCGGGGTTCCTGTTGATCGATTCCCCCCTCCCGGTTTGCGAAAATGTACGTGTGAACTGGCATCGAACTTTTCGAGGGGTGGCCAATTGGACACATGCTTCGACGAAAACTACATTTGGTTTAAAGCTCCATCTAATCCTAACGGAAAAACAAAAAATTACTCAATTCGAAATAAGTTCCGAGAATTTGCATGATGTTGCTAGCGCTAAAAATGTATTAAAAAAATATTAAGGAATCGTTATCGGGGATAAGGGTTATTGCTCAAAACCCTTAAAAAAAACAGGAGCCCCAATACTCCAATAGAAAAAAAGTTGCGCCGAAAACGTTCTTTCGTGGAAACAGCCATCGGAAAGTTTAAATCCATTTTTGACTTTACGCTTTCCAAATTCCGTTCCAAAATTCCGGCTTTTGCCTTTAATTTTCCCTCTTCATTTCGCCATCCGCGTATATATATATTGCATATGTTAAAGTTGCTTTATTTGAAAATTTGCTAAAATATTTTCAAGTGAATGATAGGCATTTTATACTATAATTAGATCCCAATATTCCCAATGCCGCTGGTGTAACACCGTGGCAGCTATAGGGATTGTTTTATTCTTTTGGATGATATTCCTTGGAGATTCGCCATCACTGGGGTAAAAGATAAGACTTGAAGGGAATTATTTTTTCATTCCAATATTATGAGTTTTGCCCGGAGGGAATTCGATGGGGGAAGAATAATATGGTTTTCTCCCATAGGAAAGTCCGGACACCGCAGAGCAGGATTCCGCATGAAAGTGCGGGGGCTATTGGTCAAGCGATAGTCACGGAAAGTACAACAGAAAGGATACCGCCGCGAGGTAAGGGTGAAAAGGTGAGGTAAGAGCTTACCGGATACAAAGTAATGCGTGTTGCTATGGAAACCCAATCCGGTGCAAGACAAAATAGGGGACGGGGTTGCTCGCCCGATGGTTCCGGGTTTGTCGCATCTTCTGAGAAGAAACAGCGTGAGTTGTTAGAGAAATGAATTCCGAGCCGCAAGGCTTACAAAATCCGGCTTATATCCGGGCAAAACTTATTTGAGTCGAAAACGTAAAAAGAAATAAAAAAGTGATTAATTTTGTATTTTTTTTCTTGACTACTATGAAAAGTGGAGATTGTGTGGGGGCATATTGTAGAAATAGCTCCCAAAGTAGGGAACCATAAAACAATAGAATAATATAGAAAGGACAAATTATGAAAAAAAATATTAAATTAATCGCGGCAGTGTTTCTGCTAGGAATACAAACGCTTATGGGTGGGGTTCGAATGCCTAAAGATTTCGATCTCCTTACTGAATCGGAAAAGGAAGAATATAATGCCATGCAGGCGATGAATTACCGGGGGATGTATAAGTATGTCCATGGCCAAGCGAATGCTGTTTTCCGGCAATTATTGCGCGGAATTTTAGGATTCGTTGACGCTGATCCAGCGCGGAAAAATAGCCGAGGATTTGTTTGCGGCATAATGCGGAATGGTCGATTCATTGCGAAAAATACTGTGCAAGTAGGTTGCTTACTGAATAAATCAAAATCTTCGATAAATGCTGATTTTATGAGGCTGGGCTATAAAATTGTACCTCATTCGTCCAGGCGTATTGAAGAAGTTTTTCCTGTATTTAGCGGAGTTTCTGAATATGCAAAGCGATGTTGGGTCTTAATCGAGTTTCCCGAAGCGGTAAGGCAGGAAACATCAGAAGTTGTTCCTCGGACGGCCTTGTCAGAGCAGAGGGAGGATGCTGCTAGCTTTTTTAATGATGAGGGTTTTGGGTTTTTCGATTGGTGATATTAATTGACAACATACAATTGATCCGGGATCGTTTTAGAAAACATCTCGGGTTTTTTTTGCTTGTAAAAGTATGGGAAAAATTTGAAAATTTTATTGATTTTCAGTGAGTATATCTGAAATATTCTAATCCTGAAGGCTTACAAAATCCAGCTTATTCCTAAATAAATACGTTTTTTTATCTAGTTTTTGTGGTTTAATAAAAAAAGCTTGTTTTTTTACCGAATATTAATATATTATCGTACGCCATGAAATTAAAAAATATTAAAAAACCCAGTAAGGGTATAATTGCCGCTTCATTATTGTGGAGTTCTCTACCTCTTATGGGGAGTGGTTTTTTTGTCGTCAGAAATGAAGAGAACGAAGATGTGCGGAGACTTATAAACGATATACGAACAGAAAATATTCCAAGCTTTGATTTTTATATGAATGCGGACATTTTGAATTACAATGATCCGCGTTTTGATGAGGGAAGAACGCTGCTAATGGAAATAATAAGAGCTGCTAAAGGTGGAAGTATCCGCCTTGAGATTGCTTGTTATTTTATACTGCGAATTGCAGGAAAATATCCAAACATATTAAATGCTAAGGATCGCAACGGGAAAAATCTTCTGGATTATGCAATTGAAGCAAATCTTGTCGATCTTGTCGATATCATATTAGATAGCCCAGGATTGATGTTTTCCGTGTGCAGCAGCAGTGAAGAACAGTTTATGGATATAATCATTCGTTCTGGAAATTTAAGATTGCTTTCAAAAGCAATTAGTAATGAGCTGCCAGAAGATCAAGCGCCGATATTGTTAAAATATGCCCAAGAAAGATTAGTTGATAATCTGAACCGCATTGGCAGAGGATCGTTGGACTATTGCGCTTTTGCAAAAAACTGTTCTAGTTTGATGATCATGCTTTCAAATTGGATAGTAGAAGAAGCAAATACTAGGAATGAAAAGGAATTAATTGAGGCAATTTGTGACTCCGACCCTGAAAAAATCTGCCGTTTATTAGCAATAGATGGCTTGAATATAAATTATCAAGATCGAAGAGGGCGTACGCCTCTCATGTGGGCTGTTGTAATGGGAGATTTAGCCACGGTAGTTGAAATTTTGGACAAAAGACCCGATCTAGAGTTATGCAATAGAGAAGGAAAAACGGTTTTTAATATAGCCGACCAAAATCCAAGTAGGGATATTCAAAGTGCACTGCACCAGTTGCAGTTTTAATTCATGGAAAGATATTCAAAATTGAAAAATGAACTTTCGGCTGAAAAGCCTGCAAAATTTGATTTATATCTAGTATATTTTAGCTGAAAGCATGGAAAGAAATAAAAAGTGATTAATTTTATATTTTTTTCTTGACCATTACGAAAAAGCGGAAATACATACTATGTTATTTTTTATGAGTGTATTGTAGAAATGGCTACAAGAATAGGAAGTCATAAAACGATAGAACAATGTGAAAAAGACAAGTTATGAAAAAAAATATTAAATTAATCACAGCAGCGTTGCTGCTAGGAACGCAAACGCTTATAGGAAGTGATTTTTTTGCTTTCGGAGGTGGAACCAGGGCAGCGTCAAGGAATCCTCCTGTTCGCGATCCTTCTGTTGACGGACTTTTTGTCCCCGAAGTTGAGATGAGTGAAGATGAGCAGAGCTTTATAAATGCCATAGTAGCAGGCGATATTCCAAGGGTTATTGGGTTTTTGAATATGGACATTTTGCGGTACAGCAATCTGCGTTTTCGTGAGGGAAGAACGCTAATAATGGCAATAATGGAGGCTACTAAACGTGGATTTATTAGTCATGAAAATGCTTGTCTTCTTATAGGAGAGTTTGGAAGGAGATATCCGGATATGCCAAATGGTACCGATCGCAACGGGAGAAATGCTTTGGAATATGCGATTGAGATGGGCTTGCCCGATATGGTTGAAGCTCTGTTACATTGCGAAGGAGTGAGAATTTTCTTGTACGGTGACAATGCAAAACTGTTTGTAAAGATAGTCATTCGTTGTGAAAATTTAGTATTAATTCAAGAAGCATTTAAACGTGGGATGGAAAAAGAGCAAGTGGAGAAACTTTTAAGATTTGCTCAGGGGGAATTAGATCAGATCAAATCGTCGATCAGTGTTTCTAATTTCTGTGTCGGATGTTTGTTGCCAAAAGCTGTTCCGGGAGTTGAAAAGATGAGGGTTTGCTTTAGGTTGGTAGCTATGCTTTCGAGGTGGATACAAAGAGAAGCAGATACTAAGAATGAAAGGGAATTGATTGAGGCAATTGTTATGTCAAACATTGGAGGGATCCATCGCTTATTAGCAGTAAGGGGCTTGAATATAAATTATCAAGATCAAAGGGGGTATACGCCTATCATGTGGGCTACTGCAATGGGGGATGTGGACATAGTGCGCGCAGTTTTGTGTAGAAATCCCGATCTAGATGTGAGAAATGGCGATAGGGGAACGGTTTTTGATATAGCCCAAAGAAATCGAAATGAAGATATTATAAATGCATTGGATCAAGCTCGGCGGGGTCGAAGGACTCGGTAAGGAAGAAATTTAAATTTCAATAATAAAGCCGCCATTTTAGCAATGGCAGCTTTTTTGATGCATAGAGAGGATATTCAAAATTGAAAAAATGAACTTTCGGCTGCAAAGCTTACAAAATTTGGCTCATATCTAATGTGTTTTAGTTGAAATACGTAAAAACAAAAAAAGATTAATTTATGTATTTTTTTCTTGACTATTACAAAAAAAGAAAAATACAGTACAAGCATATTGTGAAATTGGCTACGAAAATGAGGGTCGTAAAACAATAAATTGTAAAACAATAGAAATAGAGAAAGGAGAAGTTATGAAAAAAAACATTAAACTAATTACGGCAGCGTTGCTACTGGGAACGCAAACACTTATAGGAAGTAATCTTTTTGTTCCAATAGGTACTGCAATGGATGCAGATCAGGGGATGATTGTAAATGCTATACGAACAGGAAATATTCTGAGGTTTAATCTTTATCTGGATGCGGGCGCTTTGGATGGCGTCGATAATGTGCGTTTTGATAGGGAAAGAACGCTAGCGATGGCAATAATGAAGGCTGCTAGATATGGATTTATTAGTAGTGAAAATGCTTATTATTTTATAATGGCGAGTGCAAGGGCATATCCAGGCATGGTAAATGGTAAGGACCTCAAGGGAAAAAGTCTTTTGGATTATGCAATTAAAGAAGGGGGGATCGATCTTATCGAATTTATATTAGAAATCGAGGGATTGAATTTTTCCGTGCACGATAACAACATAAAACGGTTTATGGATCTGATTATTCATTTTAGAAAATTAGAATGGATTAGAAAAGCAAATGAATACGGGATGCCAGGGTGGCAAATGCGGAAACTTTTAGAATATGTTTTGGCAAGAAAGGCTTACCTCGAATCATGGAGAAATTTTTTCTCGCGCACGTTTGAATTTCTCTTTCCAAGATCCGTCGCAAGGCCTACAGAAGCAGAGGTTTGCTCTGAGTTGGTAACTGTGCTTCAAGGGGTGGTGGCAGAAAAAGCAAGAACTAAGAATGAAAGGAAATTGATTAAGGCAATTGGTGAATTCAGCCCTGAAAAGATCTGCCCTTTATTGACAACGGAGGACTTAAATATAAATTATCAGGATCAAAGGGGGTATACGCCTCTCATGTGGGCTACTGCAATGGGGGATCTTTCCGTAGTACTTGAAATTTTGGTTAGAGGTCCTGATCTGGATATGACAAATAGCGATGGAGAAACGGTTTTTGATATAGCCCGAAAAAATCGAAATGAAGATATTATAGATGCATTGGATCAAGCTCGGCAAGGTCAAACTGACTCGGTAAGGGGGAAATTTAAATTTTCGCAATAAAGTCGCCATTTTAGCAATGGCGGCTTTTTTAATGCATGGAGGGATATTCAAAATTGAAAAAATGAACTTTCGTCTGCAAAGCTTACAAAGTTCGGCCCAAAATTCGACTTATATTGTTTATTTTTGTTCTTGACACATGAAGATAATTAAAGCATGAAAATAACTGTTATTAAGAGTGAATCGTATGAAGAAAGTGTTTGTAAGGAAAAATATAAAATTGGTTGTGGCTTCCTTATTTTTGGGAATGTAGGTACAAAGTGGTAGTGGTAGCAGTGGTACTCCGTTGGATTTGTTTTTATCTTATGATCAGTGGCAGTGGTATCGAGTCTCATTCGAAAATGTTGAAGCGATGGAAAATTTTGAATTACCGATGGGGGGCTATGGAGGACTTCCGTTAAGGCTGGTAATGTCCGCTAATAATGCTAGAATTGATAACTTATTAAATACCCCTATATGCTTGCGGGTGGGGGATCGTTCAGTCTGGGCTGGATTGCAGGTTGCCGAACATAATATACAACTTCTAGAAGGTTCAGTTTTAAGTGCTTATGGAGAACAATTTTTGGGTAGAGTAAGGGCTAGAGATGAACATGGGGTGTGTTTTTACTTGGACTCCGGTCTTATCCAAGAGGAAGATTTTCGGTTCAGTAATGGGAATACTTTGTCAATGGAATTAACGTAAGCATTTTCCCATGATGAATCCAGTGCTTTGCGTGTGTTAGCGGAATTTCATGAGCGATGGCTTTATGATCCATATAGGTGTAACAATGAAGGGAGAAATGCTGAGGGGTTAGCTTATAAGTTAGGGCTTCATAGAGTTAGGCAGTTTTATGCGGGGTTGCGGGAAAGTTTACGCTCCGTCCGAATCTTAGGAGATGTAGATGCCAATGGACGGCAAATGGAGATTGCATTGGCAACAAAGGATGTGCCAGTGGTAATATATTTGCTGGAAGTTGTCGATCCTCAAAGAATTCGATTTCAGGGGACTGGAAATACTTTTTTGATGGAAATTATAGAAGGGTTCCATGAAGATGAAGCTATTCGGATTATACAAGCATGTTTTAGGGGGTGTGGTTACAATCCATATATGTATAATAATAATAATCTTGTGGCATGTGCTTGCCCGAGGGGAGGAAGTGGTGCGAAATGATGCTAGTAAGATGGAGGGAATTAACGATTTAGTTGCTAGATTTTTTAAATAGGTGGAGCTTTATATAAAAAGAGGAGGTGGGAATTTTCCCGTGGACGATCTTGTGACGCCCATAACAGGCCAAACGCCCTTAACTTAACGTTTGTCGTTAGAAGTGGCGTCTATCCTTAGTGAAGCTATTAGTAAATGCTGGCGCCAATGTGAATGTACCCAATTTCCAAAGAGAGTCTCCCGTAGATATAGCCCTTCAAGTTGTCGATGAGGAAGGACGCAAAGAACCTAGAGATGTAGCTCGTCTATTGAATTACAGAAGTATTGTTGCAGCTTTAGATATCCGGCTGCCTGAAGAAAGGCTAGAGGAGGCAGTTATCAATGAGAATTTGGATGAAGTAAGAAATATTCTGCAACAAGGAGGAGTTGTTGATATAAATTGGCGAAATAATGATTATACCCTATTAATGTGAGCCGTTACGACGGGGAATGTAGATATTGCAAGAGAACTTCTAGAAGCGGGAGCAGATAAAAGTATTACATATAAAGAACAGACAGCTTTAGATATAGCCAAGAAAAATCATTTGCAGCCTGTTATAGATCTATTGTAGGGAGAAAACTCTTAATTTATGTTAGGCCTTTTGAATTTCCATTCCGGATAATTAGTGGGAATGTAGCAGAAAACAAGACATGAAGGTTTTGATTAAAAAAATTGACAAGAGTAAATCTTTGATTATTTTTTAGATGGAAATTCGATATGGAGAAATGAGTTGAGTTTGTGGAGGATATGGAAATGGGAAAAAAAATTAGTGTATTGTTTACTTTGGTCCTTTTAGGGGCGACCGCTGTAAGGGGTATTGGTAGTTGGCAATTTTTCGATAATTTACCGGAAGAGAGTAGGCAATTTGTTTTAGCATGTTTCACCGGAGATCGTGACACAATCGATTTCTTCTTAGATGCAGGATGCGATCCTAACCTGGTCGTGGATCCATCAACAAATGCAACGTTAGCAATGTGTCTGGCTACCATGGTCCCTACGGTCCCCGAAGAGCCGAGACATGTGTCTTTGCAAATATTGGTGCTGCATCCAAGTTTTAATCCCAATCTTCGCAATAATTTTGGCGATACAGTTGCCCATATGTGCGTAAAATTGAGATTACCATCCATTGTGAGTATTTTATTAGATCTACCTAATTTTGATGTGAATGCGCGGGGACAGTTCGGTGCAACGATCTCGCATTTGATCGCACTACGATCAATCCATTTACCCGGTTTTGGACCTTGGTCGGAAATTATCGAAAAAATATTTGCGCATCTCAATTGGGATAGTGAAGCCGTAGATAATAGGGGAAGAACTGTAAAAGACCTGCTAGTAGTTAAAGAGAGAGAGTTGTTATCGGAAAGCACTGGAAGAGATGTTGCGGCAGAAAGAGATGTAGCCGCTTGGAGAAATGTTTTGTTGGGTCTTGAAAATGTGGGCAATTTATTGGAAGGAGATGCTAGGACCACTCTGAGAAATGTTTTGGAAGTTTTTGGAAATGCAGGCAATTTATTTGGAGGAGCTAGGAGAGGCGTTGAGAGAGATACTTTGCTTAGAAATATTGGTATATGGTTTCAGAAAATTGGAGAGGTGCAGGTCAAGGCATTAGAACCCGTCCGGGAACGGGAAGTACGCGATATGATAATGTCCGGTTGTGATACGGATGAAATCAAAAACAAGATTGCAGAACATCCAGAAATAAATGTAAACTGGAGAGATCGCAGTAACGGAAATCGTACTCTGCTGATGTATGCCACCGCTACAGGAAATGTAGAGTTTGTCCAAGTTATTCTCGCCTTACCGGACGTTGATTTATCTTTAGTCGATTCGGAAGGGCATAATGCATTTTTTTATGCCGAAGCCAATCGAAACCCAAAAATGATCGAGATACTCCAAGCAACAGAAGATCCTTCCCCGGAAATTGAGCAGTAAAACGTAACGCAAGGAAGCTGCTGTGGGGCTCTGCCCCATACCCCGCAAGGAGTCGCAGCCTCCTTGACCTCCTTCGGCGGGCCCGGCCCGCGCCGTGCCCGCCCGGGGCGGCCGCCCAGTGCATGTTTTTTTG
>JAITJQ010000013.1 GCA_031278845.1 Puniceicoccales bacterium
ACCGCCTCCCGCACCTTAAAAAACATAAATAAAAACTGCCGCGCACCTCGGGTGAAAATTTGCACTGGAGTTGCGCGGAACTGAAAGAAAAAAACAAGTCAAAGAGTTTATTCTTGACCTTGCGGCCGAGCCTGGCGCGGAACGCGCCGGGCTCGGCCGCCGAAGGAGGTCAAGGAGTCACTGACTCCTTGCGGGGGGTCCAGGGGGGCGGAGCCCCCCCCTGGCTTCTGCAGTATACTTCTTATGAAACCCGAAAGAAGTCGAAATATCGCGGCGATGCTCCCAAGCGGCCGGTTTATTCCATGGTAGCGCAGAGTTTTCTGCCATTTGATCCGACGCGCAACCACTCAACAACAGTAACAAAATTAGCATTTTTATTTCCATTTAAATCTCGGTTTCGGAAAGGGTATTCAACAGATTAATCATATGATTTCCATGGGCTATGGCATCGGTCCTTTCAAAATTCAGTTGTGGCGTATGGCGCAGCTGCATTTTTTCGCACAATTTCTGCTTGATAAAATTTTTATGTTTTGAGAAAAATTTAATCGCATACCGATCCATACTGCCATCGATGACCGAGAACTTCACCTGGACAAATTTAAAATCTGGAGACATAAGGGCTCCGACAACCGTTATGCTAACCGTTTCTTCGCGAAAATAGGTCCGTAAAATGCGGTTAATTTCGTGCTCGATGGCCTCATTGATTCGGTTTAAACGTAAGCTCATAGCGTTTGACGGTGTTGAATGACCTCAAAGCATTCGATTCGATCGCCCTCCTCATATGCCGAAAATCCATCAATTTTTATACCACATTCAAAGCCGGAACGCACTTCCGAGTGGTCATCTTTTTCGCGCCTTAGGGAATCAATTTTACCTTCGAATAGGACCTTTTGTCCCCGATAAACGCGGGCCGACTTGTCGCGTTCAATCTTTCCATCGACCACCATACATCCTGCAATTGTTATCCGAGCGAGTTCGAATATGCGGCGAACTTCCGCCGTCCCGAGATGATTTTCAGTATAATCGTAGCCGAGTAGCCCTGCCATTTCGTCCTTGACCCGATCGACTAACTCGTAAATAATATTATGCAAGAGGACGTGCACGCCCTTATTCTTTACGAAGGGGGCTACACCGCTATCCATTTTCACATTGAAACCGACAATAATTGCATCGGATGAACTGGCGAATTCCACATCGTTTTTAGAGATAGGCCCCACTCCAGAAGCTACAATTTCCACTTTTACCCGATCGCTTTTGATTCCATTGAGGCAGCCGATGAATGCCTCCTCAGTTCCCTGTACATCGCATTTGACGATGACTTTCAAAACCTTTTGCTTCTGTGACTCCATGGCTTCAAATAGTGCCCTTATATTGGCTATTTTGGGCATCGATTCCGTAGAAGCGAGTTTGGCATTATTTTCATTTTCCTCGGCCTGCTTTTTGGCTGCTTTCTCATCCTTTACGACCTCAAAAACATTGCCCGCGGATGGTAGACCACTCCAACCGATAACGCAAACCGACATCGAAGGCGTCGCTATTTTCACAACTTCCGAACGCTCATTTAACATCGAGCGTACACGGCAATATTCCTGACCACAAACGATAGCATCGCCTATTCTTAGCATCCCCTTTTCGACGATAACCGCCGCCGTAACCCCACGGCCCACATCCATTTGCGACTCGATGATAACCCCTTCGGCGGGACATTTGTAGTCCGCCTTCAGCTCCATGATTTCTGCCTGGAGTAGAACGGCCGATAGCAACTCGTCGATATGCGTACCCTTGAGTGCAGAAATGCCGACACATAGCGTATCGCCTCCCCACTCCTCCGGAGCTATGCCTCGCTGCTGCATCTGCTGCTTAACCCGATCCAGATTAGCACCTTTGGCATCGATTTTATTGATGGCAACGACGACCGGTACCCCCGCCTTTTGGGCAAATTTCAATGCTTCGTCGGTCTGCGGCATGAAACCATCGTCGGCCGCAACAACTAAAACCGCGATATCAGTCAAATTAGCTCCCCGCTCGCGCATATTCGAAAACACCGCATGTCCCGGCGTATCGAGAAACGTAATTTTTTTACCCTCGTGCTCCACCTGGTAGGCACCAACGTGCTGGGTAATCCCTCCCGCCTCACCGGAAACGACATTGGCATGGCGAATCGTATCTAGTAGCGTTGTTTTCCCGTGGTCCACATGGCCCAAAACGCAAACAATGGGCGGCCTCGGCAGCAATTCTTTAGGGACCTCAATTTTAACCTTGGGAATATTTTGTTTCGCCCCATTGGATTTCTGACGTACTTCGAGTTTAAATCCGCATGTTTCAGCTATGCTCGTAGCGATATCATCCGGAATCTGCTGGTTCATCGAGGCAAAAATCCCTCGCCGCATGAGTTCGGAAATGAGTTGAAAGGGTTTTAATCCAATTCTCTGGGCAAAGTCACGCACAATGAGCGGCGCTTTACAAACGAGTAATTTACCCTCTTTAACTTTTTCCGTTTCATTTTTGGCTGGAGTTGTTCCAGGGATATTGGGAATTTTTAGGGTATTAAAAAGCTTATCGCTGCGTTGGCTTTGCGGTGTAAATTGAAAACGAACCGTCGGAGCTGCCCGTTTCTCACGGGCCCCCATTACGGATGCTTTCTTTCGCACATCCCACGTATAGTTTGAAACGTCACTTCTATCCGCTTCGGAAGCGGTAGACGTCCCCGATACCTGTGTTGTTTTTTCTTCCTCGACAACAGTTTTCTTTGGAGATAGATCCACCTTTGATCCGACAATTTTTTCGGAACTATCATTCTGCTCTTTAGCAACAAATAGAACCGGCATTCTGGGAGTTGCATTAGGTAATGGAATTTTTATACTTTTTCTCGGTATCGGTGCAGCGGCCGACTTCGAAGGACCCGTCGACATATTGGGAATTTCTGGGGATGCTTCCGACTTTATAATCTCTGAGTCCTTTTTTTTTCCATTCTCCTCTTCTAGAATAACGGTTTCACTTCCAGTAACCATTTGGGCTACCGGAACTTCATCGCTTCCATGATTTGTAGAAATATCTGCCTTAACGATATGTATCATCTCAGAAGGAGAACCCAATACTTCCGTTTTGGAAATTGCAACATTATTATAAGCAGATTTTACAGAAAAGTTAACCGATCCGGAAAAGCGTTCCTTTTCTTTTTCCGGCTTTTCACTTTCCTTTGAATCCGTACGTCTAGGACGACTAGCGAGCTCCTCGACCAGAGCATCGGCATAGATATTGGGAATCGAACTGGACGCGCTCGTTACCTTTAATCCACGCCCATGGAGCAATTCTATTACATCCTTACTGTCCATGCCCAGATCGCTTGCTAACTGATATACCCTGACACTCATGCTTCCTATTGAAAATTTTTAATGTTTTTTATGTTTTCAAGAATTAAATGCGATTCTTCCGCGGAAAAACCGGCATCTTCCAAATCTTTCAGGACAACATCCTCAAAAACATCGATATCCGTAAATCCAGAAGCTACCAGTCGCTGTGCTAGTTCATCACTAATTCCAGGAATATTATTGAAGCCCGCCGTTGCCTGTTGAATTTTTCGATTGAGATTTTTTTCCTTTTCCGATTCTGCTTTCTTAATGTCTAGTTTCCAATTCATCAGACGCGAGGTTAGTCGTGCATTCAGGCCCCGCTTCCCAATGGCTATGGCGAGATCCTCCTCGTTCACCTCAAAACTAATCTGTCGGTTGGCTTCATTAACATGAATATTACGTGGAATAGCGGGATGAATGGCTTCCTGAAGGAATGCGATGGGATCATTGGCATAACGAATAACGTCAATCTTTTCGCCCCCCAACTCCTTCACAATACTGCGAATGCGGACACCCCGCGTCCCAACACAGGAACCGACCGCATCCACCTTGGGATCCGAACTGTGAACGGCGACTTTCGTACGATACCCCGGTTCCCGCGCCATGCCGTAAATTTCCACCGTACCATCGGCAATTTCTGTCACTTCAATTTCCAATAGACGTCGTACAAAACGCCAATGGGAACGACTGAGAACAATATCCGGTCCATGCGACGACTGTTCGATCTTCAGGAGTAGGCAGCGAATCCGATCGCCAGGAACATACTCTTCACCGGGAATGCGTTCCCGGTAGGGTAAAATAGCTTCCGCCCTTCCCAATTCGACATAGATATTGCCCGAATCCTGATGTCGAACGATACCACTGACGATATCGCCGACGGAGTTTTTAAAATCTTCGTATAACTTTTCGCGCTCGAAGTGCCTAATTCCCTGAGTAATGGCTTGACGAGCACCTTGGGCTGCGATACGGCCGAGAAAAGCGGGATCAATTTCTTTTTCTATGACTTGACTGACATCGATATTGGGATCAACTTCCTTTGCTTTGGAGATGTGAATCTGCGCTTGCGGATCGCTGACGGAATCTACAACCTCGAGGATCGCCCATGCCTTTAGACTGCCCGTTTTCGGATTAATTTCCACGCGGATATCATATCCGGCATTAATACTTTTTAAGGCGGCGGAACGGATGGCTTCGGCGATAGTTTGAATCATATCGCCTCGAGGAATACCTTTTTCCTTTTCCATGTACTCGAGTACAGCTAAAATTTCGCTACCGGTTTTCATATCTCAATAAAATCCATTACGGAGTCAAAAAAAGCGGAGTGCGACCACTCCGCTCAATGAACCACGTAAAGTTTTCGACTGACTGCCAACTTAGCCCAATGACCGGGATCGTCAAGAAAAATTCCTAGCCGAAGATTTTTTAATTTTTTGTTAAATCAATCATACCCAAAAGACTCTCGATATTTCGCTTGACAAAGTATTTTTTATTCACTATCTAATAAATGTATGCTTAAAAGTTTTCTATTCTATTCTGCCTATTACAGCTAGCATTAAGTGATCTTGCAGCCACGTTTAAACCGGATAGGCCTTTCCCTGGGCGAGAGTTTACTGATACAAAGAAAAAGGCAAGTGCTGGAGCTCGCAAGCAATCTACGCGGAAGCGGATTGCTAAGCCCGATGAAAGTATCACAAAACAATCCGGAAAAGTTCCAGAAGGCTCTCTTTTTTTAAAAGCTATGGCTAAATGCGAATCTGTTGTAGAAAATGAAGGTTTATGCAAATTTAGAGTTAGGATTGAGCATGGCAATAAAAAATACCAGGAAGGGGAGGCTGAGGCTATTTGCATTGCAAGCCCCACCTACGACTTGACATTTAAATTATTATTTTTAGCTAACCAAAATGATCTTGAAAAGTTTGAAAGGCCTGTAAAATTCATTCAACCCGAGGAAACCAGAAAAACATTGATTTCGCTATTAAATGGATTGTATTATCCTGAATTTCTTTCCAAGGAGCAAACTCCGGAAAAAAATAGGATCATAGAAATAGAAATAATAGACAGTACACTTTTAGATGCTCGGAAAGTAAATATTGTATGTAAATGTACACTTGAATCTCCGAATGCTGACAACAAAGATGTACATTATGCGCTTTATTTCGACATAGAAATGCAACGCAGACATATCTCTGGCCGGGAACAAGAATTTGTTGAATATGTAAACGCCTTAAAAATAAAATATGGGAAGGGGGTACATCTATTAGCTTTTCTGAATTACGAAACAGAAGAAAGAAAGGCCGTAAGGCGTGGAACAATGGCTTTTGTTCAAGAAGGTGAGGATGGCCAACTTGTTGTCCCTCAAAAGGGAGTAAGGCGCCTAGTTTATCAGCCTATGATTTGTCTTCCGTGCGCTGTAAGTGAAATTTTAAATGGACAAGATATAGAAATTGTAGAAGGGAAACCCATTGGTCCGGCGGGGAAAGAATGGCTTAAATTGCTAGGCGTAGAATGGTGGGGGAAAAGGAGTAAAAATAGACTGGGACGCTATGTGGTTCCTAAAGATGTTAGCACGCCTGAAGTGGGAAAGGCACTAGAAATTTTGTCAAAAAAAGTGGATGAAGCGGCGTTTCAAGCGGAGGTTAAGAGGATTTTCAACGTCCACAAAGATGCCAATGCCCTTAGAGAAGAAGGTGAACAAATCGGCCTCCAGAAAGGTGAACAAGTCGGTCAATTGAAAAGTCTTATGCAAACGTTTATCAAGACAGAGCGATTTTTTGATTTTCTTATTGCTGGAATGAATCTGCGAAATTTAACTGAAGATTTTATAAGGCAGCTTTGGGATGAAGTAAGCGATACCAATACGTCAGAACAATATGAAGCTTTTCTTCAGGAATTGCGCACAAGAAAGTTAATCGATTAAAAAAAGCGGAGTGCGACCACTCCGCTCAATGCTAGATAACGTCCAAACGAAAAAATGAAAATATACTTTTAAATATAATGCTTAAATCTCCCCACTGAACAGCTTACTTCATAAAACTGCCATTTTTTGGCGTTCCTGCCGGGATTCGAACCCAGACCCTCGGTTCCGAAGACCGATGCTCTATCCATTGAACTACAGGAACTCTTTACTAATTGTCGGAATCGAATTACTTCATTATGTCCGAAACAAAATAAAA
This sequence comes from Puniceicoccales bacterium, assembly GCA_031278845.1. Classification (GTDB taxonomy): domain Bacteria; phylum Verrucomicrobiota; class Verrucomicrobiia; order Opitutales; family LL51; genus LL51. Next base: position 6,527 of record JAITJQ010000013.1, read on the forward strand.
ATTACCCCAGAAATCAAGTAACTCCCACAAAATTACGGCCCACTTATCCCAAACCCGTCCTGTAATCCTTACCCTTGGCGTTCTTGCCGGGATTCGAACCCAGATTTTCGGTTCCGGAGACCGACGTTCTATCCATTGAACTACAGGAACTTTCCATCACTCGCTAACTTGCTGTACCCCAGGAATAGTCAAGATTAAACGTCTTCCCTAAGGGCCACTCGGTTGCCTAAGGGCTGCGTGCCCTTAGAAACCCTGCCAGGAGGCACCGCCTCCTGGACCTGGTTTGGCGGATTGACCCAGTGGCGATGCCACTGGATCAATCCGCAAGGAGGCCAAAGCCCCCCCGCGGCTACGCCGCGTGGGGGCTAAAAAAGTGGCCGAGGCCATGCGCATCGCGCATGGCCTCGGCCAACAATTTAAAAGATTACATCATACATCAGATTAAGTACATCAAAGTAAGTACATCAAAATAAGCGTAGGTCTATTGTATTTAAGCCGTTCGCACATTTTCGTCATATAGACCTGCGTGCGTTAGAAATTTGGTCTTCTTGCAGGTAATGTTGGTCTGCCCGCAGGTAATGTTGGTCTTCTTGCAGGCCACGTTGGTTTTACTGCAGGTAATGTTGGTCTTCTTGCGGGCCATGTTGGTTTTACTGCAGGTAATGTTGGTCTTCTTGCAGGCCATGTTGGTTTTACTGCGGGTAATGTTGGTCTTCTTGCAGGTAATGTTGGTCTTCTTGCAGGCCATGTTGGTTTTACTGCGGGTAATGTTGATCTTCCTGCGAGTAACACTGGTCTTCTTGCAGGCCATGTTGGTTTTACTGCGGGTAATGTTGGTCTTCTTGCGGGTAATGTTGGTCTGCCTGCGGGCCATGTTGGTTTTACTGCGGGTAATGTTGGTCTGCCCGCAGGTAATGTTGGTCTTCTTGCAGGTAATGTTGGTTTTACTGCGGGTAATGTTGGTCTGCCTACAGGTAATGTTGATTTTACCTCACGTAATATCGGTTTTACTGATACGGGTTTCCATGTTCCGGGTCTTTCGAGCAAATGATTTTTCCCTTCTGCGTGTCGACTACCATCAGGCATTGCACTATAATGTCCGTAAGGTTTTTTATACGCAGCCGATCCAGCTGGCTTGGCTGGCTCAGCTGGACGTAATGGTGTAGCTGATCCAACTGGAAGTAATGGTTGTGGTTTAAAGGCCATTATTGCAAAATTTGGTGTTTTTACTGCATGCACCGTAGTTCCGATAACATCATATTGCACAAGTTTGCCTCCAACTGTTAAGCTTTGATCTTTATGGTGATATTTTAGATGTTCGTGTCCACAGACTATAGTCCAGGTGAGTCTGTTTAATACCTCTCCAGAAATAGTAATATCTCGCAATATAAGCTCAAAAATACCCCTTACTCGATCACGAGTATTGTCAGATGGATCATAAAACTCGTGGGCAGCAATAACTATATTTATAGGGCCATGAATTTTTGCCAAATCAGTGATTGCCCGTTGGAAGTATTCCTTTGTTGTTCTCGTAATTAAATTACCGTCAGCTGAAGATGGTAAATTATCCCTGTAAAAACGATTGTTGCATAATTCTTGCAGTGCACACCTATAAGCGTCGCTTAAAAAACTGCAGAGAACTCCTCCACCATAAACAAGAAAGCTTGAACAATAGGGGAAAAATAAAGTGTTTTCAATAATTTTATACGGGAGTATATTGGTTAGCAATTCAGCAACATTGGCAAACGTGATGGTTGGCTCACAATCAAAATCATTGTACTCTTCGACTAGTTTATCCCAATCTATTCCTTCTGGAATATGCGTTAAAAAAGGAATATTGTTTGTCTTTAAAAATAACAATAATTTATAAAATGACACAACATTTTGCAGTTCATGATTTCCTAAATTGAATATAATTTTACATAAACCACTTAATGGCAATAAAAAATTTTTACAAGCATATTCTAAACTTTTAGGATTTTCTTCTCCCATACACAAGAGACGTCGAGGGGCAAGATCTCCATCAATGACCACGTAAACTTTAGAAAATCCTTTATTTTTTATGACTTTAACTTGCTCGATAAATTCATTATAATAGTTATGGTATCCATGCATATCTGCAAGCGATATCACTATGCTGCTATCATGGTGAATTCCATTTAAATAGCCATTAAGTGCTGAATGATCGCCTATATTTATTGCCTCACCCCTCTTAGCCATTCCTTGCCAGGCTACACTAGTTTGTACCGATCCCAAACCATACATAATGTCGGAATAAAATCCCGACATTGCCATTAATCCCATACATAAATAAAAAATGTTTTTCGTTTTCATATAATACTCTCTTTCTATTTGTTTTATCCTTAAAATAACTTTCAGAATAATTAAATGTGCGCCATGTCAAGTTTTTATTATTTTTGTTATTTTTTATTACCTATATATGATAAATTCTAACTTAATGACATTCGAATTTTATATTATCTAAGGGCTGCGTGCCCTTAGAATCCCCGCCAGGAGGCCAAAGCCCCCCCGCGGCTACGCCGCGGGGCTGCTAATTTAAAAAAAGAAAAATTAAGTGCCGGGCAAACCCTGCGCAATTTGCGCAGGGTTTGCCCGGCAACTAAAGGAAAAACAAGTCAAAGAGTCTATTCTTGACCTTGCGGCCGAGCTCCGTACAACACTCCATGATACATTATTTCCCGACGTTGATACTCTTTAATTCCCAGATATCGCGGGCGTATTCGTGAATCGTTCGGTCGCTGGAGAATTTTCCCAGAAGTGCCGTATTCAAGATGGCCATTTTAGCCCATTGGGTGCGATTTTTATAGGCATCGTTGATGCGATCATGGGTCTCACAGTAGACACGGAAATCGGCTAAAACGAAGAAAGGATCGCGGTAAATGAGATTTTCCGCGATTTCGCGCATGGGATTTTCACCCTCCCGTGTAACAAAAAAATCGGAACACATCCAGTCAAGAACCGCCTTCAATTCTTCGTCGCTGTGATAGTAGTCCTGCGGGTTATAGCCACCATTTTTCAGGGCCGTGATTTCCTGTTCCTTGTTGCCAAAAATGAAGATATTCCCGTCACCCACTTCCTCCAAAATTTCCACGTTAGCGCCGTCGAGGGTACCGATTGTGCAGGCGCCATTCAGGGCAAGTTTCATATTACCTGTCCCAGAGGCTTCCTTACCGGCCGTGGAAATCTGCTCCGAAAGATCCGCTGCGGGAATGATTTTTTCGGCAACCGTTACGCAGTAATTGGGAATGAAAATAACCTTGAGTTTTTCATTAATTTCTGGGCTATTGTTGATGAAATTGGCCGCCAGATTGATGGCATGGATAATTTTTTTTGCCATGACATAGCCTGGTGCCGCTTTGGCGCTGAAAATAAAAACGCGCGGGTGAATGGAATCGTCGTCGGGATTCTTAGCCGCGCGGCGAAATAGGGCGAGAATGTGTAAAAGATTGAGGTGCTGCCGCTTGTACTCGTGGAGACGTTTGATTTGGACGTCGAAAAGCGCATCGGGATTGATCGCAATGCCCAATGTTTGCCGGATGTATTCCGCCAGAGCGATCTTATTTTCACGTTTAATCGCCATGAATTGCTCCTGAAATGCCTTGTTATCGGCGAATTTCGTGAGCTGTTCGAGTTGATCGAGATCGGTTACCCAAGCGGGACCAATTTTCGAATCGATGAGTTCGGAGAGTTTCGGATTGCAGAATTTGAGCCAGCGGCGCGGCGTAACGCCATTGGTTTTATTGTTAAACAATCCGGGGTAGAGTTCGTTGAAACTCGGAAATAGTTGCAACTTAAGCAATTCCGAATGCATGCGCGCGACGCCGTTGACCGAATGACTCCCCACAACCGCCAGATGGGCCATGCGAATGACCGGATGTTCGCCTTCCGTGATAATCGATAACTCCTGCTTTTTATCGTCATCGCCGGGCCATTTTTGCTCCACATCTTCCTCGAGAAAGCGGCGATTAATTTCACAGATAATCTGGTAATGGCGCGGTAAAACTTTTTGAAAAAGCTCCACACTCCACGTCTCGAGCGCCTCCGGTAAAAGCGTGTGGTTGGTATAGGCGAAAATGGCTTTACAGATGCTCCAGGCCTGTTCCCAGGGCATTTTTTCTTCGTCGATGAGCACGCGCATCATTTCGACAATGGCAATGGTGGGGTGCGTGTCGTTGAGCTGAAGTGTCACCGTTTTTACCAAATTGGACCAGTCGTTATTGAGATTTTTGTAGCGCCGGAGGATATCTTTTATCGAACAGGCGACGAAAAAATACTGCTGCACAAGGCGGAGTTCTTTTCCCTGGGCAGTGGTATCGTTTGGGTAAAGGATTTTCGAGATGGTCTCCGTTTCGACCTTATCGCGGACCGCTTGGATGTAGTCGCCCCGATTAAAATTTTCCAGGTTAAATTCTTCCGTGGCGTGGGCTTCCCAGAGGCGGAGAAAATTGACGGTTTCCGCACCATAGCCGACGATGGGAATATCCCAGGGAATACCGATAATATCCTGGGTGTTTTCCCAGATGGGGACCCAATCTCCCTGTTCATTGTAGTGGTTTTTGACATTACCGTACAGTTTGATACGCTGAGCATTTTCGGGGCGAGCGATTTGCCACGGACTCCGACCCGCAATCATCCAGTTATCGGGGTGCTCCACCTGTTTGCCGTCGACGATTTCCTGGCGAAATAGTCCAAATTCATAGTGGATACCGTAACCAATGGCGGGGTAATTGAGCGTGGCGAGGGAGTCGAGGAAGCAGGAGGCGAGGCGTCCGAGACCGCCGTTACCGAGTGCCGGGTCCTGGCCTTCGTCGAACATTACATCGAGGTCTTGGCCGAGTTCCTTTAGTGCCGTGCGCATTTCCTCAAAAATTCCCGAATTATACAAATTGTTTTTCAAGAGGCGTCCCGGGAGGTATTCGAGGGACAGATAATACAGGCGGCGAATGTCCGATTCGTGTTGGGCGCGCTGCGTTTTAATGTAGCGATTAAGGATTTTATCGCGGATGGCATAGCAGGTTGCAAGCCGCCATTCATAGGGCGATGCTGAAGTTTGTTCCCGGGCGAGTCGGCATTCCAGATGATGTAGAATGGCCCCCTTCAGTTCTTTGACCGTTGCTTTTATAAAAAATTCCGGTGTACACGTATCCTTGGATGGGATGGTACAACAGCTGCAATTTTCTTCAGATTTGTTTGTTTTTTTGGCACTACTGCCACTTGATCTAACTTTCTCCATAAATATCCCTTTCCAGGACTCCTATCTAATTTTTTCTGTTTGCCAATAAAAATATTGCATTCCGGTTTTAGAAAAAATAGAAAGATTATCCATTGATGTTGTGGCGAAGATACATTACAGGGATTGTTTTATTATTTTTCATCTCATGGGAGATGATTTTCCTATGGGCGTACGGGGAGAGGAAAAATCACCGGGGACGTTCATCTTCTATTCAAAAGGCCAAAGCAAGGGAGAACCCGTGGATTAAGGAAGTCGTTATTACCACCAAAAAAAATCATGATTTTGAGTATTTTTCAGCGATTTGGCGCTCATTCTGTGGGGAGCCTTTTCGCTTTAATAGTATCGGTAACAACCGGGAACAGCGTTATGTTTTGGGTACCGGTTCGGAGCGAGATTTTGTGGGAACCTATATGATAATCCTGCTCAATGATTCCCTAAAAAATCTCATGGGGCAGGGAACGTTGACAGTGAATTACGTGGTTTGCAATGAGTTGGATCCGCGGTGCATAGCTTTTTCTTTGCCGAAAAAGGATGTCGCCGATGATCGACAAATTTTATTGCGCCTTGATCCCTCGCGCAAATTTTGGAAAAAAATCGTTGCTTGGAAAGCAACGATTAAAAATAGAGAAAGAGAATACACGCAAACAAGTCTCTCTTGGAAGAAGCTGATGCGATAGATTTTTCTAGGTTATATTAACTCTCTCTCTTGCAACGCTTGGAGGAAATCTTCGAGCTTTTCTTCCGTTTTGTTTGCGCTAGGCGGCAAAGTATTCCAGATGGTTCTCACAAAGTCTCCGCTTAAAAATTGCGAATCTAATCCATTCGCAAGAAAATCAAAGAACTGCCCGGCGATAAATCCTTGCATAAGGCTTTTTAATTGACCGATCTGTTCGCCTTCCTCTCGGCCTTCCTCTCGGCCTTCCTCTTTGAATGCTTCAACCATAGCGTCAGTACCGGAAATTTTTTCATATTCTATCTGAAGCGCCACATCCGTAATTCCTTTATGATTCAGCACCTGCAAAGACTCCCTTACTGCTGCGCAATTAGCTGCTGCGGGAACAATATAGCGATGGTCACCGGCCAACTGGGCCCACCATTGCACACCCAATAGTTTCATCCACTCTTTCCCTTCCGACTTTAAAGGTTTATCGGGTACAATGACAACTTCCTTTCCATCCTTTATTATCGCGACAACTGCTTGCAATCCGATGAGGGGGGATGTTCGTTTTTGGCGGCCTCGACACTTTCTCCTATGGGAATGAAAGCCGCTTTTTCCTTATCAAAACGAAAACTACCGCTTACCGTTTCTTGAACGATACCATCCGTGGGATAATTCAGAAAAGCAATCAGTCGAACATCTGTCGTGTTATATTTTTGTTGCAGAACATCCCTATAACCAAAAAAATTGTTGATCCGCTCTTTGAGTTTAGCTCGCTGCATCTCTATGTCAAAATAAATAAAAAACGTTTCTTCCTTATGTTTCCCCATTTTTTTAATGGTACACTTGCAAACAATATCACAACGCAATACCGTCATTGCTCTATCCAACTCTTTATTGCTAGAATGACTTCGTGTTAAGATTTCCGTAGGTTCTAATTTTACCTCAACGATTCGTTCGGAGCTAAGATCACTCGCCGCATCTGGATAAATGATACTATTCAACAGTGACATTAAGCGCCTATTAGAATGGGACTCGTCACCTAGATCTCCGAACCCTAACTTGGGATCCGCAGGTGTAAAGAGTAACTTAAACGTCAAATCATAGGTCGGATTGGCTACGGGGACGGCTTCTCCTTCCTCATAATCTTCTTCTGTTTCACCAGCGCCAATTTGAAACCGCCTTTGGGTTCCATCGTCTTCGACGATCTGATATTTGCCTTTTGCTCGCAGAAAAAGGGATTCCTGGCTCAATAATGAACCCGCAAATGATGACAACAATAAACAGATTTGAATGAAAGACTTTTTTCGCATATTCCTTTGGAGAAAAATAATCATCTCGGAATGTCAAGTGGAAGTGTTGTCAAGAATGAAGATTGACATCTTTTTTTAAGTGTTAATGAAGGTGGACGGATATGTTTATTTGCAAATCAAGAATCTTGATCGAGTATCTGGGGAAGTTCCTATTGCTGGAACGACAATTCGGTGATCGAATAATGTTTATTCTGCCCGGTGGAAAAGTTGAGCCCTTCGACGAAACCCAAAGCGAAGTGGTACGCCAACGGAGCAATGATGGCAAAGAACGGAATTACGATGATGTCCTGCTCAATACCATCCGCCGTGAGGTGTACGAAGAATTAAAGATTAATCTGCCCCATATTATTGACTATTTCTGTAGCAGCTTCTTCATCAATACACAGGAAGAGCAGGTTATTGATGTCGTCTTTTATACAAAATTATTGGAACATCCTCAAATTGTTGCCGATGGTAATGAAGTGCGATCCTTCGTTTGGATGGATCAAAAAGAAATTCTCGCTTCAAATCAGATTCACGATTGGCTCAAAAAAGCCCTGAAGGTTTTCGATCGCATCGACTAATTCTCATCATTTTAAATCTTGTTTCATTGTGGGTGTATACTGCGGTATACTTTCTGTTGTCAATACCTGAAATTTGACATTTGCTCACAAAGCGTAATTGCCCTTTCGTCTGGGAAAATTTCGATGAAATTTATGAATTCATCTGATTCTTCATTCTTCGAATCGATGAGATAAACGTGCTTATAATTTTGCAAAAGAAGATGGTAAAGCAGAAGACGATTATTGGTAGAAAGCGGTAAATGAGGGTCAATGAGAAATGCTTTCTCTTCCTCTTTCCCTTTAGAAGTGACGGAAAGTGTTTTTAAGATTTGATTCCTAATTCCATTTGGAGTTCGCGCATGAATGATGAAAGAAGAATAAACTTTACGCTCCCCTTGAATGGATTTGAAAAAAGATTCTTTTTCAGGATTTATCGCGAAAATCGCTTTAAGAGGATAGCTGATTCGTTTTACAATGAAGCCCATAATATCCGTTATGAGATAATATACTACGTCCTTTTTTATCGTAAGTGGAAGTATTCCGTTGTCGTCTTTTGCTATTTCCCTACTTGTTGATGTGGGTCCCAACATAATTCTTAGGAGGTATTATGGTGCCTTATAAAATTTTGTATAGAAAAAAATTCTACCGAAAAAGAATTTTTCTGAAAATAGGGCCATTGTTGGACGAAATTATTTTTTTCTGTTTAGGAAAAAATTTTATATAATTGCACTTGACAAACTGTGCCATGCTAAATATTATACAGCCGATATTGGAAATGTTGTGTCTACCGAGAAAGTGGGCGTTTTAGATTTTCAATTGAAAAAAGGAATACAAAATGAATAAGTTATTAACAATTACAAGTGGTTTGTTGGCAGCGGGTAATGTTTTTGCAGAGTTTTCTGTACCTGCGTTACATATTGATGCCAAGGTTGAGTTTAATACGGCTGATGTCTACGAGGGACGCCGACGTTTGGATCAAAATTTTGCTCCAAATCTTGAGTTGGGGTTACCGATACTGGACGATGCTGGTAAATTGTACGCAGGTGTTGGTGCGAGTCTCAGTGTGCGGCACAAATCTTTCGGCAGTAGTGAGGTGGCTCCCTATGTTGGGTTCTCCTATGATATTACCGACACGTTTACGGTTGATTTGGGCTATACTTTGCATAGTTTTGATAAGAGACCTGTTGTGGGCCTCCAAGACACAGATAAGTCTAGCTATTTCAATGTTCCTTTTGTGGTGTTGAATGCGGATGGCAATGTGGATTACGTGAGACAAGAAGGGGATGATGCAAGAGTAAAGGTATCTGTGTCGCCGGCGGATATATGGGGGGATGGTTTGGAGATGGTGAAAGAGGCAGCTGGGAAGGAGAATGTTCAACTTATTCCCGATAATGCAGAAAAGTTATTATCATACGTATCCAAATATTCAAAAAATGCGGAAGTAACGTATACAGTGGAAGGTAAAAAGCGATTCCATGAGATCTATGCGGGTATTATGGCTGACGTTTTGCTTAATCCCGCGCTTTATTTTGCCTACGATTTCACGCAAAGGAAGGCTAATATCGATGGAACGGTACATTATACTTTTGATCTTAGTTCCTGTGGTGTGACGGGGTTTGCCATTGATTTGGGTGGTAGAGTCGGTTATACACGTGTTAAAAAGCCCTATGGTATTTCTCATGATATCAAGGTGAGTTTCTTCGATTTTGCAGGAAGTAATTGGGCTGGTATTGCCGAAGGCGAGCCAGGTGCTATTTCCCATAAAGAAGGGAATTTGTTTGAAAAAACATGCTGGTTCTATACGGGAGTTAATGCCGATTTAGTCTATTCTTTGAATGAAAATGCGAAGGCTCGCGCGGGTGTTGCATTTTCCTATAATAACGCCAAGAAAGATTCTTGGATTAATGAAAAAAATCACAAGAAGCATAACGTTTGGTTTTCTTCTGCCGTAGAATTTACATTCTAAGTTTGTTTTATTATCATTTCAAGATTATTGTAAGAGCCACAGAGGTTTCCTTTTGTGGTTCTTATTTTGTATGGCTTTTGCAGCTGTTCCCACACATTGTTTAGATGAAGCTAAACATTCTTCTTGTATGTTTTGGCGTTATTAATAGCTTGGTATTCAATTATGGAACCACTCAATTTTACTCCGCGATCGCAGCAGGTCCTTGTTCTGGCGCGCCAGGCTGCAGACCATATGCGCAATAATTACGTCGGTACGGAGCATCTCTTGGTTGGATTAGTTGAGTTGGGTCAGGGAATCGCCGTTAATGTTCTCAGGAAGTTAAATGTGACGTTGGAACTGATCCGTGAAAAGGTTAAGGAACTCCTTAGGGCTCAGGTTCAAGATTTGAACGCAAAGCTCTCATTGGCATCGGATAATATTCCTTTTACCCCTCGCGTTAAAAGGGTCCTTATTCTTGCTGCCAATGAAGCGCGTGCCCTGCAACATCCCTACATCGGTACAGAACACCTGTTGCTAGGAATATTGCGAGAGGGAGAGGGGATTGCGGCAAAAGTACTTCTGGAGTTCGGTGTCGATATTGAGAATTGTCGCCAAGGAATTTTAGAAGAATTGGATCCTAATTTTGCCAGTTCCAATGCAGCTGATCCCGAAGAGCTCATCACCGATGAACAATCTCCAACGGAAGATGAACAGCGTAGCCGTCATACTTCACAGAAATTAGTTGCGCTTCGTTCCTTTGGCCGCGATTTGACCGTTTTGGCCAAGGAGGGTGCACTCGATCCGGTTATCGGTCGCTCCAAAGAAATCGAACGCGCAATCCAGGTATTGTGTCGGCGGACTAAGAATAATCCCGCATTGATTGGCGAAGCCGGTGTGGGAAAGACGGCGATTGTTGAAGGTCTCGCGCAAGCAATTGCCGATGAGAATGTTCCCGACGTTTTGATCGATAAGAGAGTTATTGCCCTTGATTTAGCGCTAATGGTTGCGGGGACGAAGTATCGTGGTCAATTTGAAGAGCGTCTAAAAACGGTTATGGATGAAATCAAACGTTCTAAAAATATCATTCTTTTCCTCGACGAGTTACATACAATTGTCGGTGCAGGGTCCTCGGAAGGGGCGATGGATGCCTCCAATATTTTGAAGCCGGCTTTGTCGCGCGGCGAAATTCAGTGTATCGGTGCGACAACTTTGGCAGAATATCGTAAAAATATCGAGAAAGATGCCGCATTGGAGCGCCGTTTTCAATCGATTCACGTGGAGCCGCCATCGCCGGAGGATGCCGTCAGAATTCTCAATGGCGTGAAAGAGAAGTATGAAGAATTTCATAACGTCAAATATTCGAAGGATGTGGTGAATCTAGCCGTTCAGCTCTCCGATCGCTATATTACGGGACGTTTTTTACCGGATAAGGCCATTGATATCATCGATGAAGCCGGCTCCCGTGCCCATATCAACTCGATGAATCGTCCGCCTAGGATCGAAAAACTTTCCCAAAGGATTGAGAATGTTTGTCGGGAGAAGGAGAAGGCAATCGCCGAACAGAAATTTGAAGAAGCTGCGAAATTCCGCGACGAGGAAAAACAACTCCGCAGCGAACATACTAAAATACTCGAAAAGTGGCGTAACGATAAGAAGGCTGTTTGCAGCAGTATTTCCCGGGAAGACATTTGCAAGATTGTTTCCGATTGGACTAAAATTCCGCTCATGCGCATCGAGCAGACGGAAAGTGAACGCCTCCTCCATATCGGTGAGGAGTTGAGGAGTGCGATCATTGGTCAAGACGATGCGACGGAAGTGATTGCCCGAGCATTACGACGTTCCCGCACGGATCTCAAGGATCCCAAACGCCCAATTGGTTCTTTTCTGTTTCTAGGACCAACGGGTGTGGGGAAAACGCATTTGGCGAAAGTTTTAGCCGAAAAAATGTTTGGTAATTCGGATGCGCTCGTACAGGTTGACATGTCCGAGTACATGGAAAAATTTGCCGTCTCGCGACTCATCGGTTCGCCACCGGGGTACGTTGGCCACGAGGACGGCGGACAGCTGACGGAAACGATTCGCCGCAAACCGTATTCCGTAGTTTTATTCGATGAAATTGAGAAGGCGCATCCCGATGTTTTGCAAATCTTACTTCAAGTGATGGAGGACGGTCACCTTACCGATAGCGTGGGCCGAAAGGTCGATTTCAAAAATACCATTCTCGTCATGACTTCCAATGTCGGTGCGGAACTGCTCCAAAGGAACGCTACTCTAGGATTTACCACGGGGGATGCAACCGATTTCGAACGCGCTAAGGAAAAGGTTTTGGAGGAAGCAAAATCCGCCTTCAAACCAGAATTTATGAATCGCCTAACCGATATCGTCGTCTTCAAACAATTGGGCCATGACGAATTATTACGGATTGTCGACCTTGAGTTCGAAAAAATTGATCAGCGCCTGAATGCTAAAAAAATTTCGATTACGCTCAACGATTCGGTTCGCGAGTTCCTAATCAAAAAGGGGTATGATCAAAAATACGGGGCACGGCCTTTACGTCGGGCACTTGAAAAATACGTTGAAGATTTTTTAGCGGAAGAATTCCTGCGTGGGGGATTGCAGGAGGGTTCAACCATACAACTCGGACTTGGCGAAAACGATCAGGTGTACATCGAGCGCATTGAAAAAGTTAAGGAAAAATAAAAGAATAAGCGAGGAGCCCTTAAGTTGAGCTGCCCAGAGGGCTCCGCCCTCTGGACTCCCGCAAGGAGTCGCAGACTCCTTAGCCTCCCTTACGGCCGAGCCCGGCGCGGAACGCGCCGGGCTCGGCCGCAAGGGAGGACATTTTTCTAAAATATCGAAAAGCTTTACAGAAATACTTGACAATTAATTTAATAATTTTAACGTATATCTAGTTTAATGGAATTAAACGTTAAATTATGAAAGGTATAATTATGAAAAAAAACAACACAACAATCAAAAATATTACGTTGGGAAGTGTTCTACTGAGCAATTTTATGGGTTCAGGTCTATCTGGAAGCTTATGGCAACCGCAAACGGCACAGAAAGAGATTACCTATAATATTCAAGCGACACAGGAACTCGAAAAAATACTGAAAGGGATGGAAGAGTTCGAATATGACTCGTATGATAAGTTTAGGCAAATACCAAACTTTTTCACAATGATGAATTTCATTAACCGTGGTGCGAATCCATGTGCGGAAAACAATCACCATTGGACCCTGTGGCATTTTGCGGCGAAGTTCAACCGTTGGTACATTCTACCGCAATTCATCGAAAAGATTAAAAATAGCATCGGTCAAGAATATTTAGTAAAATATTTTAACAAAAAAAACGATATGGGTCGAACACCCTTACATGAGGCAATTATAAATAATAGTAATGAAGTGGTACAAAATTTAATCTTCAATGGTGCCAATTTAGCGGCAAAGGATAATTTTGGTCAAACACCTTTACATACCGCCGCAATGGTAGGAAATTTGATTGCAATAAAAGCATTATTCGAGGCGATTAAAAATATCCGACCAGATATATTGTTGGCGTATGTCAATACATTGGATAGGCTTTTCCAAACACCGTTGGATAGTGCAAAAGATATATATAATCAGGATAAAAGATTTAAAATTATCTCCGAACTGCGCCTGTATGGGGCTAAAACGGCAGAAGAGTTGGGAAAAGCTTTATTCTGGTTCTGAGCTTGACAAATTTTTCGATTAGCGTTTCCTAGAACCCATATGAAGCCGAGCTATAATCCGTCGAAAATTAGGAGAGCGAGAAAATTTGGATTCCGTGCACGCATGAAAACTTCCGGGGGAAGAAAAGTATTGTCCAGCCGACGCCGTAAGGGCCGTAAAAAGTTATCCGCTAGCGTTTCCCATTTCTAGTCATGCGTTTTAAAAAATGTCAGCGCATTAAACGGCAGGCTGATTTTGAACAGTTTCGAACGGAAGGAATATTTCGAGATGCAGACAGTTTCTTCGTGAAGATAAAGAAAAGTGGCGTTAACTTATGGCCGCGGTTTGCTGTGATTGTAGGAAAAAAAATAGGAAAAGCCCACGAACGTAATCGTATTAAACGCATTTTTCGAGAAATTTTTCGTCAAGAACAGTCACGCCTAAATCAGAAAAGTGACTATTTAGTGATTGCACGAAAGGAAATCTTTTCCAATTTTTGGTCCCTGAAAGAGCGATTTTTGTATGCGTGTGCCGTATCATCAAGATCTTTTCTATCCATAGCGATTGATGGTTCGGCGGCATCCGGTAAGTCGTCAACGGCACGCGCTTTAGCTCACAAATACCGCCTACTTAATGTCAATACAGGGGATCATTATCGCACGTTGACATTCTATTTCCTGCGAAAAAATATCCCTGTGGCCACGGATAAACGTATTGCGGAAGAGTTGGAACGCCTCACTTTGACGGCTCAAATCGATGGAATTTCGGAACATCTGGCCGTTAATGGCGAAATTCCTCCATATGCCGAATTGCACTCGGAGACGTTAAATCATAGGGTAGCTTCCTTTGCGCAAATCCCCGAATTGCGAAGTGCGTTGAAGGCATATCAACAACATCTTATCGAATTGGCTAAGAAAATGAATTTTGCCGGTGTTATCATGGAAGGGCGTGATATCGGCACCGCCGTAATACCGCAGGCAGATGTGAAAATTTTTTTAACGGCAGATTCCCATATCCGCGCAGACCGTAGGGCAAATGATGGCGAAAAAGATGCCGTTGAACAGCGCGATTCCATGGATCGTTGCCGTTGTGGTGCCGGTGCGATCTTGATCGATACTTCAGAAAATACTTTGGATCAGGTTGTTGAAATTATTGAAAAATATATTCCGAAAAATTAGTCTAAGGGCTGCGCGCCCTTAGAATCCCCGCCAAGGGATCCATCCCCTGGACCTGGTTTAGCGGTTCGATCCAGTGGCCTTGCCACGGGATCGAACCGCTAGGGTCCAACTAGAAAAAAAAGTGGCCAAGGCTATGCGCATCGCGCATAGCCTTGGCCAACAATTTTAAAAACACTTTTTTGAAAACTTGACCTTGCGGCTGAGCCCCAGAACGGACTCCTTACGGGAGTCCGAGGGCAGAGCCCTCTGGGCAGCTCTCAACGCAATCGCGGATTTTTGATGAGAAAAACAAATCCAAAGGTTGAAATGGCAACTAAAATCGCTGCAATGATACAGATTGTGTGTAGCGGGACAGATTTTGACAATAGATAGTAGCCCAATCCGGACGATAGGATATCGCGCAATCCCATGACGATCATATTAATGCTGACGTAGGCTCCCAATTTTTCCGTAGAGGGTGCAATTTTCATCACCCACAGTTGCCAAGCCGTCAAGTGCCCCGTATAGCCGAGTCCCAAAATTATGGAGGAAAGGACTAGGATGGAAAAACTTTCTGCGAAAAAAAACATGGGGATACTGATTAAATAGCAGCAGTTGACGAGGATTTTCATCACCGCAAAATTTTGTGTATCAAAAACTCTCCCCCAAAAAAAACAACTAAAAATGCGAGTTAGGGCTGGAATGGTCGCCATAAGTGTCGTAACGTCGCTGTTAGACAAATTAATGCCGTGCCGCATATTTGTAATATATTCCGTTCGCAGTGGGGAGATCATGTGAAACCCGACGCTCATCAGTGACCACAGGAAGAGAATGAGTAAAAAAAGTTTATCATTGAATAGAATGGATAATTTTGAGTGAAACAATGGAGCGGATGTCTGAGGTACGACGCGCCCATTGGGCATTTTTAGGAAAATATAACCGCAAATCAGGGCTGACAGGGTTGCTAAAAACAAAGCGAGGCGGTAGTTGTCCATGGAACGGTCGAACATTTTCCCAATAAAATAGGACAATCCGACGCCCGATAGGGATGATATGGTGAACAATAGGCCGATAATTTGTCCTCGACGGATCTTTGGGTAGTTGTGATTGTAGATATCCGTAACAAATGGGAGAGTCAGCTTATACAGTATCTGTGCCAGGATGATGCAAATTAAAAAAATCATTCCCTGATCCGTCCACGTGGCCATAATAATAGCCAACGACATCAGAAACAGTAGGGCAGAGATGGCTCGATTGTTTTCTAGTGGATAAATTTTTGTGAAAAAATTAAGTGCAATCGGAGCCATAACCTGTCCGAGATGGGTCGCTGCCGAAAACAATCCCTTAGCTTTATCGGATAGATTAAAGACCCGGATTGCCATTACCAGAATATAAGTTTTGAATTCGGCGTCGATAAAACCTTGAAAAATGAAACGAAAACAATCCAAACGAAACGTTCTCCGTTCGACGTCGCCTACCGGTGAGGAGGCTTCTCGCAACCTAAAAAAGGACCTGGTCATGTTTTATTTGGGTGAAATTTTCAGAAGACGATTTACCAGAAGTGCCTTAAATTTTTCGTTCTCCCGAATTGGATCTAGATCGACATCGTCATAGATCCATTGTAAATCGTCATACCCTAAGGTTACTGCCACCTCCAAAGATTCGACCGCTTCGTTTTCTTTCCCTTGCAGAGATAAATCGCAGGCCAAATTATAGTGGGCGATCGGGTTGAGAGGCTCCAATCGCACATGGCGACGATCCATTTTGAAACTGTTTTTTCGATCGCCCCGCATCGCATAAAGATTACTCAGGATTTGAATAACCGATAGGTCATTGCGCCGATAGCGGTA
>JAITJQ010000097.1 GCA_031278845.1 Puniceicoccales bacterium
TCAAGGAGGCTATGCCTCCTTGCGGGGTGTGGGGCGGAGCCCCACAGCAACACCTCCTTGCGGGGGGTCCAGGGGGGCGGAGCCCCCCTGGGCAACTTACAAAAAAAAGCTTGACAAGGATGAAGAAATTAAAAGGGCTAAGTAGAAATCGATCTTAGTCTGCAGGTTTTTTGTTAAGTTGTTCTCTTTAGGCCGCGTTGTCGGTGTTCTGTGGAGAGAAACATGATAGGGGCTAGACAGTCGAGAAAATTTTGTTACAATGTATTTTATAAGCGATGTATTTTAAAGATTTAAATCCGGAGTGCGATATCGGTGCCAATTGTCATTATGTAAAAATTGGGCCATTCAATGTAGTAGTTGATGCCGGAATGAGCCCAAAGGAAGCCGGATTGAATGCACTTCCTAATTTTTCCGAAATTCCACCGGGTTCACTCGATTTTATTGTTGCAACCCATTGTCACCTGGATCATATCGGTGCAATTCCCATTCTGATGCGCAATCAGCCCCAAGCGCGACTACTGGCAACTCCCCAATCTCGGGAACTTATGCCCGTTTTACTTGAAAATAGCTACACCGTAATGAAGCATCAACGCAAAGAATTGGGCATCAAAGAATACCCCCTTTTCGAATTGGATGAAATTACTCGACTGAATGAGCATCTTTTTGAAATGAACTACGACGTTCGACGCACATTCCGTAAGGGTAACGATAAAATTGACATTGAATTTTTCGACGCAGGGCACGTATCGGGAGCAGGCGGCGTGATGTTGGAATACAAACATCGGAAAATATTTTTTACGGGAGATGTGCTGTTCCGCAAACAGAAAATTCTTCCCGGAGGACAGTGGCCGGAAGAAAAAGTCGATACGCTGATCATGGAAACGACGCGTGGAGCTACGGAACGTACGGAACAAAAACAAGTTTCGCTGGAAATCGAGCGCCTCATCACAACCATTCAACATACCCTACAAAAAGGTGGATCCGTCCTCATCCCAACCTTTGCCTTCGGACGTGTTCAAGAAATTCTAACCCTATTGCATGAGGCGGTAAAAGCAAAGAAAATTGATAAAAAAGTCCCCATTATATGTTCCGGTTTAGGTCTAGCGATCGTGGATACCTTCGACGAAATCGCCAAAAAACATCCCTCGCTAACCTTCCGCAAAAGTATCCTCAAGGATCTCGGTGTTACCTCTCTGAATCGAACAAAGTACCTAAAGCCAGGCGACGAACCAGCAAAACCAACGATCTTTGTTGTCAGTAGCGGCATGATGGTCGAAAATACACCCTCCTATAATATCGCAGCATGCCTCCTGGGAAATCAAAAAAATAGTATCTGTTTTGTGGGCTACTGCGATCCGGATACGCCAGGAGGACACTTACTAAAAGCAGATATGGGCTCAAATTTCCTATTTTCAGCACTCAATTATTCCACTTCCGTACGCGCAAATATCGAACGCTTTGATTTGAGTGGTCACGCAGATCGTAACGAACTACTGCAGGCCGCCATTAACCTCGATCCCCGTACAATCGTTTTAACCCATGGTAATGAAGATTCCCGTAACTGGTTCTTCGACGAACTCCTCTCCAATGCTCCCCATATCACTGTGCTTAGCCCAGAGGTTATGAAAGAATATAATATTTGAATTCTCTAAGGGCTGCGCGCCCTTAGAATCCCCGCCAGGGGATCCATCCCCTGGACCTGGATTTTTGCCGGATTGATCCAGTGGCAAATGCCACTGGATCAATCCGCAAAGGGCCTAAGAGGCCTGCCCGCGGCTTCGCCGCGGGCAGGCCTGAATTAAAAAAGAAGACACTTTTGTGCGCAACCTCGGCGCAATCTGCGCCGAGGTTGCGCAACTAAAAGAAAAAACACTTTTATTGAAAAACACTTTTAGAGCCCCGCGGCGTAGCCGCGGGGGCAAACTTGACCTTACGGCCCAGTCATGCGCATTCTGCGCATGACTGGGCCGCAAAGAAAAGTCAAAGAGTTTATTCTTGACCTAGCGGCCGAGCCCGGCGCGTTCCGCGCCGGGCTCGGCCGCTGAAGGAGGTCAAGGAGTCTCTGACTCCTTGCGGGAGTCCAGAGGGCGGAGCCCTCTGGTCAACCGGAGCCCCACGGCAACCTCCTTTACCTTGTGGATAAGTTTTGAGAAAACGTCGGAAATGAGTTATTTTCTTGGCAAAATTGATGTGAATAAGTTTTTGAAAAAAGTTCTCGCATTTCGATCGAAAATACTATATATTCCATGTAGTTTAATTTAAAGCAACTAGATATAGTATAAATTTAAAAATTATGATAAAATCTACTTTTAATCGGAATGCAAATATGGATATGCAAATGCTTCGAAAAGCGGAGCTTATGCAACGGGTATATAATATATTTTTTGAAGTTGGTAAAACAACGGGCGAATTCGGTTCAGAAATTGCTTGGTCGCTTGCGGACGAGGTTATTAGAGGGTTAAAGGGCAATAGAATCGATTCTTTCTCTGTCGTGGAGAATGAGATCGAAGCCGTATTGCTGCGGTCGCCGCATCATGCCAGTGCGAAAACCGTTATCGTAGCGCGCGATCGTCGAGATCACGTTTCCGAGTTGGTACGGCAGACCGAAATTGATCGGGTCGACCAATATTTGTCGAAGCTCGATTGGGAGGTCCGCGAGAGCAGTAACATGGATTATTCTTTGCAGGGTTTAAATCACTATTTATCGGGGGCGATCAGTCAAAATTATTGGCTCAATAAGGTTTATCCGGAGCGGATTCGAGAAGCCCACGAATCCGGGGATTTCCATTTACACGATTTGACGCAGCTTTCCGTATATTGTGTCGGCTGGGATCTCGCCGATTTATTGCGGGAAGGTTTTTGTGGTGTCCCAAGAAAATTGGAAGCAAAGCCGCCTAAACACTTTCGCACAGCATTGGGCCAGATCGTCAACTTCTTTTATACGTTACAGGGAGAAGCCGCCGGAGCTCAGGCATTTTCGAATTTCGATACCTTACTGGCACCCTTCATTTACTACGATCAATTGGACGAGCAAATGGTGGAACATGCGTTACAGGAATTTGTTTTTAATATCAATGTACCGACCCGTGCTGGATTTCAGACGCCATTTACGAATATTACGTTGGATCTATTTTGTCCGGAGCACTTGGCGAATGAACCTGTGATCGTTAACGGAAAACGTCAGGAAAAAACATATCGAGAATTTCAACGGGAAATGGATATTTTTAACCGCGTATTTTTTCGCGTTATGTCGCAGGGCGATGCCCATGGCCGCGTGATGACCTTTCCCATTCCAACCATTAACCTTACAAAAGATTTTGATTGGGATAATGAAAATCTCAAAGGACTATGGGAAATGACCGGAAAATATGGTATCCCCTACTTTTCGAATTTTATCAATTCTGACATGAAGCCGGAGGATACCCGTTCCATGTGTTGTCGGCTACGTATCGATAATACCCAACTGGAAAAGCGTGGTGGCGGGTTATTTGGAGCAAATCCCTTGACGGGAAGCGTCGGCGTGGTGACCATCAATTTGCCGCGCATTGCCTATCTCTCGCAAAATGAAGAAGCATTTTTTGAACGATTGGCAGCTATAATGAATTTGGCAGCGGAAAGTCTGGAAATTAAACGCACATTATTAGAAAAATTGACCAATGCCAATTTGTACCCCTATACGACATTTTATCTGAAAGATACCAAAAAACGCTTCGGTTACTATTGGAAAAATCACTTTTCGACAATCGGCATCGTCGGCATGAACGAAGCCTGTTTGAACCTCTTCAGCGAAACGATCACAACGGAAAATGGAAAGGCGTTTGCCCTGAGAGTACTCGATTTTATGCGCCAAAAAATCGTAAAATTCCAGGGTGAAACGGGCAATCATTTTAACCTGGAAGCAACACCAGCAGAAAGTACATCCTTCCGATTGGCCCTAAAGGATAAAAGTAAATTCGGAATTAAAATTATCGATGCTAGTGTGAGCGATGTTCCGTTTTATACAAACTCTATACATGTTCCCATCAATTATACGGACGATCTCTTTGGGCTCCTGGATCATCAGGACGATTTGCAAACGAAGTTTACAGGAGGAACGGTGGTCCATTGCTTCCTGGGTGAACGCATTTACGATACAAATATTGTAAAAAATTTAGTACGAAAAATTGCTAGCAATTATAAATTGCCCTACTTTTCATTGACGCCAACTTTTTCGATCTGCTCGGAACATGGTTACCTGTCGGGAGAACAAAAGATTTGTCCCCATTGCAGCGCGAAGACGGAAGTCTATTCGCGGGTAGTCGGCTATCTGCGGCCGGTACAACAGTGGAACGACGGGAAGCAGGCAGAGTTTTCGATGCGAAAGATGTTGAATGTTTTACCTAAAGGTAGCCGCCTAAGGGCTACTCGCCCTTAGAATCCCCGCCAGGAGGCACCGCCTCCTGGACCTGGTTTTCGCGGATTGATCCAGGAGCAATGCTCCTGGATCAATCCGCTAAGGTCCAAAGGCCCCCCCGCGGCTGCGCCGCGGGGCCGCTAATTTAAGAAAAGAAAAATTAGATGCCGGGCAACCCCTGCGCAATTTGCGCAGGGTTTGCCCGGCACTAAAGGAAAAAACAAATCAAAGGGTCTATTCTTGGCCTTGCGGCCGAGCCCG
>JAITJQ010000054.1 GCA_031278845.1 Puniceicoccales bacterium
CTCCTGGCTCACGACAACTCGATGGCTCAACGGGATGTAATTTTTTGACCTACACCAATTTGTTAACTCCCGTAACGGGATTTGTTTCCTCCCATACTCCGAGGGGGTCTGCGCCCGACGCCTGACGATACCGGCCGACTCGAAACATAAATTTCACCCTTCGCTTCACAAAGTACGGCTCGACGGCTTAATCGTACACGACCCTTCTCATCTACACCAACACATTTTACGATAATCTCATCATTTGGTTTACAAATATCTTCTACATTTTCAACGCGAAATTCGGCGAGCTCTGATACGTGGACCATGCCTTCCTTACCCGGTAAACACTCGACGAAAACACCAAAATCTTTGATCGATTTCACCATGCCTTTGTATGTCTTCCCCACTTCTATCTCCGCATTCATCGCATTAATCTCAACTAATACCTGATCCAACGATTCCTGATTGGGCGCAAAAATCATGACGCGGCCACTATTGTCCTCATCGATATCGATCTGTGCCCCACTCGATTCCGTAAGGCGCTTGATATTTTTTCCGCCAGGACCAATGAGCGCTCCAATTTTGTCTGGATCAATCCACACTTCCTTAAATCCAGGCGCCGATGGCTTCAAATGCTCGCTAACACACGGCTGTACCGCTAGCATGGTTTCCAAAATTCTCGATCGCGCCTCCCTATTGCGGTAAATCGCCTCCTTTGCAATTTCCAACGGTAAACCCTTAATCTTGAGATCAAGCTGAAATCCCGTAATGCCTTGCGCCGTACCGCAAATCTTGAAATCCATGTCGCCAAAATGATCCTCGTCCCCAAGGATGTCTGTCAAAACGACATATTTTTTCAAATTCCCCTCCGCATCGAATTCCGTAACTAAACCCGTCGAAATTCCCGAAACTGGCGCTAATATGGGTACCCCCGCATCCATCAGTGCAAGGCAGCCCCCGCAAACACTCGCCATCGAAGAGGAACCGTTGGATTCCAAAATATCCGAAACAATACGAATCGAGTAGGGAAAAACCTCCTCCGACGGAATAATCGGCGATAAAGAACGCTCCGCCAATGCTCCATGGCCGATCTCGCGTCGCCCGGCACCGGTCGTTCTTCCCGTTTCCCCTACACAATAGGGCGGAAAATTGTAGTGCAATAAAAACGTTTTGGTCTTTATCCCTCCCGTAATGGCATCCAATTCCTGTACATCCCGGGAAGATCCGAGCGTTACACTTACCAGCGCCTGCGTTTCTCCCCGCTGAAAAAGTGCCGTTCCGTGTACACGTGGTAAAATATTAGTCTCGCAGTGTAAAGGCCGAATTTCGTCGATGGCACGGTCATCTACCCGTTTTCCATAATCTAAAATATTTTTGCGATAGAGTTCCTCCTGGAGTTCTTCGAAGGCCATATTGACTAAAAATTCCTCATAAGTTTCTTCTCCAACCACCGCTAAAACGGCTTCCTTAGCCTCCGTTTTCACCGCCTCTACATCTTCCTCTCGCTTTACCTTTTCCGCTTGAAAAACAGCTTCCGCAAGACGCCCTTTGTATTCCGTACAAATCTCCATAATATTTTCCGGAACCGTATGCAGTGTAAATATTTTTTTCGGCTTTCCACATAGGCGCGCCAACTCCTTTTGGGCTTCGATAAGCGGTTGAATTTGCTGATGCGCAAAGGCTAGCGCCTCAATAAAACGGTCCTCCGCAAGTTGATCGGCATTACCTTCGATCATCATCATATCTTTCTCGTTGCCGACGTAAATGAGATCCAACCGAGACCTGAACATCGCTTCATTGGTTGGATTTGCTACGAATTCGCCATCAATTTCCCCCACGCGCACGCAACCGATTGGACCAGCCCAGGGAATATCCGAACAAGCAAGTGCCGCCGAAGCTCCATTGACCATCAAAATATCGCCCTCATTTTTTCCATCGGCTGCTAGCAGTAGTCCAATGACCTGCACCTCATTCATAAACCCCTTCGGAAAAAGCGGACGCAAAGGACGATCGCATAAACGGGAAGTTAAAACCTCTTTTTCCGACGGCTTACCTTCACGCTTAGCGTAGCCTCCCGGAAACTTTCCAGCGGCTGAAAAACGTTCCCGATAATCTACCGTTAGCGGAAAAAAATTCTGTTCCGGCAAGCATTTTTTAGCGGCGACGGCACTGACAAAGACACTTGTTTCTCCGAGCGTGACGACCACTGCACCGTTAGCTTGTTTTGCAAGGGATCCCGTAGAGAAACGGATTCCTTCCGATTCGACATTAAACAACTGTTTCATGAACTATAATTTTAATTTTTGAATGACTCAGCGACGCAACTCGAGGCGCTGTAAAATCTCGTTATATTTTTTAAAATCCACGCGTTTGAGATAATTGAGTAACTTTCGGCGGCGATTGGCTAGGGCGACCAGGCCGCGACGCGTATGAAAATCCTTTTTATGCACGCTGAGATGTTGCGTAAGGTGATTAATCCGGGCGGTTAGGAGAGCGATTTGAACGTCACAGGAACCCGTATCGTTCTCGTGAATTTTGAAGTCACCGATGATTTTATTTTTTTCTAAATATTCTACTTTTGCCATTATAAACAATCCTCTTCACAGACCAAGAAATTCGCCAGAACTTCGAGTTCCCGTACCTCACGGGTAACACCGCTTTAAAAGGGCCTGCGGCAGAAACATTCCGCTAGCGTATTTCATATACGTTATAGCTCTGGAAAAATTTTCAAGCCTTATTATTTATTTTTTTTTAAGAATCGAAAATCCGATAGGAATAAGTAGCATTACGGAGAAGTGGAAATTTGAAGCAGCCCAAAATATTACAATTCGTCAACGCGAATAATAAAAGTAATACGCGAATGGCGAAATGAAATGGCCTGAATAAAAGGCAAAAGGATTTAGGAGGATTAAATGAAAATCATTCCCCTAAGCTTGATTAGATTATTTCCCATTGGCACAACGGGAGAAAAAATCGAGGTTCTTGTTGGTCGATCCCCCTCCCCTTCCCGGTTTGCGAAAATGTACGTACGAACCGACATCGAACTTTTCGAGGAGTGGCCAATGGGACACATGCTTCGACGACAACTACATTTGGTTTAAAGCTCCATCTGGTCCTAACGGAAAAACAAAAAATTACTCAATTCGAAATAAGTTCCGGGAATTTGCATGATGTTGCTGGCGCTAAAAATATACTAAAAAAAATATTAAAGAATCGTTATCAGGGATAAGGGTTATTGCTCAAAACCCTTGAAGAAACAGCTCCCAAAGCAAGGACTACGTCCGGTTGCTCGTCCTAAGAAAAACAGGAGCTCCCTAATACTCCGATAGAAAAAAAATGTCAAGGAGGCTACGCCTCCTTACGGGCGTGGGGCGGAGCCCCACAACTACTAAAACACTACCGCTAAAATTGAAATGTAGTTGAACAGGCCGTGCACCATGATGCAGGGAACTAAATTGCCATGATGCTCATAAAGAGAAATTAAAAATATTCCCATTACCCATAGGAGAACGAACGCCGTCAAATTGAAATGCAATAGGGCAAAAATAAACCCTGTCAATAGTATAGCCCTCAATTGGGACATGCGCGACTTCAAAAAACGATATAAAAAATAACGGAAAAGTAGCTCTTCGAAGAATGGCACCAAAATTACTACCAAAAGGATAATTCCAAACAACTGTCCTTCATGTGCCAACCCTTCCCGCAATGCTATGATGATCGGTTGTTCTTGACATTCAAACTCTAATATGCGCTGTAACGACGAAAGTACCCTCTCCCATGGTATGCTTATTATCCACACTAAAAGAAAAAGCTGTATCACACCTATAATTCCCACAACTAAGCAATCTATAGGACCCATTTTTACTGGATTGATCGAAGGCCATCTCTGGAAACGATAAAGCCCAAATAAAAATACCGTCAACGTAACATTCATTATTCCATTAGAAACACAGGTTCGTATAATTGAATCCTTAAAGCAATTTGTAAAACAACCCAGCGCTCGATCCACAAAAAATAGGATCCCCAAAACACACGCCATAACCGAAAAAAAGTGATCCAATCGTATTTCAATGGGTCCCAATTCTTGCTTCTCTTTCATACATTTCTCCCACTGGATTTATTGCACACGATACTTTGAAATTAAAGTCAAGAATTTTTGGGAAAATTTTAACTAATTCGCAAAGGCATGACCACACATAAAAATGTATCGTTCGTCTTAATAATCCCAGGACTAAACTCGTCCTTAAACTCGAAAAATATCTCGTCGCTGGTCAAAACCTTGAAGGGATCAATCAAAAATTGCGGATTAAAGGCAATTTCTACGGATTTTTCGTCATAGGCAATCGGGAGCGCCTCCCGCGCTTCACCGTAACTTACACTGCGTGCCGAAGTTTCCAATAAATTATCCGCAAACTTTAAACGGACCGAGTAATCCTTATCGTCCGCAACAAGGGCTATGCGCTGCACCACGGACAATAATTGCTCCCGATCTAGGCGCACGCGATAGTCGGAGGAGGAAGGAATGACTTGCTTGTAGTTCGGGTATTTGCCTTCCACAATCTTCGAAACAATGTAAATCGTATCACCCAAGTTATTCTCGGTGGAGACGTCGATCGAAAAGGCTATCTGCTTATCCGTCATGAAAATGCGCGTATTCTCACCAATACCCAGAGTGCGCTCCAATTCTCCAATCATCTTCGCCGGAACAATAACGCTCTTCTGAATGTCACACCCCGGAATTTCATTGGAAGTTAATGCTAAACGACGGCCATCGGTCGCGACAAAACTTAAACCGCTATTCTCAATCAAAAAATAAACGCCATTCAAAATGTAACGATTTTCATCCCTCGATTGCGCATAGGAAATACTCTTCAACATACGGGCAAGTTTTATCTGATTGACCTCAATCTTTTGCCCTCCCTCTAGCCGCGGTAACGCCGGAAAATCATCCGCCGATAACCCTAAAATCTTGAAACGCGAACCATCCGATTCAATCCGAACCAAAACATCGTTATCCATCATACAGGTCACTTCCTTCCCCGGTAATGCCTTCACAATGGATGCTAATTTCTTCACCGGTAAGGTGATCCGCCCCGATTGCTCCACCTGAGCCGCTATGCTACAGCGGATGCCCATATCCAAATTGGTCGTCGAAAGTGCAATCTGATCGCCATCGGCAGTGGCCTCAATGAGAACATTGGAAAGAATCGGCATCGTCAATTTCGTCCCCACAACATTCATAACCTGCTGTAACCCAGCGATCAAAGTGTCCTTCTCTACTACAAATTTCATAAATCTACCATCTTTTACCCTATTACCTTACCCCTAAATGACAAGCCATAAAACATCTTCCACCTTTCAATTTTTTTCGTTTTTTTCAGATTATGATTGGAATAAGATTTTTTGACATTATCTTTGAAAAGTGGGACCATTATGCGCCTCGGAAAATACATATCAAAAAATCGAATCATTGAACTCAAAAGTAATGACTTTGGGGATGCCCTCACCGAATTGCTCCAAACTTGTAATATCTCTAGCGATTCCGAAGTCAATGCCTCCATCGTCAATGAAATCCTGGAACGTGAGAAAACCATTACCTCCTACCTCGGTAACGGTATCGCTATGCCCTATATCCGTCGCCCGATCGCTAAACCCTATATCTTCTCCATCGGACGCTGTAAAAATGGCCTCACATTCTCCAATTCCGGCGAACATAAGGATACGCATATCGTTTTCCTCATGATCATTTCAACGGAAAATGAAGAATCTTATCTCACTGTCCTCGCCGCCATCGCCCGTATCTTCCAAAATCAGGAAAATGTCGCCCTTATCCTCGAAAACCAATCCATTAATGCCTTCCGTGAACATGTACGCCTCCTCTTCGGAACCTATAAATCGATCGTCAATACCAATCAAAGCTCCCTTAATCAATTCATGCTCCGTGAGGCTCAGAAAATCGCCCACGCTAATAAGTGTAACGCCGTACTCGTCTTCGGCGATGTCCTAACGGGAGCGCCCGAATTTAAAGAACATTCCGATAATTTGTCCTTTATCCTTGTTACCCACAAAACAGACGCATTCACGTCAATGGAAAATTACTTCGATGATGTCATCTATGTCCATCCCTTCTCAAATTACCGACTGTCCCAAGCCCGGAGCGCCGTTATTATCGGCCTCACCCGCGGCCTCCTTACCCAAAAAGATAGGGTCTGCTGCTTCGCCGGTCTACCCCAAAGTAATATCTTTGATACCATCTCCATCTTCGATATCGGTAAGGAATTCGGTAACTCGTTCTCCAATAATGAAGACCTCCTCGCGGAAGGTATCCATCCGGAAGCCCTCGAACGTCTATTGGCTATCGCCGCCGATATCGCCGTCGAAGGTCGTGAAGGAAAACCTGTCGGCTGCCTATTCGTTATTGGTGATATCGCTAAAATTAAACCCTTCACGAAACCCCTTGTCCTTAACCCATTCTACGGCTATAAAGAGGAAGATCGCAATATTCTTAACCCGTTTATGGCGGAAACCATTAAAGAATTTTCATCCATTGATGGCGCTTTCATCGTCCGCGGTGACGGTGTCATCGAATCCGCCGGATCCCTCATTCAGGCTTCGAGCGACCGGATGCCCCAAATGCCGAGCGGCTTCGGTACCCGACACGCCGCCGGTGCCATCATCTCCGCTGTCGCTCACTGTATTGCCGTCGCCGTTTCCGAAAGTACTCACCAGGTAACCCTATTTAAGGATGGTAAAATGATGCTCTTCTCAGATCAAAGTTTTTCATCTCCTTCTATTTAATTCTATCATGATCGATAGGCTATGAAAAATCTAGTAAAGATAAATCATGAGTTAGTTGTTCGTCATTTCTTCGAAAAGACGCAAAAACTACTCCAACTAAAACTCGTCGCAGGCGAAAATGGCCTCGATACACGAAAAATCGCGGATCGCGCCGTCAATCGCCCCGCGCTTGCTCTAACGGGCTACTTCAAACACTTCGCACAGAAGCGTTTGCAGTACTCCGGTTTTTGCGAGTTATCCTACCTCCTCGACCTCGATCGAAAAGATCAGTTGAAGGCCATTGGAAATATCGATGAACGACAGGTACCTTGCTTCGTCGTCACCGATCGCATTCCAATTCCCCAATATCTGATCGATTTTTTCGACGATC
>JAITJQ010000066.1 GCA_031278845.1 Puniceicoccales bacterium
AACCCCCCCTGTTGGCACCGCCTCTTGTACATATTTTTGGTTTTTTAACCTTTGCCATCCCCATTTTAAAAATCCGCAGGACTTAGCAGCTCCCCGCGGCGAAGCCGCGGGGCTGAAAATTTACTTGACCTTGCGGTTTTATCCAGGAGCATTGCTCCTGGATAAAACCGCAAGGTCAGGTCCAGGGAATGGATCCCTTGGCAGGAGTCCAGAGGGCGGAGCCTGCTGGGCAGCCAGAGCCTCACAAAGAAAAGGAATAAAATGAGATATTTTGGAACGGACGGCATTCGGGGTATGTTTGGTATTCCCCCCATTGATGGGGTGTATTTGAATCGGCTTGCTCAGGCATTGGAGAAACGATATGGTCTGAAGCGCATTGTAATCGGTAGAGACACGCGGGCTTCGGGGGTAGCGATTAAAAATTTTTTAGTCCGAGGCTTTTCTTCGGATGTGGAGATTTTCGATTGTGCAGTTGTGACTTCGCCATTGCTTTCGCGGGCCGTTGTGGATACGGGTACCGATTTGGGTCTCATGATCACCGCTTCGCATAATCCGCCGGAGGATAATGGCATTAAAATTTTAAACCATCTCGGCGAAAAAATTACGGAAAAGGAAGAGGAAGAGCTGGAACAACTGATGGATTCCTTTGCTGATCCGATAGAAAATCACGGCCACCAGGTGCTTTCCTACATCGTTCGCCCCCGCTACGAAATGGGGCGGGACATATGGGATCGATTTCCACGGGTCGCCATCGATTGCGCAAATGGTGCGGCGGTAGCCTTTGCAAAGGAGAACTATCGCTTTCGGAGGGTGGACTGGCTCGGCGATCGACCCGACGGACGAAATATCAATACGGGCTGCGGCAGCGAATATCCGGAATTGTTGTGCCGAACGGTCCGTCAAAATGGTGCAGATCTAGGGATCGCGCACGATGGCGATGGTGACCGTCTCCTGCTTTGCGATCGCTACGGTGAAATTTTACCGGGGGAAATTATTTTAGGTGTGATTGCCATTTTTTTAGAAAAAACGGGCAA
This sequence comes from Puniceicoccales bacterium, assembly GCA_031278845.1. Lineage (GTDB taxonomy): Bacteria > Verrucomicrobiota > Verrucomicrobiia > Opitutales > LL51 > LL51. The sequence goes on from JAITJQ010000066.1 coordinate 1,035, forward strand.
ATTGCACGAACATCAATTGGTAACGACGGCAATGTCTAACGGAGGGCTTTCCATTGCATTGGACCACTACGGCATTGGGGTTATCGATGCGGAAGTGGGCGATCGCAATGTTGCTGAAATGATGCGTAAAGTCAGCTGTAATTTTGGCGGTGAGCACTCGGGTCACGTGCTCTTTTTCGACGGAGCGCCGACCAGTGACGGTATCCAAACGGCCCTACTATTCCTCAGAGCCATCGCATTTCTAAACATATCGCCGGAAAATACACGCCAACTGATCCCCCTTCTTCCGCGAAAATCGTGCAGTATTCCAGTGAAACAAAAAATCCCTTTAGCGGAACTACCTACCTTATCCGGACTCATCCAGACACAACGGGAACGAATCACCAAGAATGGGAAAATTTTCCTTCGCTACTCGGGAACGGAACCGAAATTGAGACTTCTCATCGAAGCTGAAGAGGAAGCTTTAGCGGAAAACGTCATGAGTGTTTTAAGAAATAGTATTGAAAATTGTGAGGAAATATTATAATGGGTGCCGTGAATGCGCAGGTACGTCAACGCTGGATGGGAAAAATTGAGGCACTCTGTGAGGCGGAAAATTGGAAGTACGCCCAGTTCTTGTGTCAAGAGATGTTATCTAAGGAACCGAATTTTGTCGATGCGCGGCGTATTTTGAATCGAGTACGTCAATACACCGCTTGTCCACAAAAATTGCAACGCATATTAATTTTAGCGAAGAATTTTCTAAAAACGTTCTACTACATGGTGAAAATTAAGACGAAACATCGCGAGCTACTCGAATCCATGGACGAACTACTCAATGCGGATCCTCATAATGTGTTTATTTTACGCCTATTTGCCGAGACGATGTCGGGATTTGGTTTTTTCGAGACAACGATTTTTTCCATCGAGTGTATTCCGGAAGACAAGCGTAACGAGGACGATTGGCTACTCATGGGCGAAGCATTTTTGGGATCAAACGATTTTCAAATGGCAGTCGACATTGCCAATAAGGTAATGGCTAAATCGCCGGATAATATCCGTGCCCGTGACCTATTGTGGCAATCATCGGTGGAGCAGTCTATGGGAGCTGAAAAGAAGTGAAATCAAGTGTTTAAAATTATTATTTTTCATGGAAAAATTGTGTATTGCTTCGACCAATGAAGGAAAAATTTGTGAATTGGAATCCCTATTGGGGGATGTTTTCGAGCTTCATTCATTGGGCGAATGGGGTACACTACCGGAAGCGGAAGAGCCCTTTGAATCTTTTTTAGAGAATGCGCGGGCTAAGGCTAAGCATTACGCCCATTTTACGCAGATGCTCACCCTATCGGAAGATGCAGGACTCTGCATTCCTGTGCTAAACTATTTCCCTGGAGTCCACAGCAAACGTTTTATTGGGGACAATGGAGGGCTTCCAAACGCCTTCGATCGGCTCGAGAAAATGTTATCCGCAAAGGGCAATCATCGGGCGGAATTTGTCTGCGTATCGGTAATATTTAAAAGATATTGACAACAGAAAAATATGGAATTCTATGGCGAAAATTATGAATAGAAGATTACTATCAAATCTGGCTATTGACAATGGGAAAATATGAAATTCCGTAATGGCAGTTATGGCTAAAAATTATTATTAAATCTGATCAATGGAGTAGCGCAGAAGGCTTATGATAAGGATAAAGCGGCGTGATATTGAAAAGGATTGGAGAAAATGTTGGCTTATGTTCTTGGCGTTTTACTGGTACTAATAGGACTGATTGTTTGGCACATTTGGAACAATTTCGGAAAAAATCCTTCCGCGCAAGAGGAAGGAAAATATGCAAAACTGTCCTATTATAGGAATGGACAATTTCAGAGTCCAAAACCATTGTACTACGATTTTAAGAATATCCGTAACGGTGAGGTTGGGGTTATCCATATGCTGATCAAATCAAAATTCGCTCCCAACCATAAACTGCCAAAGGTTATGCAATCGTCTTTTCCTAAAATACCTGAAAACTATGCACTTTATTGGCTAGGTCATTCAACAGTTATATTAGAACTTAATGGCAAGCGTCTGCTATTCGATCCGGTATTTGATCATGCTGCGCCTATTCCGTTGGCCGTTCGCCGTTACGACGAGGCACCGATTAAAAGGAAAGACTTGCCGATAGTAGATTACGTTGTTATCACGCATAACCACTATGACCACCTGGAAAAGAAAACCGTCCAGGCCATCAAGGAAGGCCACTTCATCGTGCCGCTGGGCGTAGGTGCAGCCTTGCGCGGCTGGAGTATCGACAAAAATCGTATTACCGAACTCGGCTGGGATGAGGTTTTCGAAAAGGATGGTCTGACAATTATCGCTGCGGAAGGTGCACACTATTCTCACCGTAGCCCATGGAACCGCAATAAAACCCTGTGGAATTCCTATATCGTCCGAACGACCGGCAAAAACATCTTTTTTAGCGGCGATACCGGATATAGCAGCCACCTGGCTCGCATCGGTGCGAAATATGGCCCATTCGATGTGGCGGCGCTGGAAATAGACGGCTGGAATACCGGCTGGCCCAATAACCACCTATTTCCCCACGAAGTCGTCCAGGCAGCCCAAGAGCTGGGGACGAAAAATATCCTGCCGATCCATTGGGCGGTATTTGACCTGGCCCTGCACCCCTGGCATGAATCCATCGACATGGTGCTGGAAGAAGCGCGAGGAAAGGACCTTCACGTTATGACCCCGCAAATGAGCGAACGAATCGTCCCCGGCATAACACCAACGAAACATTGGTGGAAACTAACAAAAGAGTAAAAATGAAAAAATTTGCAATAGCATTATTTGAGCTATTTTCATCATCTGTAATTTCATCAACTGTAATAGGAGGAGACAATTTTTACAAAAAAAATCAGAAACTTGTAAGATAGTTAATCAAAATACAAAAGAGGCCATAGCTCCGTATTTTATGAGTATTTTTGAAAATTATGCCGGTGAATGAGTCGGTGGAGATGACGATGATACCGAACAAAATGCAATCGATTTCGTTAAACAATGCTCCGTCGATGAAGAAAAATAATTTTACTCCTATACATAAGCCCTTTGTCAGGAAAATTTTTAACTATTCGATTTCTTAAAAAAAATGCTTGACATAATGATTTTTTTTCAACTGATTATATCTATTTTGAAGATAAAACGACAATTTAGTTATTTCTACTATTGTGGAAGTGTGCCGTAGTAGACTGAAGTGTTTCGTTTTCAGATCCGCGGTGAGTACTGCGGATTTTTTCATTTGTAGTATTTGCCGAAATCCAAGAAAAAGAGAAAGTAAATATTATGAATAAAAAATTAATCCAAATTGTGTTGTTTATTGCAGGTAATGCAATCGGTGCCGGAGTCCTCGGATTACCCGTAGCACTAGGAGGCGTTGGCCTTTGGCCTACACTTGTAGTAATGGTTGCCCTTTACGGCGCTATGCTGTACACAGGTCAGGTCTTGGCAAACTTTGTCGTCGAAACTCATTCCTTTGACCTACCATCCCTTTTCCAAAAAACACTCGGGAAACCAGGGTTAATGATCTTTTGTACGGCTTACTTTACCCTATTTTTCTGCCTACTCGTCGCCTACTGGACCGGATTGGGTAGCCTCTTTGCATCATTCACTTGCCGCGGCTTCCTTATCGGATTTGTCGCTCTCCTACTCTTCCAGGGATTTCACTCCATCGGACCCTTGAATGCATTACTGACGGGAGGATTTATAATTGCCTTCTCCGCATTGGTCTTCTTTATGCTACAGATAGAAAATAAAATGACAATGGGAATAGGTAACCTAACGATTCTCAATCGCTCCCTATCGGTCATCTTGTGTAGCTACGGTTTTCACGCCGCCGTACCATTCCTCTGCCGAGAGCTGGACTTTGATAAAAAAATAATAAGAAAAGCAATCTTTTGTGGGACCCTTTTCCCCTTCTTTTTCAATGTCATTATCACTTTCACTAGCTTTCGAGCGCTTAGTGCGGAAGAATTACAGAGTGGATTGGTCCGCGGATTACCTGTTTTCGCCCTCCTATGCGAAAAGGAAGGTATGCAATTGTGTGCCCAGTGGAGACAAATTTTCTCGTTCTTCACAATCGTTACCTCGCTGATCGGCGTCTCTTTGACCATGGGAAATGCACTTCAAGATTGCTTCTCCGGAAAATTAATGAGAATTCTTCCCATTATCGTTATCGTCGGATTGCCCTTTGTCATTTCATCCTGTAATTAGTTTAATCCCTTGGTGGGCGGGACAGGACTCGAACCTGCGACCTACTGGGTGTAAACCAGTTGCTCTAACCAACTGAGCTACCCGCCCCTTAATAATAATGGTAGATGGGACTTTTGGAGTAAAAAGCAAGGGAAAATTGCTTTCGGGCGCTGTGGGGCGGCAAAAGCGCGCGCGAAGCGCGCAAAGCGCGGGACTACGTCCCGTCGCTTACAAGGAGTCTTCGACTCCTTGGCTTTTGCCGCCCCACAGCGCCCTTAAAAAATCCCAACCCAAGAAATTTCTAAACAAAAAGGTTGTCAATGCTTCCAAAATCTGAAGCTCAAAGAATTTAGCGTGGAAGCGTTTAAAAAATCGGTCGTTTTTTATTTTTTCGGTTATTTCGCTGCGGTATTTGGAGGCGCAAGTTCGGAGCATTCCGATGGGGTACGGATCGAAGTTGGCGGCGTACGGATTAGGGCCGATCATCTGACCTTTGAAGATCCACTCGCACATGTTTCTGGGAACGTCCACATTACCGGGGAAAATTTCTACGCCCAGTGCAGAGATTTGGCGTACGACATTCGTTCCAAGGACATTCATATCAATGGCATTGACATCGGCATTGACCGGATATATGCGTCGGCCAAGGAGGCTTCTCTTACGCGGGAGCAAATTATATTAAAAGATGCGGATATCGGGATGAATGCGGGAACGGGCAATGCGATTCCGCACATGAAGACGAAACGTGTGATTTACGATCGGGCAAAGGGAAAAGGTACTGCCCAATCGGCCTACTTAAAAATTGGAAACATTCCGCTATTCATACCGCCCATAACCGTTGGGGACTGGATTCGCTCGATCGATATGCGACTGGATACGGGACACACTTCAAAACTCGGGGGGTATTTCCAGAGCGAAATGACTTACAATGTTTACGAGGATCTCCATCTAGGTGGATTATTCAATATATATACAAAGCGCGGCGTACTCATGGGACCCGTCGTGAAAATCGACAGCGAAGGAGAATCGATAACGTCCCATGTAAAATTACGGACGGGGTACATCGTCGATCGGGGAAAACGGGGCGAAGATATCGACAAAACACCGATTGAGAAAAAGCGTTGGATCATCGATGGGAAACAGATTCACCATTTTGGGAAAAATATCGACATCCTATCCGATTTCCTATGGGCAAGCGATGGAAAAATGGGAGAAGATTTCCATTTGGATTGGGCGGAGGATGCCGACGTGCGTGATTCCTTTGGGGAGTTGAATTACCGTGGGAAAAACGACCTGTGGACCATTTTCACGCGGATGAAAACGAACCATTACCAGGATTTTTCGCAGCAAATACCTTCCCTACGCTTCGAACGATTTCCGCAAGAGATTAGTAATTCTGGATTTTACTATTTCGGCTACATCGATTTCACGCGGCAAAAATTTACACGGGAGCATTTGACGATACCGGAGCAACGGGAAAAAATTGAGCAGAATCGGATCGACAGTTATTGGGGAATCAATCGGCCAACGGAACTGGCTAACGGCATTCATTTGACACCGTTGGTGGGGGGAAGATGGACGCGCTATTGCGGTGAATGCGATCGCTTTCTAGGGGAATTGGGATTGGATTGGGAGGCGAATTTTTATGCACACTACCCCCAGCCAATCCCCTGGCTCAAAGCAAAGGAATGGAAGCACATTATACGTCCGATCGTGCAATATCGCTACCAGCCGAAGCTGGGAAAAGGGCGATCCCCTAGGGCAATTGAAACGAAAAAAAAGAACAATTTCTTACCGATACTCGACCTATCCGAAATGCGTAATGGGGACGATTTGGAGGAGCAGAATATTTTGCGATTGGGACTGGAGAATGACTACTTTGCGAAGGGGGAAAACGGAAAAATTCGTAAAATTGCCACCTTCGATGTTTACCAAGATCTGCGTTTCAAACGGAGCACCAATGCCGAATATGGGCAGAAAAAAACGCTTTCTAATCTCTATCTATTGTCCGAGTTGAATCCGCGCCGTTGGCTCAATTTACGCCTCTACACCCATTTAAACTGGGAACACTTTTCCCTAGAAGAGACGAATACCGAAATCAATTTTTCGAGTGGAGATCTATGGGAATTGGGTTTTCGGGCAAAGGTTTTAAAACATCGCGTAGCCCAATTCGGCATCCATTTTTGTTTTCACTTCGATGCGATTTCGCAACTTGATTTCGAAACACAGATCGATGGGAGAAACGGTAAATTTTTAGCAATGGAGATCGCTTACGAAACACGTTGGAATGACGTCTGGGATGTGAGATTTTTCTGTAAAATCAAGAACCATTCCAGTCGGGAAAGCCGTCTTCAACCGGGTTTTTTAATTAATCTCTTGCAATGGTAACGGAACCTGAATTATACTTCCTGACCGGTTGTACGGCCGTTGGGAAGACAACCCTATCGCTGGAGCTGGCACGCTTTCTTAACGCCGAAATCTTGTCCTGCGATTCGGTACAAGTCTACCGCGGTACCGATATCGGTTCGGCAAAAATTAAACCCGAGGAAATGGCCGACATCCCACACCATGGCTTAGACCTATGCGCCCCAAATGAAACTTTCAACGTCGGCCGATACGTGGAATATGCCCAATTGATCATCGACCAAGTACAAAAAAAAAATAAGGCACTGCTCGTCGTCGGTGGAGCTGGGTTTTATCTAAAGTCTTTTTTTGCGAACGTAATTGATGACATCGTTGTCCCCGAAAACGTCCGCCAAGCGGTACGATCACTCCACGAAAATTTCGGCCTCGTCGCACTCCAACGGGAAATTGAACGCTACGGTCCCGTCGATCTGAATCCCTCCGATTGGCATAACCCACACCGCCTGATCAATATCTTAGCCAAACAAAGGGTAACCGGTCGATCCCAGATCGAATTAAAACAAAAATTTTCCGAAAATAGCTGTCCCTTTAACAATTTTTCTCGGAAAGTCATTCTCCTGGAACGCTATCCGGAATCGTTGGAGATCAGAATTCGAATGCGTGTGGAGGAAATGTTCCGATCGGGATTGGTGGAAGAGGTGCGGCAACTCGGCGAAATGTGCCCCCCCTTAGCCCACGCAATCGGTTACCGGGAAGTGAAAAAATATATCGATAGTACCGAAAAAATAACGGAAGCAGTACTCAAGGGGGCGATCGTCAGGGCGACGCATCGACTGGTCAAAAAACAGCGGACATGGTTCCGCCGGCAAATCCCCATCGATTACCGCATCAACCTGGATGAATATACTTCCAAGGAAAGCTTTGACTTCATTGTCAATTTTTGTAGGAACAATAAAATATGAGCCTCAAAATCGCAGAATTTTTAGTCGGCCTCGTTTTAGTATGTTGCGGCAGTTCGCTCGTCTTTCGCACGAAGTCTTGTGAACGCCTGCTGCGGAAATTTCTCCGTTCGGAAATCGCATCTACAATAACATTTTCCCTGGGCGGAATCTGGTTCCTAGGCCATATTCTAACACTCGGCGAATCGGACTTCGGCGAGTATAAATACCTGTTTTTTGTCTTCTTTTTAACGATTATCCTGGTCGCATTGGTAAAAATTCGCGATTTTTTATCGGTACGGGGTGCAGCCATCCTAGCCCTCCTAACCGCTAATGAATTGCTTAAAGCGGCCTATATGGAACCCTATGTCTCACGACTCATTCTGGTCACCTTCGTCTATGTCATGATCGTTGCAGCGATGATCTTCGGCGGCTGGCCCTACAAAGGACGCGATTTCGTCGATTTCCTATTTACTCACCCAACACGCCCCAGCCTACTCGGTCTACTGACAACCTCCTACGGTATCCTTACCCTAACAACTCTATTTTGGTAACTTAAACCATGGAAACGGATTGGTTCGATGTCAAGTCAAAATTAGATGCCATTTTCTATGAATTATCCCAGGAAATCGATGGATTTACCGAAAACTTCAGAGCGGAAATACGTATCGCGGATCCCCGTTTCGGCGATTTCCAGGTGAATGGCATTCTCAGCTTTGCGAAAAAAAATAAAAAAAATCCCCGCGAACTTGGTGCAAAACTCTTCGCCAAAGCCCAGCAGTCCAAAAACCTAGCGAATTGCTCCCTCGAATTATCGGGTCCCGGATTTATCAATATCCGCCTGGAACCCGACTTCCTCCAACGGTGGGTCTGTACTTTTTATAACCAATGCGATTTTAAACACTGGTTCGCCGGAAAAACGATCGTCATCGATTACTCCTCCCCCAATACCGCTAAACAAATGCATGTGGGCCACCTGCGTTCCATGATTATCGGCGAATCCATCCAACGCCTCCTAAAATACTGCGGGGCGAACGTAATCCGGGATAACCACCTCGGCGATTGGGGAACCCAGTTCGGTATCCTCATCATGGCCGTGAAACGAGCCCAAATTGATATCTTCACCCTAAATCCCGAAAAAGCTCTCGATACATTCGAACAACTCTACCGCGACGGCGTCGCCCTGACGAAACAAAATGAATCATTTTCAGCCGAAGCCCGACGGGAACTTGTCGCCCTCCAAAAAGGCGATCCCGAAAATCTATATATCTGGAAAACGATCAACGAAACCTCCTACCGCGCATTCGACGAAATCTATAAACAAATGGACGTAATCTTCGACTACGTTTTGGGAGAATCATTCTACCGCGATCAAGTCGACTCCGTTTGCCAAGACCTGGAAAACCTGAAAATCGCCGAGGAAAATCAAGGAGCCCTCGTCGTATTCCACCGAAATCATGACCGCTTCAAGGATCAACCCTTCCTCATTCGAAAATCCGATGGCGCATCTAATTACGGCACCACAGACCTCGCAACCGTCCTCTACCGCTGGGAAAATTTTCATGCCGATACCATGATCTACGTAACCGATGGACGCCAACAGGACCATTTCCAACAACTCTTCCTAACCGTCGAACGCTGGTTCTCCGCAAAGAATATCCCCCTACCCCAGCTGAAACACGTCTGGTTCGGTACCGTCCTCGGCGAAGATGGACATGCCATCAAAACCCGCTCCGGTGAATCGATCAGACTAAAGCAGCTCATCGACGAAGGAATCTCCCGGGCTTTGGCTACCGTAAACGAAAAAAATCCAGACCTCCCTCCATTGGAACAAAACGAAATTGCCCACATCGTCGGTACCAGTGCCATTAAATACGCAGATCTTTCGCAAAATCGTACGAATAATTACGTCTTTTCATGGGATAAAATGCTCTCCTTCGACGGCAATACGGCACCTTATCTCCTGTACGCAGTGGCACGTATCCATGCACTCCTCCGACGGCTAAAAATTTCACCCAATGAAAAACGTTCCCCAAAAGTAATGGCAGCCTTTTCAACCACAGAAGAATTGGCCCTCGCCCGTAAACTCGTCGATTTCCCAGCTACCATTGCGCAGGTCCTCGACGACCTCAGACCCCATTACCTCTGTACTTATCTGTTCGAATTGGCTAGCGAATTCTCCACATTCTATAACGCAAACCGAATCATTGGAGAAGCAACAGATGTCTTCGAAAAACGCCTCCTCCTTTGCCAATTTACCCTCCATGTCCTGGCAACAGGACTGTATCTCCTCGGCATTCAAAAACTAGAACAAATGTAAGAGGAATTTATAGAAGGGGGAATGCTTCCCCCTTGACCCCCCCCGCCCAGGGTATCCATCCCCTGGACCTGTTTTTAGCGTATTGATCCAGTGGCATCGCCACTGGATCAATCCGCTAAGGCCAACGGCCCGCCCCGCGGCGACGCCGCGGGGCCGCTAATTTAAAAAAAGAAAAATTAAGTGACGCGCCACCCCTGCGCAATTTTGCACAGGGGGGGCGCGTTTCTAAAAGAAAAAACAAGTCAAAGAGGCTATTCGTGACCTTTCGGCCCTGCCCGGCGCGGTGCGCGGCCGGCGCGGCCGCCGCAGGGGGTGCATGGTGCGATGC
>JAITJQ010000021.1 GCA_031278845.1 Puniceicoccales bacterium
ATGTTTTCACTGAAACTGAAAAAATCGATGCAATACCGCCCTGGCATCATATTCATTTAGGAAGATCTTTGAGGGAAGTACTTCCAATGGATAAATGTCCTGTAGTTATCGGCTATGGAGTGACAGGATTAAAGGATGGGCAAATACCCTGTCACTTACGTTCAAGCTTTTCCGCGGAGCAAATGCGATCTTTTTGGAGACTCGGTATAAAAAAGGCAATTATTTTAAAAGGATTAGATTTAAATGGCCAAGGTCATTTGCAAAATATGCAGGGATGTATGTGTGCGGAATTTCCGCGTGCCATGACAGAATTTTTATTGTCGTCGCTTGAGGCAAAATGTCATCAGCATATTCAATCGTACAATGAATATATTGGTCGAGCGACTGCTTTTCTCCAAAGAGTAAAACATTTTCAAGAATCAAAAACCGTCACCCCGAGAACGAGGGAGACGATGATGAGGCTTTTGCCTGAACAGGTGAAACAATTTTTAGAAAAGGCAAAGAACGAAAAAAATGAAATAGAAAGGATAATTGCCGAAAATAGAAGACATTTGGAACTATTTGGAGCAACCAAGCCTTCCTATTCTGCGCCTTTGTCTGGTGGCGGATTTAGCGGAAGCTTAGTGGTCAGGAAAAGCGATGATGAGCGTTATGATGTTTTTGGTATATTCGGTGGTCCATTGTTTACGAGCGAGATAAAAGATTTCATAGAAAATGCGGCACAATACCACCATGAAAAACTATCCCTACGAAAACGATGGGCAAGGCATTTGGGGCAATTTTGGGGAATGGATCCGTTCATTTTTTCGAAAATAAAAAGAATCTCATTTACCGGAAGCAATTTTATTCCTGGGAGTTGGGGAACCGATTTTTGTAACCGGTGATTTCACTATCCATTAAAATCATTTGATGGCATTTTCTTAATTTTCTTCAAAATCTCTGGGAGTTTAGCGAGGCTAGCGAATTGCCGGACCGCTTCTTTATAGGAAGCTGCCGGCGATCCTAGTAAAACGGAATGGGGTTGCGTGTCCTTAGTTACACCCGATTGGGCACCGATTTGGGTTCCATCGGCGATATGTAGGTGTCCGGCGATCCCTACCTGTCCGCCAATCGTAACATTATTGCCAATGGTCGTACTGCCAGCGATACCGACTTGGGCAACAATGATACAGTTTTTGCCAATTCTGACATTATGGCCGATTTGAACGAGGTTATCGATTTTTGTTCCTTGGCCAATGATTGTCGAAGCAAAGCGGGCACGGTCGATGGTTGTATGGGCACCGATATCGACATAATCTTCAAGAATTACGTTACCAATTTGGGGAATTTTTTTGTGGCGGCCATCAACCTCCTCGAACCCAAAGCCGTCGGAACCGATGACAACACCCGAATGGAGCGTGACATAGCTGCCGATTTTCGAAAAGGACATGACCGATACGTGAGGAAAAATTTTTACATCGTGGCCAAGCGATACATGTCTTTCGATAATGGTTCCAGCTCCGATCACCGTATTTTCACCGATTGTCACCCCTTCTCCAATGACAACATGGGCGCCAATGGAGATATTTCGCGCCAATTGAGCTGTAGGGTGAATGATGGCCGAGGAATGAATTTCAGCGGGAATTTCTTGGACATTGAGTTTTTCGATATGTTGACAAATTTTAGCCAGAGCGATTGAAGGATTTTCGCAGAAGAAAATAACCTGATTGGCTATGGGAACGCAATCGAAATTTTCCGGAAGGAGTAGGAGCGAGGCCTGTGAAGTGGCAACGTCGCGTGCATATTTGGGATTGGCGAGAAAGGAAAGCGCACCGATTTTTGCTTCCTGGAGCGAAGCAATTCGTGTAATATTTCCTTGAAAATTGCCTGTCACATGGGTGGGCTGCACAATTTCTCGAAGCTCTTCAACGGAAAACTGAAACCGCATGGCAAAATCATTCCCTGGATAGACGCCGTGTCAAATCAAATGTGATTAGTGGGGGCCAGATGCCCTGGTTACTTGAAATAAAAAACAAAAAATGTTAATTTAATAAAAAACGATTTACAATGAATTTAGTAAAATTAGAATAGTGAAACATTATGAATACGAATATACAAAAAATAATTGGGTTAGGTTTATTGTTTGGCATGCATTTCAGTATCGTCGCAAATGGCACTGAAGGTTAATAGAAGCTTTAAATTTGCTCAAGAACAATGGAATTACGGTGGGTGATATTTTCACTGAGGAAGATGTTGATCTCGCTTGGAACGAATTGTATGCGCCGCTGACGAAGAATGTTGTCCGTATCAATATGCTTGACATTGAAAATGGACTTTCGCTCCCTTATATCGGAACGGGAACTCTGGTTGACGTTGGCATTCCTGAACTGATAGGGAAAGTTATTATAACGTGTCAACATTGTTCATCCATCTTTAACGATCCCAATGTGGAGAATATTAAAATTACTGGAACTGTGACAGCGAAACATTCAAAACATTCAGGAGATGAAAATCCCGGGAAATTTATCGATGCTTCAAAAATAATTTTACTCAGTGTAACGCCGGAATGCGAACGTTTGCCGAATTCTTCAGTGAATCCTGTGATTAACACGATAGATGTCCTTGCAAGCGCATTGATCAAGGGGAAAGCCATTGCCGTTACGGATGTGTATGCTCACGATAGCGAAGATTTTTGTGTAATGATATTGGAAAAACCGGTAATATTTAACGGGGAAATTGTTCCGGGAATTTCATTAGAAAAATTAAATTTCATGAACCTTACAATCGATGGCAACGGAATGCACATCCAAACAGCTCCCGACGAAACTCCTATCGTCATAGGCTATGGCTATACAGGAATTAAAGGAACACTCGATCCAAGTAAAATTGGAACTTTAGAAGATGCTGTAAAAAGCGGTAAGCTTCAGGAGAGACAAAATTTATCAATATCCTTAGGATGGAACATCAAAAAAGCAATTCGTCTAAGAGGAATAGATTTAGCTGGCAACTTACAAGGATGTGTATGTAAGGAATTTAACATGGGAAATGATCTGCAGTATGCCTTCACTATGGCTAGTGGTGGTTTTAGTGGGAGTTTAGTTGTAAAACAAAATGGAGATAGTTACAATGTTTATGGCATGTGTAGTGGTCCATTGTGGGATCAGAATGTAAAGGATTTTATAGGAAATGTTGTTGGAAATTTTGTGGAAAACGCCAAAAAAAAGTAGCTTTACAGTAACGAACAGGTTGCATAGGAATTTTTCGTAACTTTTTATAAAAAGATATTTATTTCTTGCAACTTTCGATAAGTTTGAGCAGTTCCGCAACGGCATTTTGTTGGGGGATATTAATTTTAACGCATTGATTTCGGCGATATAGATTAACTTTTCCCGGGCCAGCGCCCACGTAACCGAAATCAGCTTCGCCCATCTCGCCAATTCCATTTACAATGCAACCCATAACCGCAATTTTTATGCCACTCAAATGGGATGTCTTTGCTTTAATTTCGTTAAAAACGTCCTGAATATCAAATTGGGTACGACCACAGGATGGGCAGGCAATGTATTCGATGTGGGTAAAACGCCGCCCACAGGCTTGTAAAATATCGTAGGCCACTGCAATTTCGTGGACGGGATCTTCCGTCAGCGATACGCGAATCGTATCGCCGATGCCGTCGAGCAGTAAGCTGCCGATACCGATGGCACTCTTTACACGGCCATAACTTTCATTCCCCGCCTCCGTTACACCCAGGTGGAGCGGAAAATTGAACCCCAATGGGTCAAGTTTGAGTAAAATGGTGCGATGATCTGCGATCATTTTGCCGACATCGCTCGATTTAAATGAAAGGACGATATTCTCGAATCTTTCTTCGGCCGCAATTTGAAGGAGAGGAAGGGCGCTTTGGTACATCCCCTCGGCGGTATTACCGTACTGTTCCAAAATATTTTTCCCCAAAGACCCGCGATTGATGCCGATCCGAATTGCTTTCCCTTCTTTTTTTACGGATTTGACCAATGGGCGAAAGGCATCGGAATTTTCGCTAAAATTTCCCGGATTGATGCGAATTTTATCGGCATAGGGAACGCAAGCCATTGCGATCGATGGAGAAAAGTGAACATCGGCGACGAGTGGAATAGGGATTTTATCGTTTTGGAGCTGTGTTTTAATTTTACGGAGTGTATCGATGGCCTCGAGGTTAGGTATTGCTACGCGAACGATTTCGCAGTGCACTTCATGGAGTCGGCGAATCTGACTAACCGTTGTGGCAACATCCCGAGTCGGTGCATTGGTCATCGACTGCACACGAATCGGATAATCGCCGCCAATCGATAAATTGCCGATGGAAACAACACGCGATGGTCGTCGAAGCATTGCTCTATTCAATTAACAAACCGTGAATGTCAAGAGCTGCCAGGAAAGGCTCATACAAATCCTCGGTTTTTCTACGGTTTTTCTGCATATCCCAAATAGCTCGGATAAGATCCCCGGGAAATAGATCTATTGCAATCTTCCCAAATGATATCAGACCATTCTTCTACTAGATCAGGTGGAAATTTTGATCCACAAAATGGGCAATCGGTCATCGGTACATATGACAACCCTTCACCCTTTTCTACTATACCGTAACGCCTTCTTTGTAAATTTTACCCGTTTTAGGATCGATGGCTCCCCTATGGGTTGTCATATCAGATCGCATCAACTCTATTTCGTGATGTTTTGTATCCTTATAGATATAATCTCCTTTTTTCAAGGGAGGAATGCAGAGATACAGATGTAAGAGTTGCAACCGGCTGCATTTTAGTGCATTGGAAAAGGGGACCGATGAAGGGAAACCCTTGAGGAAGTTACTGGATAAGTTGGATAAGAATAACTTGAAGGTGGTGTGGAAAATCTAACCTATCCTGAAGAACTTTCCCTGAACTCAGGTATGCGATATGTTGTAGCAAAAGCGGAAACTTGTTTGGTAAAGAGCTGAAACTCAGTGCTTAGATACTATTTGGCAAGGCTTCAAAGAAGGACAAAGTGCTACAAAAAGCTTGGAAATGTTGCGGCTTTCTATAGCTTTGCTGCTGCATTATTGGAAATCTCCATATCTTTAGTTGTTAGTATCAAAAATCGTTCCCGATGGAGCGAGAATCGATTGAAATTTGTTGTATTTTTTAAAAAATTTGAATGATCGCAATTCGATGGATCTACTCGATCAATTAAAAACCTATTCCACGGTAGTTGCGGATACTGGTGATTTGGGCGTTATTGAAAAATTTCGGCCGCGGGATGCGACAACCAATCCGTCAATCGTCCTTAAAACGGTTACGAAAAATCCATATTTTTTGAGAAATATTTTAACACTTTACGACGGATGGGGGCCGGACCAGATTTTAGATCGCCTCGTTGTCGAAATGGGGGTAGAAATTTTAAAAATTATTCCCGGTCGCATTTCGACGGAGGTTGATGCCCACCTATCGTTCGACGCCACGGCAACGGTTAATAAAGCGCGAGAATTGATCGATTTGTATCGAGCTAGGGGAGTTCCCAGACAATCCGTACTTATAAAAATTGCAGCGACCTGGGAAGGTATTCAGGCTGCCAAATCCCTTGAGAAAGAGGGTATTCATTGCAATATGACGTTGGTATTTTCTTTGGAGCAGGCGGTGGCCTGTGCGGAGGCCAAGGTGACATTAATTTCTCCATTTGTCGGTCGCATTTTGGACTGGTATCAATCGAATAATCCGGAGGCTTTGGTAGATGGCTTTGATCCGGGCGTGGAGTCGGTACGGCGCATTTTTAGTTACTATAAAAAGTGGGGTTACGAGACGGAAATTATGGCGGCGAGTTTTAGAAATATTGAAGAGATTACGGCACTTGCGGGTTGCGATTTACTGACGATTAGTCCCCAGTTACTCGAGCAATTGACGCAAACGGAGGGCACCGTATCCAATGAAATGGAGTCGATAGGTGGAGAATGGGAACAAAAAATGGCATTAAAGGAATCCGATTTTCGGTTAGAACTGAATGAAAATCAGATGGCGATGGAAAAATTATCCGAAGGTATTCGGCTATTTTGTCGGGATATTCGCAAGTTAAATGAACTTATTGCGGAACGGCTATGAATGTCATGGAACATTTTGATGGTGCCGAACAATTTTTTTCCGTTTGTGAGCAGCTCAAAGGAAAACGCGTCGGCATTTGGGGGCATTTACATCCGGATGGCGACTGTATTGGTGCGCAGATTGTCATGCGTGATATTTTACTGCAGTACGGTGCGATTCCGCTAATCGGGTTAACCAAGGGTAAGATTGCGATGAATTCGCAATGGATTGCTCGGGATTACGATTTCACGCGAGCGGAGGAAATAGCAGCCGATGAATCTATTTTTATGGATTGCAAGATCATGTTACGGGCTGGTGACTTTGCAAAAAAGTTATCGAAGCCACTCATGCTGATTAATGACCACATTTTCGGAGAAAAGTTTGCGCGGCATAATTTTTTCTATCCCGAAGCGGCGGCAACCTGCGAGATGATTGCGGATTTTCTTGAGCAGAAACAGTGGGGGATCGGAGCGGCAACGGCGTTGTACGTCGGGATCGTGACCGATACGGGGCAGTTTAGCCATTCATCGACGGTGGTTCGGACAGTATTTCTGGCTTCCCAGCTCGCATTACAGGGAGCGGATCCCCATCGCAAATTTTCACTTCACAACTCCGCCGGTTTGATCTGCACAATTTTCA
>JAITJQ010000042.1 GCA_031278845.1 Puniceicoccales bacterium
TTGGGTGACGCTAACGAAAGCAACATTCTTCTGGTCGAACTCCTGCGAAATGTCCAGAAAATCCCGCAATGATCGGCTTAATCGGTCAATTTTATAGACCACGATGATATCAATCTTACCGGCTTCCGCATCGGCCAAAAGTTTTTTGAGTCCCGGACGATTCGTGTTCCCACCGGAATGGCCTCCGTCCTCGTAATATTCCAGTAAACATGTCCAACCCTTTTCCCTTTGGATCGATACATACAATTCGCAGGAATGGCGCTGGGCATCTAAGCTATTAAATTCCTGTTCCAGGCCTTCCTCCGTGCTCTTACGGCAATAAATTGCGCATCGCTTTACCGGCTGTTCATTCTTTTTTATTATCTGCACCAAGCCTTGATTTGAAATCGATGTGAGGATATGGCCGGTCCCATTTCCGCAGGAAAGCACCCCCCGGGGACAGACATTCGATATGGGTAGGGAAATCTTCGGCGCAGAAACTCTACATCGTTGGATTTTTGAGTTAAGACTACAGTAATTTATATTTTTTTTGGATATTTTCTCTTGACAAGCATTATTTTTTAGGCAAGAAATATAGGCAGTATGTATATGAATAGTTGTAGAAGTTTTCTTTTAAAAATTTGTTTTATATTTTATGGAGGATGTGTTTTGCAAGCTGCGCAACCTCAACCGTCACACGAAGTTTTTGCAAATCCAATTGTAGATGTGGCGTTTCGACATATCATGAGTAATGAGGAAATTGCTATGTCTCTGATCAACAGCGTTGTTCCGGATTTTCAAGACAATCCGGTAACTAAGATAACAAAAGCCTATCATTAGGTCCCGTTATCTCCTAAAAAAGATGCTTTTATGGATTTTCACGCAAAAACACAGGGAAGAGATAGTGTTATCATTGAAATGCAGGCGAGGCGTCACATAATGTTTGACGAACGGGCGCTTTACTATGCGGCGTATACCTATTCTCATCAATTATCGGAGGCGACTTCAGGAAGGCCTGATTGGTATGAAGGACTCAAACCTGTATATGCGATACAATTTTTAGATTATGATACGCAGAGGATACGGGGTATACAGCCAAGGAAAGGTGAAGAAGATTTAAATCAGTTGTTTCTCCAGGAAGTCCAAGCTCATCCGATGCCAGAAGATGCATTCATGAAGTATTACGTTATGGTAGATCGACTTTCTGGTCAAGAAGTGAAAAGGGGTATTCATCTCATTCAAATTGAGTTGCCTCGGGTAACAAGAATCAGGGGACTGTCTCCCGGGCAGAGTGGATTTGTTGCAAAATCTCGTGATTTAGGACTTTTTTTACTAACCCACTTTGCTATTTCTGCAGTTCCGCAATCGAAAACTAGCGCCTTATCTCCCGAAACACATATGGTAAAGTTCGCCTGTCCTACATTGAAAACATTTAATTCAACAGCCCCAGTTGCGAAACATATATTCCGCAACAACCAGAAGAAAAAGTATCCCAATAGTAACTTGCTTTTTCTCATTTTATTGATCATCTGAAGCATAAATCCTTAGACGGGAATGTTTCAAAACTTCATTAAATCTCCCCAAACATTCTCTGGCATTGTCCCTATCTCCATTAACGGCACCTGCCAATCTATTGATTACGGCTTCCACGACATCTACGTTAGCGTCCGATTTTAAGCTCCCATCGGGTCCTATTTGGGATAAATACAATAGGTAAGCAATTTTAAAATTAACACTTCCTTTCACTTTGTCATAGCTTTGAGCTATTTCGATCATCTTGCTTAAACACGCCACTCGAAAATCTTCCATAAAACTGCTGGCATAGTAATGGGCCAAATAAAGATTTTTTACAGCATCAACTTTTTGCCGATCATTTAACTCTGAAACATTTATTCCGCTGAAAAAACTATCATGCTCTGGGATCTTTCCATCACTCACATTATTTCCAAGTGCTATAGCCTCTTCCTCTGACATGAGCAATGGATTTCCACTAGCCAAATAACTTCCACTCATTAAAACTCCTACACTAAATAATTTAAGAAAAACTCTTATATCCATGATTCCAATACATTCTGATCCCAACCACAGTCAATAATTTTTCCAGTGAAATTAGATTTTGATGAAGTTATTACAAATTAAGCTCAGACTCAGGCACAAAGGATCCCAAAATACACAAATAAACCTAAACTATAACGACTGAAAAAAGAAATTGCCACTGCCTTTAGCCGTCGGCCCATCGAATAATTTTTTGTTCTTCCATCCGCCTCAATTGGGATATCGGCCATCTTGCATCATGGCAAATCCTCAATAATCTACCTTTAAATGCCTATTTTTTTGCACCTCGGAAAGCCGTAATGCAGTTCCCTTCGCCGTGGAATTTGCCTCCGTTAGCCCACCGGACTGAATCGCCGATAAACGTAATGGCGCCTTAAGGCGATTTGCCGGCTTAAATTCAAGCAGAGTCGGCACAGCCGACAGGGATACTGGCAGAGCCCGAATCAAACTCGCCGTACCGGCATCAGTCGACGTAAGCATATTATTGCTGGCGAAGCCAGTTCTATCGACGCCAGCTGCGCTGGCATCGCGCCGTTCGGGGCGTATTTTCCACTCATCGACGACCCGGCCTCGGCCCACGGTTTTCACGCGATATTCCGCCGTGAGATGTTCCGCAATGAGCTGATGCAGGTCCGGATAACGGCCGAAAAACGATAAACTTCCATGATCGCCAATGGGCACTGCTAAACGCACATGGATGAAGGATTTCCAAAAATTGGAGTCGAAAATCACATGGCGGATGGCCCGTTTTCCAGTGACATTGGGTACCATCCAATTGAAGCCCAATCGCTCACCGGGCTGCTTTCGGTATTCGGTCATTGGCTTAGAACTCGCACCAATGTAGCGCCCGTGCGGCGGCAAAATGACATCGCAATACTTTTCATCGAGTTCCAGCATACGGCATTGTCGATCCATCTGCTCCGCTGCAATTAGGGTGCTCCCGGAGCCGCCGCCGACAGTGTCGGCCTCCGTCTTGCCGACTTTGTCGGCTGGATTGGCAACGGCTCGCGACTTACGCGATAGCGGTATGGAAGCCGCCACTGG
>JAITJQ010000044.1 GCA_031278845.1 Puniceicoccales bacterium
GAACGCTATGGGATCTACGCCTGGGCTTTGCCGGAGGATGTGATTATTTTAAGCGAGTAAAATGGTTAAAAAGATCGTTATTCTCATCGGTGTTGCCCTAGTGGTTGCGGTTCCCTTTATTTTTCAACGGAGGGAAGTCACTTTGGTACCCCTATCGTCGAACGGTGTCATCGTCATCATTACCTCACATAACGAAACATTGCGTAGCGAGTATGGCCGTGGGTTTTCCGAGTGGTATCGGAAAAAAACGGGGAAGACGGTCGTCGTTGACTGGCGTCATCCCGGTGGTGGCCGCGATGTGGCGCGCTACGTCGATTCGATATTTTTGAATAATTTTCGCTTTTACTGGGAGAAAGTTTTGAAAAAACCTTGGACTCAGGAGGTCCGAACGATTTTCTCCCGCCTGGAAAATGTAACGGAACAAAATGCTACTCCAAAGGAATGGGAAGTAAAATGTGCTTTTCTCGAATCGAATGTGGGCTGTGGTGTCGATTTACTATTTGGTGGCGGTGTTTTCGATCACAAAATGCAGTGTGCCAAGGGATATACCGTACCCAGCGGGTTTATTCAAACGCATCCGGAACTCTTCAGGGATGATACAATTCCGGAATTTTTTGCAGGCGACCGCCTATGGGAGGCTAATGGCCACTGGATTGGAGGAAGTCTTTCGAGTTTTGGAATTATTTACAATACGGACGCGCTCAAAGCCCGAGGAATTGAACATTCTCCCGAAACTTGGATGGATCTCGCCGATCCACGCTACATCAATGGCATCGCGATTGTCGATCCGACCAAGAGCAGCTCGACGCTCAAATCCTACGAAATGCTGATCCAGCAGCAGATGCAAATCGTTTTTAATCGCAAAGTGAGCGAGGAAAATCCCGATCGAGACCTCAAAAAAATCGAAGCACTGGCGATCCGAGAGGGTTGGTTCGAGGGATTAAAATTAATTCAAAAGATTGTTGCCAATGGACATTATATGACGGATTCTTCGGCGCAAACGGTTCTCGATGTGGCGGAGGGCAATTGTCCCGTGGGAATTGCAACCGATTTCTATGGGCGTTCGGAAAAGGCAAATATCGCAAGCCGTGGAGCGAAACCACGCTTTAATTTTGTCATTCCGCGATCGGGATGTGCCCCTTCACCGGATCCCATTTCCCTGTACCGCGGCGCAAAATATAAGGAATTGGCGCTGGAATTTTTAGAATTTGTTCTAACCCTTCCGGGCCAAAGTTTGCTAGCATTTCGGGTGGGGACACCCGGAGGTCCCGTGCAGACTCCGCTTTGCCGTGCACCGATTTTGAAAACGGCGTACAACCCGAAACTTTTACAGTATTCCAATGATCCGGATGTCAATCCCTACGACGATACGGGCGATTTCGTATACCGTGAGGAGTGGACAAAACCAGTTTTTAATGCCCTTAGTTTCGTCTTCAAGATGGCATTTTTAGATCCGGAAGATAGGTTGCGCAAGGCCTGGTGTGGCATTCAACGGGCCCGCAAAGAAGGACGTCTTAAGGCTGCGGATGAGGCATTAGCCGTAATGGAAGACCTGAATACATTCGCCTACGACCGCGTCACAAAAGAAATTATGCAGGAAGCAAAAAATAAAGATTACCTCCATGCTATTCAGTATCAAACGAAAATCGCCAACCATTTCCGCGAACAGTATAAAAAGGCCTATAAAATCGCCAAAGGTAAATGAAGTTTGTTTGACTTCGTAAATGAAGTCGTAGTCTGTGGGCCGTGATCGTTATGCTAGAAGGGCGCTTAGGTTATCGGACACCGCTGAGCTGCATTGTTGAAATTCAGGGTGTCGGCTATGAGGTGTTTGTTCCTCTAATGGCCGATTTACCGGAGATTGGCGGGGCAGTAAAGTTATGGATCTATACCATTTATCGGGAGGATAACCACTCACTTTACGGATTTAATACCATGGAGGAACGCGATTTTTTCAAGTTAATCGTTGAAAAAGTCTCCGGGATTGGACCTAAAACCGCTTTGGCTATGCTGAGTAAGTTTAAATTACCCGAACTGAATGGCTTCATCATGACCAAAAATGTTACCATGTTGGCAGGAATTTCCGGTATTGGGAAAAAAACAGCGGAAAAATTGATTTTGGAGCTTTCAGATAAAATAAAGGATCGTGCGTGGCCAGGTGAAGTACTTAATTCCGCACAAAGTGATGCCGTACTTGGACTCGTTGCTCTAGGATATAAACGTCCAGAGGCGGAAACAATGGTCCGGAAAATTATGGAAAAATTTCCCACCGCTTCCGCTGATCAGCTCATAAAAAATGCAATCACAATCCGCTAAATGAACTATTTGGGTATAGACTACGGTACAAAACGGCTGGGGTTGAGCGTGGGTGACGGTGACCTAAAATTTGCAGTGCCCATCGAAGCCATTCCTATGACCACTTGGGAAAAAGTAGCGCAAAAAATCGCAGAAATCGGAAAATTGCACCAAATCCATAGAATCATTGTCGGCTATCCGTTTAATATGGACGATACAATCGGAGCAAAAGCAATGGAGGTGGATCGCTTTATCCATTGGCTAGAACGGTTTGTCCCAGTCCCAATCGAACGAATCGATGAACGTCTAACCAGCGAAAATGTGGGCGATCTGCGAAGGCGTTCAGGGAAAAATCGCCGCAATTTACGGAAAAGTGGCGCCATCGATTCTGCGGCGGCAGTCCTAATCTTGCAGGATTATTTGGATAAAATTTAGGGAACCAGGGGGGCTTCGCCCCCCTGCCCCCCCCGCAAGGAGGCACAGCCTCCTTGCCCTC
>JAITJQ010000081.1 GCA_031278845.1 Puniceicoccales bacterium
CCGAGCCCGGCGCGTTCCGCGCCGGGCTCGGCCGCAAGGTCAAGAATGAACTCGTTGACTTGTTTTTTCCTTTAGTGACGCGGAACCCCTGCGCAAATTGCGCAGGGGTTGCGCGTTACCTAATTTTTCTTTTCTTAAATTAGCAGCCCCCCGCGGCGCAACCGCGGGACGGGCTTTTAGCCTTAGCGGATTGATCCAGAAGCATTTGCTCCTGGATCAATCCGCTAACCCAGGTCCAGAAGGCGGTGCCTCCTGGCGGGGTTTCTAAGGGCGCGCAGCCCTTAGGCCTAAACTTAAATGGATAGAAAAAAAGACTGATAATTTTTTGCCTCTGAAGAGCAATCTTCAGAAAAAATCTCTGGAATATACTTACGTATGATTCGTCGCTCCGATAAACTGGCCATATATCCCGCTCGCATGAGAAGCCCCGCCCTTTGAACAAATTCACTAAATAAAATTTCTTCGCTCTCTTGCTTACCGAAAAAGACCACCTCATCCGATACCGCAACCTCTTCCAAATCGCTGACATCTAGGATTAATTGATCCATTGAAACTCGCCCGATAATTTTGCAACGCCGGCCATGGATGAGCACTTCACCGTGATTGGAGAGGGAAATAGGAATGCCATCCGCATATCCCAGTGATACGATTGCAATTTTAGTATCTCGCTCCAAAGAATAAGTTTGTTCATAGCCAATCTTCGTCCCAGCGGGAACACATTTAACGAGCGTTATCGGCATACTCAAACGCACTATCGATTCTAACCCGAGTCGTTTTACAAGGACATTATCTTCCGGAAGACCGAAGCTGAGCGTACCGATCCGCACCGCATTAGTTCCATCGATGAATCGATCGATACCGAAACTACTTGAGGCGTGATTGAGCCAATCCGCTTCGCCGTATTTTTGTACAATTTTCTGAAAGCGTTCCAACTGCAGCTGCGTAAAAGCCATATCGCTCATTACGGACGAAAAATGGGTTGCCAAACCGCAGGCTCTCAAATGGTCACAATTACGGATATGAGTAAAGAATGCATCGACCGCTTCATACCAGACCCCGAGGCGTCCCATTCCGGTATCAATTTTGACGTGTATGGGTTGCACGTATTGTTTTTCCTGTGCCAGGCACTGTAATGCATTTACTTCTTCGAGCGAGGAAATCAAAGGGATAGCCTTAGCCTGGTATAAATCTTCCAACTCATCTTTTAAAATTGGACTAAGAATACATATTGGCAAATCGATATCGAGGAAGCGGATTTCGAGTGCTTCCTGGACATTGAGTACGGCAAAGCCATCGACCATAGGACGTCGTCTTTTGCCTAAAAACGAAGCAATTTTCTCAAGACCCAGCCCATAGGCATTTGTTTTGAGGGCAGCGAGGAAGCGTACATTGGGAGGTAATTCTCCTCTAATTTTTTCCACATTCGTCGCCAAAAGATTTAAATTAATTTCAAGTATCCCGCGCATTATATAATAAGATAGAAAGACATCATTTTCACCAGTCAAGACATTTTTGCCAATCAAGAAGAATTTATTTCTTTTTTTATAAAAATTCTCTTGACAGGCATAATGATTTCTATAGCCATACGATCACCACGGAAAAATATTCTATTATCGCGCTCATTTTAAGCACATCGTATACAAGTTTCGCGGCCGCTGGCGCTGGTGCGGATGCTATGCCACCTGCGGAATTAATTTAACATTTTCTTTCTCTGCCACCAAATCAAGAACAAGACCGATGGTTCTTTTTAGCAAATTCACAAGTGCCCGCCCTATAGCAATGGAAAAAACATCCTGGATAGAGCGCGGCACTTCTTTTTAAAAATACTTACATACATTTGCACCAGAGCATTACCATATCGCACGTTGAAGTAACTTTCGAGGTTGAGAAGCCTTTTCTCCACCTATCAACCAAAATAATGCAAATTTCCATTGACAGGTACAACAACTTTTATCAGCATGTGGTTGCCGTGAGAAAGTACTTTATGTTCACGTTTATTTTAACTGCATCGTATGTGGATGCCCTATCTACCGATGCTGCTATGACATCTCCTGCAGCTGTGGATGTCAAATGTCAACCAAATAGTCCAGTATCTCCCGATCTGCCATTTGATCCACAGCTTAAATCGTTCCGCTCCCTACCACCTAATCTACAGATTCCAGTATTCCAATCTCTGTCGCTCGATCTACGGATTCAAGTGTTCCGCTCCCTATCACCCGATTTAAAGATTCGATTCTTCCCATTGCTACCATCTAATCTACAGGTTCTAATGTTCCGATTTCTGTCGCTCGGTCTACGGGTTCAAGTGTTCCGCTCCCTACCATTCGATCTGAAGATTCCACTGTTCGCATGGTTGCCACATAAACAACAGGCCCATGAGCTCTCACTTTTATCACCTGAGGAAGGAGCTCTATTACTCGTCCCGCTCAAACCCCGATCACGAAAAAGTGTGTTCTCATTTCTATCACTTGATCAGCGGACTTCACTGCACGCTCAAATCAAATCAGCTGCAACAACGCCGCCACAGGACCAATCATTAAAATCAAATTTACCTCTCCATATTCCGTTACTCCCGAAATTGCGAGAAAAAGCCATAATGTTTCCTTCGCAATAGAGGTGAGATGGGAAGGACTTCACTACTATGTAGCTGCTGGGAACCAAATCTTAGATATCGTGCGATGCTTCCTTTTGGCAAGTGTTTTTAAAATTACTGGCCCAGTCCATGCGCGATGCGCATGGACTGGGCCATTTTTTTCAAGCCCGCCCGCGGCGAAGCCGCGGGCGGGCCTCTTGGTCTTTTGCGGTTTGATCCAGGTCCAGGGGATGGATCCCCTGGCGGGAGTCCAGAGGGCAGCGCCCTCTGGGCAGCGACCACTTGGGTTATTTAATTTCGGTGAAGACGTTCCAGTGGCCTTCTTTAGGGGAGCGGTAGACGGGTTCTTTTTGGGGTGTTTGCTGCATACGGATGGGGGTACCGCCTGGGGAGAGGACATTAGCGGTGACGAAGATGAGTAAATTTTTCTTTTGATTTGTTTCGCCTTTGGAGCGGAACAATTTTCCGATGAGTGGGATATCGCCGAGGAGGGGAACTTTATCGTTTACTTCTTTAATTTCCTCGCGGGTGAGGCCGCCCATGACGACGGTAGCGCCGTCGTAGATCGTGACTTCGGTTTGGATTTCGCGGGTAGAGAATATGGGTTGGTAGAAGCCTGGTGGGAGATCGGCCCTTGTAGTTCCGGAAATGGCGATACTACGTCCACCGTATTCGACGAAGCCCTCAAATTCGGTAACTTTGGGAGCGAGTTGCAAGCTGATGCAATTATTTTCTTCGACGGTTGGGGTAACATTCATTTCGACGCCGACGTTACGGGTTTCGAAGTCGCTGGGGGTACCGGCGGTGATGGTTACGCCTGCGGAATTGGCATCACCGGTTCCGACTTCGGAGGAGATTTCGCCATAAGTTTTGGGGTAGATAAATTCTTGGGCGACGATTATTTTAGCTGTTTTTCCGGAGAGGACGGTTAACTTAGGGGCGCTCATGAGGTCGGAGCCGGATTGTTGTTCAAGGGCACGGATGGTCAAATTGAGGCCAATTTTATCACTAATGACACCGGTAAGGTTAGCGAGGTTTGTAGCAGACACGCCGAGGTTAAGGCCACCGGGGGTATTGGGTGTGGAGCTTGGGATTTCGATTGTTGACTGAGCGCCTGAAGGATTAGTAAAAGCGATGGTACCTTTTCCGCCTGCTTCATTTCTGATGGTAAAGGCGTCATGGATAGAGCGCAAGTTATTGATATTGCTATTATCATTACCGGCGTTCGTAGTACCGATGGAGAAAGATCGTGGATGGACAGCGGCCTCGGTACCGGTACCGAGGTGAGTGAAGGTAGAATTCCAACCCAATTGTAATTCGTCGAGTTTACCCTGTTGGACTTCGATAAATTTTGTTTCGATTTCCACCTGTTTAATTTGTTCATAGCGAGCGAGGATTTCTTTAACGCGTTTGATATTACGGAAGCTTTGGGTGACGATGAGTTGGGAACCGTCGAAGGCTAAGTTACTACCGGAGATGGAGGAGAAGTTGACGCCGGCTTTTTGCAAAAATTCTTTAATGAGTCGTTCTTCTTCTGCGAGGGAACTACTGGAGCCGCTGGAGTCTGTTTTTTTGCTATCCTTATCGCCACCGGAAGAGTCTGAAGTTGCCGATTGGATACCGGTCATACGGACGACAGCGGAGCGAGAGATTTTAAAGAATTCGGTAATAAGATTTTCCGACGAATTACCTTCAGCCTTTCGGAATACGATAACTTCATCTTCGATATCGAATTGGTAAGCGGTTGATTTAGCGATAAAGTTTAAGATTTTATCGAGGGGCATATTTTTTAGGTTAAGGGTAAGGGTTGGTTCCGATTCTGCATTTGCGAGCATGACCACCATATTGATACCGTTTTGCTGTTGATTTTCTTTTGTATCGTATTGTTCGGAGAGGGCGACGATTGTATTAATGGCCTGAGTAAGGGGAGTATTATTGAAGGAAATTTTAGGGATAATGATTCGGTGTAGGTGTTTAAATACATTACTCCAATCGTCGTTATCGTCCTGGGTATGGGAATTTTCGGTAATGATTTTGGGTAATTCCCAGGTATCTTTTACGCTTTTGATCATACGTTCTCGTGTTTCGGCGGCATTACCTGGGAATTTGTCATTTGTTTCGAGGGCGCATTGTTGGATATAATTTTTGATAGCGAGGGCTTTTTGGTTATCGGGTTCTGATTTTAGTATTGTTTGGGTTATTTGGTATGCTTCATCGAGGTTGTTTACAAGCAGGAGTGAGCGGGCCTTTAGTAACAGGTAATGAACTCGTTTTTCGGATAATTGTATGGAGGAGGATTTAGGGGCAGTTATTTTATCGTCGGTGATTTGGGATGGATCGTTTGTGGTGTAGGTATCAGATTTTTCCGTGGAGGACGGCCGATTTTTTTCTAATATATCGCTGGTAGTGGCGATTTTTTCAAAGGGAGAGAGTTGTGGTTCATTGTTTTTCGGCTGATTATGGTAATCGATTTCCGTTATTTTCGGAGGAGAAGGAGGAACCAAGGGATTATATGAATCCTTTTTCCCGTCCTGTGTAGCGATTCCATGGTTTGTATCCCCACCGGATTTCCCATCACTTTTTTCCCGTTGTTCAGCGGGTATGGGCGATTGTACCTGGATCGTAGGAACAAAATCTTTTTTTCGAAAAGACCATTCCGCATTTCCAGGTGCTTCTACTTCGGTAACCTCCTTTTCCTGTGCATCGGAGTGAAAGCCTAAAACTCCGCCTAAGAAATAACAGCAGATTATCACTAAAAATAAAAAACAATTAAACCACATCACAAAACTCCCAACATTAGGCTTTTAGCCTAACGGTACCTATCCATAAAAAAAATAATAAAATGGTCAAGGGAATTGTTGGATAAACATTAAATCGATTACAAAAAAGTGCAAAACAGTGCATTAAAGCGATTGAACAAAGACTTTTACACCTTTGAGAATGGCGGAAGTTCCGATACAGAGTACGAAAATACCCACCAATTTTCGGATCACTCGCAATACCTTTGGTTGCAAGTATTTTGAAAATTTGCACCCCAGAACGAACGTAAAATAGACGACAATCATCGTTACCGCAAGTGCTAAATAAAAGATAATGGCATAGTCAAAAGAGTCAGGTAATTCCATACGCTTTACGAGTGTGGCCGTCATGGTCCCGGGACCGACCAGTAGGGGTGTTGCGAGCGGTGTAATCACTAAGCTCGAGAGATTTTGGGCTGTGCTGTCGCTCTTTACATCACTATCGGGATTTTTAGCGGTAGCCATACTAAGCCCGATGAGGAGGACAAATAATCCCCCACCCACTTGAAAGGCTTCCGTTGAGATGCAAAAAATATCGTTGAGGATCACTTTACCGAAGAGGGCGAATGCGAAAAGCAATATAGCACTGACAATGCAAATTTGTTTAGAAGCTTGTAGGCGTTCGATAACCGTATTGCTCTGGCTCATCCCCAACATAACCGTGATGGAGGTCACTGGATTGAGGATGATATAAATTTGAATGATAATTGTGCAAAAAGCTTGGATATAATTAATATTTTCCATAGTAATCTACTCCGATTTCTTTCCTTGTGTTTTTATTTTCAATTGCAAGCTTTTTATCAGCTTTTTTTTGTTTTTCTGGAGATGTTCCATCGATAAGGGTAGTTATGGTCTCTTCGATCTTTTTTTCCTCGATCTTTTTAGGAACCGGTCGGCGGCGTGTAGCTGTGGGTTTTGAGCGGAAATCTCCGTATTTAACCAATTCGTAGACGTGTCTACCCTCGATCGTTTCGTATTTCAGTAGTGCTTCCGCCAGTTTTTGGAGGAGGGCGTAATGTTCGGTGAGGATTTTTTTCGCGCGTTCGTATTCATTTTGGATTGTTTTAGCGATTTCCGCATCGATTTTTTGGGCGGTTTGTTCGCTATAATTTTGATCGCGGGCAATTTCTTTTCCGAGGAAGACGTGGTCTTGATTTTCGCCGTAGGCGATCGTTCCCAGGTCACTCATACCCCAGTCGCAGACCATCTTTCGCGCCAGTTTAGTGGCCGATTTGATATCACCGGCAGCACCATTCGTCAATTCATTGAATGTGATTTCTTCGGCAACACGTCCGCCCATGAAACAGCAAATGTTGTTTAAAATATTCGTTTTGGAGTAATTAAATATATCTTTTTTGGGCATAAACATCGTACTTCCTAGAGTTTGTCCGCGGGGAAGGATCGTTACCTTGTGGACGGGCATATCGCCGGTATCGACGATCGCTTGAATAATGGCGTGGCCAGCTTCATGGAATGCGGTAACTTTTTTATCCTTTTGATCCATGAGTTTGCGGCGTTCGCAACCAAAGGCGACCTTATCGTGGGCTTCATCGATTTCCGCCCGATCGATTTCTTTGCGATTGTAGCGCGCACAGAGTATCGCCGCTTCATTGAGTAAATTTTCTAGGTCGGCGCCGGAGAATCCCGAAGTATGCCGAGCGACTTCTTTGAGACTGATATGGGGTTTGAGTTTAAAGCGTACGGCGTGGACCTTTAAAATTTCGAGACGACCTGTGAGGTCGGGCATATCAATAACCACCTGGCGGTCGAAACGTCCGGGACGAAGGAGGGCGTTGTCGAGTACATCGGGACGATTCGTCGCGGCGATGACGATGACGCCATTATTTTCTTCAAAACCGTCCATTTCGACAAGTAGTGAATTGAGCGTTTGTTCCCGCTCGTCATTTCCGCCGCCGATACCGGCTCCGCGACTTCGTCCGACCGCATCGATTTCGTCAATGAAGACGAGGCAGGGGGAACTTTTACGGGCCTGTTCAAAGGTATCGCGCACACGGGCTGCACCGAGGCCAACGAACATTTCGACGAAATCTGATCCGCTTACGTTAAAGAAAGGCACATTCGCTTCGCCGGCAATGGCGCGCGCGAGTAACGTTTTACCGGTTCCGGGGGGGCCAACCATGAGGAACCCCTTGGGAATTTTGGCACCGATATCCCTAAACTTTTGCGGATTCTTCAAAAAGTCGACGATTTCCGCCACCTCTTCCTTCGCCTCTTCATAGCCTGCGAAGTCCTTAAATGTTTTTTTGTTATTTTCCTTGGAGATGAGTTTCGCCTTACTTTTTCCGAAAATAAGGGCGCTACGATTCGCATTTTTAAGGGGACGGAAAAAGAAAATATAGATAAAGAAGATGAGGATGAGTAGCGGTAGGATGCTGATGAGCAGGGACATCCAGAGGTTATTATTCGATTCTTCAACCCAGACATCCGAGGAATTCATGAGATCTTCGAAACGCTGACTCGTCAATTTTCCTTCGGCTTCGAATTGAATATAGTCTCGGATTTGGCCGTTGAGGAGGGTAATGGGTTTATCTATTTTTGCTTTACCGCTTAAAACGTGCCATTTTTCGCCCTTTGCGGGGTCCGATTTGACGAATCCCTGCGTGATTTGACCGGCCTTAGCGGCTTCGATAACCTGGGAAATGGTCCATTTTTTCTGGATCGATATGGTCGAATTATAATTCTCCCAAAGAAGGCACATGACAAAAACGATAGCACCCCAGATGAAAAAGGAGCGCACGCGATTGCTATTTTTATTCGGAATTGGCGAAGTCATTATGAAATACACCTGTAACCCATGAATTTTTTTGTTTATGTCGACGAAAAAGTAATTTTTAGCGCGAAATTATTTTGGACTTTTACAAAATCGGCCGGCGGTAGGTGAGGGACCCAAATAATGGCACCCTTTTCGTCGCAGAGTACGGGAAGTTGGTGCCGTTGATCCGCGGGGATTTTTTTTTCGGAGAAGAGCTTTTTGAGAGATTTGGTTGGAGCGTTAATCGGTCGATAGCGGTCGCCATGGTACCACGTGCGTATTGAAATTCTGCCACATTTTTCATTGTTGACGTAGACGACCGAGCTATTGAGTTCCTCCGTGAGCAGATCTCGGGGAGAAAAAGGAACGATTGCGCGGGTTAATTTGTACCCTGTGGGTAGATATAGGGTTCCCGATTGCCAATTTTGGAAATCGATTTTGAAAAAACAGGGATATTTCGTCCTTTTGGACAGTATTTTTCGATCGATTTCGATAAACGTTTGGGCATGGATATTAATTTTTGCGGAGTCATTTCGGATAACGGTATCGAGAATTTGTTCGAAGCAGGGGCGCGGTAAGGGACAATCGCGTAGCCAAAATTGAATGGCTCGGCGAATGATTGCGGTCTGGGAAACGTTTTGCAGGTCGAGCTTTTGAGAATCGGTACACAGGGCTTCCGCCATTTGTTGGAGGCAAAAGGCGTCCTCGTCCAAATAACGATGGGCCAAAAGGAATCCCCTTTTCCAATTGCGTTCCCCAAAAATAGAATCCCATTTGGGCAATAGTCGGCGAAGGCGATTGCGCAGGTATTCGTCCCCACAATTACTTGAATCCTCACGCCAAGGAATTTGGTTTTTCACAAATAGGTCGATAATTTCTTCTTTAAAAATATGAATAAGGGGACGGATGCGATAGGTTCCATCGGCGAAAGATTGGCAATATTTAGGGGCAGCGATTTCCGTACTCCCCCGGGCTAGACGCATAAGCATGGTTTCGATGACATCGTCGGCCTGGTGTGCGAGCAGTAGGTATGGGCTTCCCAGTTTGGCCATCATCCGCGAAAAAAAATCATAGCGCGCCTTGCGTAAAACCTCTTCCGCCGTTGTACCGTTGAATCTTTTCTCGGAAAAAAAATCAATGCCCAAATCGTCAGCCAATTGGCGTACAAATATTTCATCCCCATCCGTTTCTTGATCCCTCGTATTGTGATTGTAATGCAAAATCGCAAGCCGTCCCACGGGAAAGCGCGCCGCAGTAACAAGGCTTAAACAAACGGAATCAACACCCCCCGAACAGGTAATGCATAGCTTTTTATCACCAAAAAAATCAGGTAGAAACTCCAATCGCTGACCTATTTCGCCATTGACCGTCCGCGCAAATGTTCGCCAACTGTGCTCCATTGGAAACCATAGTGGTCAAAATGGAGCAATCCGCAAGGAGGCTGTTTGTGGGGCTTTGGCTATATCCAGGGGGCTCCGGCTGCCCAGGGGGGGCTCCGCCCCCCCCT
>JAITJQ010000002.1 GCA_031278845.1 Puniceicoccales bacterium
GGTTTGCGCGGCACCTAATTTTTCTTTTCTTAAATTAGCAGCCCCGCGGCGAAGCCGCGGGGCGGGCCTCTGGCCCCTGCGGATTGATCCAGTAGCGAAGCCACTGGATCAATCCGCAAAACCAGGTCCAGGAGGCGGTGCCTCCTGGCGGGGATTCTAAGGGCGCGTAGCCCTTAGGAATTATTGGCAGCAAAGAGAAATAGATCATAGAAAATCTCACTTTTTCTCTGGACTGAAAAAATGAGATTACGATGGTACATGAAGCTTTTTGCGAGCGTAACTCAATTGGCAGAGTGCCACCTTGCCAAGGTGGATGTTGAGGGTTCGAACCCCTTCGCTCGCACCCCGTTTTTGCTGAGGGCTGTTTAGTGCTTCTGTCTGGGATTTTTTTTCAAAGAAACTATGTCCGGCTGGACATTTTACTTAGTGGATTTTTGGCAATATTTGTTTGTGAAAAACTTATGAAGCGTCAATCCTCCTCGTGCTATAGATGACTTTATAGGATTTGCTACCACAAAATTGCCCCCGACTTTTGCTGCTATTCTTATGGGATCCCAAAAGCATTTTGCTGCTATCGGTCAAGTTTTACCGCTTGAGAATCTGAGCTTTTTTCTGCAGCGATTTTGCAAGGATTCCCTACTAACCCGATATCACTCTTTGGATTCTTTCCTACAGGAACTTCGTAAGGACTCCCTACCAAACTGGCATCACCAGCAAAACCACAGGGAGATATTGCAATACCCAACCCTAGCAGCAATTCTATTCTTTTTAATTTATTCATAACCTTTCCATTGTTGTTACGATATATCTCAACTATTTTCGACTCTGTCAAGATGAAAATAAAAAAATCAAAAATATTTTTTCGCAACAGACGGCAAAAGGAAGACCGTTTATGTTTTTAACGGACTACATTTTCGATGGCATCGCTTTAAAATTGCATTTATTACACGCTTCACACTGGACAATGATATAATCAAGGGTAGGTTTAGTCTGATCCTCCAGCCATAGAATGCGCTCAATGAATGACTTTTTTAAAACCCCATATAATAAACAATCCTCCTGGATATCCTTTTCCGATACTAACATCAACTTTGCCATTATCTCCGTTCGCGCCTCAACAATTTCTTTTTTTGAATCTTTTCTACCACCATTCATGCCTTAAGCCTGACTTTCTTGGGAATCTTGCCAATACGATTACGTACAGGAATGTGATTTTGATGAAACTTTAACATTGCAGGGCAATGCCTGCACTGCCTTCGTCCACCTCATTACTCAAGTAAATGACAAGAAAAATAGTCCCTCCATGGATATCAAATGTTACCCATTCTGCTACCGTGCGATTAAAACAAGAGGTGTATCCAGAAAAACAAAGCTCCTGATTTTCCAG
The DNA here is from genome assembly GCA_031278845.1 of Puniceicoccales bacterium. Taxonomy (GTDB): domain Bacteria; phylum Verrucomicrobiota; class Verrucomicrobiia; order Opitutales; family LL51; genus LL51. The sequence continues at coordinate 1,388 of JAITJQ010000002.1, forward strand.
CTCCCAACGCAAACCATGCGTACTGATTTTTCCAGAAGGCATACCAAATAGCGATAATTTTGTCCCAATTGGAAAATTCGACGTCCAATGACCGCGTAGCGAAAGGCAGAGATTGGGGGTTGCGTAACCGATCGAATCCGTTTGCGCTAAAATACCCACATTATTTAAAATATGATCGATATAGCCCCCGCTAATACCCAAAATGATCGATGGTGATAGATGATTTTCTTGGATAAATTTTAGTGCTTTTTGAAAATCCGAAGACGATTGGTCTTTAATGACGATTTTTTTCGTTCGCTCTGCAATCGGCGCTCTTGCGCTATCCCAATCACCAATAACAACATCTACAATAATACCTCTCTGCGAAAGCAAATTTGATGCTCCGTCTGCAGCGATAATGGGTAAATCGAAATGCGAGAAAAAGTCGCCTTCTGGCAACGTCCCGCTTAGACAAAGGAGCGACCGATAAACTCCTAACGACGGCAATATGGCCAAAAATCTTTTATCTTCCTCAAGCACCTCATCGGTTTAGGCTAAATCTGAACGTTGAATTGCAAATCTTAATTTGGCCTTGCGGCCGAGCCCGGCGCAAACTGCGCCGGGCTCGGCCGCCAAAGGAGGTCAAGGAGTCTGCGACTCCTTGCGGGGTATGGGGCGGAGCCCCATAAAAAAACAGTCCCCGCGGCGTAGCCGCGGGGACTGTTAACTTTAAGAAAATGTCATCAAAGACCGCAGTCGGCTAAAACTGAGCCAGTTTTCTTTTTCCGTCTGTTATAGGAAAATATTTTTATTTTTTTCTTGACAAGACCGGAAATAACTGAGATTTATTATGGCAACAATGAGGGAACTATGAATAAATTAAAAAAATTAGAGTCATCGTTAATAGTAGGGGCCATGAGTATTACTTCATCTCTATTGGTGGCTTTTGGAAAAGCTCCAAACTCTTATATAGGAGATAACCTCGGGACCATTAGAAATGCAAAGGATGAAGGGGTAGGAAAAGATACACTTTTAACGGATGCCGATAGAGTAGAAAAATCGGTTATACGCCTATATTATTATGAGGATAAGTTTCGAATTTATGAAAATATAGTTTTATTGAAACATCGATATGGTGCGATTGGTGAAAAATTTCACGTAAAACCATTACCACATCTTCCGTTTACTAGGATTTTGGATGATTTTAGAAAGAAAGAGCAATCGAATACGCAAAATCAATCGGTAAAGAATGAGGCTGGCAAACAATGCGAAATGATAGTTAGCAAAAGCGGCACAAATACTACATCTAAATGGTGGGGTTGGTATAGAGTATTTAAAATTTTAACTCCTCTTACATACACCATACCAACTATTCTAGAAACGATTTTCGATTACAAAATTAAAAATCAGGAAATACAATTTTATCATAGCGAAGAAATGGCAAAGATACAAGGGGGAGTTATAAAATATTTCCTTTTTAAAGTCTCCAATATTGGAGGTGGACTTTGCAGGTTCGGAGGTAAGTTCCTTGATACAACAAAAAGCGTCGTTAATAACTTCTTCGTTCAGCCAGGGTTTTGGAAGAAAACTGCGGGATGGCTTTTTCATTAGAGGTGAACTCTATAAGATCGAGACTAAGACCGTTGATGCGGCAAAAAACTTTATTGATAATACCGCAACTCAGTCAAGGTCTGAGAAATTGTGAGGGATCTTTAAAAAAATAAAGCTACCAGTAATTTTAAAAACACTCTTTAGCGGCCGAGCCCGGCGCGAAGCGCCAGGGCAGACTTGAAAGTAATAAAAGGCAGAGTCCCACAGCAGTCTCCTGGCGGAAATCCGAGTGTGGAGTCCTCCGAGCAACCGAAGCTTTCTAGACTCTGCAAATTTAAAGTTGACGGTAGTCATGGAGCTTTTAGAAAAATTATGTTGGTTTCCGTGAAAAGAGAGAGCATTTTAAAGTATATTTTTTATTGTACCGTGGGTCTGGTTGTGTTAGCGGCATTTATAGGGATCCGGCGTTATCCCTACTATCAACAAAATATTTCCCTGGGAGCTATTGCGCCGAACGGAGATCATTGGTTTGGGACCGATCAGTTAGGCCGAGATTTATTTTCTCGGATTATTTACGCCTGTTGTATTTCCCTGTCAGTTGGTTTTGTGACGACGTTATTGGCGGTTGGATTAGGTACCGTTTACGGGATGATTTCGGGGTACTGCGGTAGTAAAATTGATTTAATACTGATGCGCATGGTGGATGTTTTATATCCCATTCCTTTAACGCTCATCGTTATTTTGCTGATGATTATTTTTGGAAAACATATTTGTGTCTTATTTTTGGCGATTAGCATTGTGGAATGGATGACGACGGCACGGATTATTCGTGCGGAGGTGTTGAAGATAAAGGAGAGTGGATATATTCAGGTGGCAAGGGGGCTAGGGCAAAAAGAGGCGACGATTATATGGAAGCACATGTTACCCAATACCAAGGGAATAATTATCGTTTGTTTTATCATTACGCTACCGAGTGTGATTACATTGGAATCGTTCTTGAGTTTTTTAGGGATTGGTATACAGCCACCGAAAAGTTCATTGGGGATTTTGATAGCGGAGGGTGCAAAATTTATGACGACGTCGCCTTGGCTGGTCATTTTTCCATCTGCGGTATTTGTCCTGATTATATTTGCTCTGACGATCTATGGCGATCGGTTAAAAAAGTGAAACTCAAGGATGTGGCTCGCTCAAGGATGTGGCTTGGGATAGCCAGTGGGGATCGTAAATTTTTCTACTCATTATTTCCATGGTTATGGGTGACGCAAAATGACTTTTACAATTAGCGGGTGTTAATTATAAAAACCTCAAAGATATTGCGGTTGAAATTCGTTAAGAAGAAAGTTGACAGGAAGATTTGGCCGATTAGGGTGCTAGGGCTGGTTTGGGTTGGTAGCTCAATGGTAGAGCAGTGGCCTTTTAAGCCATTGGTTCTGGGTTCGAATCCCAGTCGACCCACCATCGCCGACTTAGCTCAGTTGGTAGAGCACCCGCCTTGTAAGCGGACGGTCGTCAGTTCAAGTCTGACAGTCGGCTCCGTTATTTGAGAGTGAATTGAGATTTTTGGAGAAAATTTTTAAGGAATTGAAAAATTCGCAAAGGATTTTATAATTTTTCAGGAAATAAAAATTCCGATAAAATTTGCCGGGGTAGCTCAGCTGGTAGAGCAACGCATTCGTAATGCGTGGGTCGTGAGTTCGAATCTCATCCCCGGCTCCAGTGGGAAAGGTTGGTGAATGAAAAATATTTTCAAATTTTTCAGATGGTTCATCATTTCCAAATTGTTTATATGTTTCGTTCCAATCGAAACGATTCACCTAAACTGATTGGCCATACAAGCCTTGAATCTTATTTTGGTATAGGATAGAGCTAGAAGCCATTCTTGGGTGCTCATTTTTATTATTTTTATTGGAAGGTTGCTCATGTCACATATCAATTCGTGCTCAGAACCTTTACCGTCCTTATTATCTCGAGTACTGGAATTATAAGGTATACCGTAGGGAGGGCCATCAAAACTCAATTCGGGAGATACAAAATAGGCGACAAGAATCCTACTGAAGGGCACTTCCATTTCGATGACATCATATTCATTGGGATTAGTATATTCCGATGCTGGGGGGCCAAGTGCTACGGAATCTGCAATGCCATGTTTCATCGTACCCGTGAATATTTCACCTTCATTTATTTTTACATATCCAGGATAGAATTTAATGAGATCTTCCCGCTTCATTCCTCGCTGTACGATACAAATATTCCTTTCATGATCAATCTTCCCGGGAACTTGGGCTTTATTTAAAGCCATGGCGGTCAAAGCTTTATACATGGCAACGGATTTTGTATATTTTTCTTTTTTAATATTTAAAATTAATCCCTTATCATTAGCTTCTGTTTTTATATTTCTAATTATTTCCTTTATATGTTGAAGTTCCAAGCTACTTAAATCTCGTTCACCCCAGAAGTAGGTTTTTTCAAAATCATCCCTTTCTTTACGTTGCGTAAATAAAAAATATTTCATAGCAAGGGATTGTTCACTCCAAGAATTTTGTTGCTGAGCTTTAAGATATCGATTAATGATATCATAATCGATGCCGTTGTCTTTCATTATTTGACTCAATTTATCGGTAACTCTTTTTCTCATCGCAATGTATTCTGGAGCATAAACTACGTCGCTAACATTCATAATGCCTTTGGGGAAAAGCTCTTCTATGCCACTTTCGTAAAGAATAGCCATTGCGTTAAAAACTGCATCGGCGAACTCTTTCTTATAGCCATCTTCTAGCATACTGTTTCTGTATTGCCCGGCAAAGAGTTGTTGCGGCGTAATAGAACCATTACACGAGCTTCCGACAGTCGAGGAATGGGATGAAGAAAATAGAACAGTTCCTCCCAATACTGAGAGAAAAAACAATAGATGTAAAAAAAATAATCGATTCACGATGGGTGTATTATAATATTTTTCACTTAAAAGTGAATTATTTTTTATTATTTTCCGCAAAAAACTAAAAAAAGACATCTTCAAATTGGGTCTATTAAGCATAATACACTGCTTAGGATCGACAGTTCCTATGCAAAGTAATGCCCTTCCGTAGAAAGAGAAATGGAATTTTGACAGTTGATAGTAAAATCGATTTTATATGAATCGAGCTTGGAGCAGAAATGTTCCCTGTAGTATTTTACAAGTTTTCCCTCGAAATATTTGCTTGCCTTTTTTTAGAAGTACTTCCCGACAGAAGCATTATGCATAAATTAACTGATGTAAAAAAATTATTGGCAATATTTCTGTCCGGTATATTTTACGTTCATTGCCACAGTGCTGCTCCGGCATTTACAGTGTATGTTCCTGAAGAGACGGTGGGGGCCTGTTCGCCCATATTCCTTCTTGGGACGCTATTTAGTAAAAAAGTCTACCTTTATAATAACGAAATTTTGAGGGATGACAGATTTGCTCCCATCAGTCCAGAGGATAGGGAGAGATTTTTGGCAGAAAAATGTCGATTATACGCTCCCGATGATCGCAACATTGAAAAATTTAAACGAGCATTTAAGGAAGTTTGTGATAATCCGATTGGGTGCCGACTCATTAAAGAAATCATGGCGCTTCTAGATATGCCATTTTTTAGAAATATAAAAATAAATTTCTGCTATGATGTGAAAGATGACACATGCATTCTCGGTCCGCTGGATGAAGTGGGAGAAGGGAGCCTCCGAGCTCAAATTAAAGAAGCTTGGCATAGATTCGTCTTATCTTATGGCAGAAGTCGAAGCCTGTAAACGGGTATTTGATTGTTAGCCCACCAAATATGGGGTTCGGCATGTTCGAATATAAGGGGCCATTCAACTGGAACCATTAAGGATAGTGCATTGTTTGAGATTTGGCGGTTTCTCCACGCAGTAATGCTTCTTTTGCCTGGTGGAAAGAAATGAAATTTTGACAGTTGATAGTAAATCGAGCTTAAGGCGGGTTTCCTCTGAATTTTTTTGATTTTAAATTGTGAAATTTTTCATAAAATTCATCCACAAAACAATGTTGACACAAAAACAGGAGACCGGAAACGAGGGCGAAAAATTAGCCATAAATTTTCTGAAAAAAAGGAAGAAATATAAAATTATTGAGAAAAATTGGCGCCATAAAAATGGCGAAATCGATATCATTGCCAAAGATGGTCCGGTTACCGTATTCGTCGAAGTACGTACGCGACAGAAAGGTGCCCTCGTCTCCGGCTATTTTTCCATCACCAAAAAGAAAAAATCTGCCCTTAAACCCGTCCTTGAAGCGTATATCAATCGGAATTATTTGCAATATTTTCGCTTTGACGTCATCGAAATTACCCGCGATTGGGAAAATGTTGAAATTTTTCACTACGAAAATGTGCCGTTTTTTTAACGTTGATGGCTGATAAAATACGTTTACAGCCCTAATCTTTGTCTTATTTTTTCAGCATGGCATGCCTAGTCAGTGTATTGGTTGAAGCTTTAGAAAGTCTCCAAAAACAAGGGCAAAAGATGATTCCTATCGGTACTGAAAACTTCGATTTTTTAGAGAAAGGTCCGATTGTTCCCCCCCAGATCACGCAGCGATCTTCCAAAAATCGAATACAGCATCCATCGCCCGAAATAGGCCATAGTGAAAAATTGCAAACCATTGGGTCGATACCCGAATCGACACAAACTTTCACGAGTAAACGGGGACATTGGGAGAATTTGCGCGAGCGTGTTCTAGGTAATGAAGACCTGAAAAAACACGTTCGTCCAGGAAAAAATTTGGTCTTTGGCGTCGGTGATCTGGATGCGGAAATTTTCTTTTGCGGTGAAGCTCCCGGTGCCGATGAAGAAATTCAGGGTATTCCCTTTGTCGGTCGAGCTGGACAACTGCTGACAAAAATCATCACGGCCATGGACCTGTCACGGGAAAAGGTTTACATCGGCAATATCATGAACTGGCGCCCCGAAATGGATAGCGAAACGGGTAATCGCCCCCCAACTCAGGAGGAAATGCAGTTTTGTTTGCCTTACCTCATCGAACAGGTCGAAATCGTCCAACCGAAAGTTATCGTAGCACTCGGAGCAACGGCCGTCAGCGGCTTACTGGGAGCCGATAAAAGTCGAAGAATGTCGGCCGTACGCGGTCGATGGCACGAGTTTTGTGGCATTCCCCTGATGATTACCTTCCACCCCTCCTACCTCCTGCGTAACGGAACAAACACGATGAAACGCGTAGTTTGGGAAGATATGCTACAAGTAATGGAAAGAGTGGGCTTACCCATTTCGGTAAAGCAGAGACAATATTTTCTAGAAAAATAGAAACTATTTATAAAACGACTTGACAATGCGGAAAAAGCTTCCAAGGCTGAAGGGTAGAGGGTAGGAGCAATCGGCATGTCGAAAATTTCGATAACAATCCACAATTTCCATAAAAAATCGTCCCTGTCGAAAAATATTTTTTCACTTGCTATTCTTCTCAAATGTGCTAGCCGTACTTACGTCTGTACTAAAATGATTTTAGAATGGATCAAAACAATCGTCATATTGCCACTCAATGTCCTGGTAACGATTCCCGCACTTGCACTCTACCTAACAGATTATACCTGGAAACCTAATCATTTTTTTCTAATTGTTTTAGGCAGTATTCTCCTCATTCTGGGGTTATCGCTGGCGGCCTGGACCATGTGGCTCTTCGCCAATAAGGGTAAAGGTACGGCCGCTCCCTGGAATCCTCCTAAAAAATTGGTCATGGAAGGCCCCTATGCTTATGTCCGAAATCCAATGATCGCAAGCGTATTTATGATGCAAATTGCAGAAGCTTTACTCCTTAATTCATACCTCGTTTTGGGATTGTTTGGACTGTTTTTGCTAGGCAATATGCTCTATTTTCCCTTCTTCGAAGAAAAAGACTTGGAAAAACGCTTCGGCAAAGATTACCATACTTACAAACGTAACGTTCCCCGATGGATTCCACGCCCTACTCCCTGGAAGTTGCCCTAAGGGCTCCTCGCCCTTAGAATCCTCGCCAAGGGATCTATCCCCTGGATCAATCCGCAGAATTAAAAAAAAAGAAAAAACTTGCCCCTTGCGGCCGAGCCCGGCGCGGAACGCGCCGGGCTCGGCCGCAAAGACGAGGTCAAGGAGTCCATGACTCCTTGCGGGGTATGGGGCGGAGCCCCATAGCAATCTCCTTGCGGGGTGTGGGGCAGAGCCCCACAGGCAACACCTTTTGGCAAATAGATTGCCTTGACAAAATTGACGGAGTTTTGATTTTTAGGGGTATTGTTTAAGTGGTGGAATTGGTAGACACGCTGTCTTCAGGCGGCAGTGCCGAGAGGCATAGGGGTTCGAGTCCCCTCTTAAACACACCTTAGACGAGAGTATGGAAGAGTCCAATGAGAGTTTAGATGATGCGTTCAAATCGGCTGATTTCAGCGATAAGGTATGGATGTTTTTCACGCGGTATGCACGCCCCATAAGATCGGCGGGGGTGGTAATTTGTCTTATTTCATGTCTTGTGCTCATCATTATGGTTGGGCGAAGTATGTGCAAAAAGTCCATGAAGGCGGCTTATTGGGAAGCGATCCGGACGAATACGCGAGAACGTTTCGCGCGAAAATATATTTCCAATCCACTGGGTGGGACCATTTTTCTGGAGCTTGGCGACGAAGCCTATCAAAAAAAGGAATACCAACAGGCTGCAGATTATTACCATCATGCCCGTGTTAGTTTAGGTAGCAACATTTTAGGAGGGCGTGCAGCGATCGGCGAAGGTGTTGCGCTCATAAGGTCGGGACTTCGGGCAGATGGGGAAGGTGTTTTGGGTGCGGTCAGGGATGAAAAATCCTATCCGGCGTCGATTCGGGGGCAAGGAGCATATCTTTTAGCCCATAGCCTATACGGTTCTAGGGAATTCGACAAGGCCAAGAATATGCTCAATCAGCTCATCAATGGCAATTTTTCCGATTCATGGAAAACTGAGGGAAAAACGTTACTCCAAGAGATAGAGGCTGCACAATGAGCATAAAGCTGATCTATGCTTCGCCGGAAACGGATGCCGACTTGCTCCATTGGGGGGGCGTATTCACCTGCGATCCTTTCCTAGCCTTTGCGGTTGAAGGGCAGCGCTATGCGGTTTCAAATGGCTTGGAAATCGACGAAATGCGACGCAATTCCAAGTTCGATAAGATTCTTTTACCAGAGGACTTAACGGATCAGGAGGATCAGGAAAATCCGGAGATTATCGATCTTATTCGATGCGTTTACGAAAAATTTCCGGGCAACGATCTTGTTTTACCAAAAAATTTTCCCGCGTATTTGATCCTGAAACTGCAGCAGTTGGGCATTGAATTTTCCGTGATAGAGGACGATTTTTTGTCCGAGCGTTCCATAAAATCTCCCGAGGAAATCGACCAGATTAGAAAGGCCTGCGCCGCGATTTCGAATGCCTTTGCTCGGGTACGTTCGATTTTGGGGAAGGCGGAAATTCGTAACCAATTGTTATACTACGAGGGTGAGGCGGTCACCTCGGAGCGGGTGCGTATGGAAATTGCCAGGGTGTGTTTCGAGCAGGATACTATCGCCAAAGAAACGATCGTTGCCTGTGGTAAGGATGCTGCATTTCCACATAATCGCGGAGAAGGTCCGCTCAAAGCCAATGAATTTATAGTGGTTGATATTTTTCCACGCCTGATCGAAAGTGGTTACTACGGCGATATGACGCGCACATTTTTCAAGGGTCAGCCTTCGGAAACGCAAATAAAAATGTATGACGTCGTCAAAATGGTCCAAAGTCGAGCAATTTCCGAGATCCATGAAGGTAAGAATGCCAAAGAAATTCACGAAGATAATGTGAAAATGTTCACGAAATTGGGCTATCCTTCGACCGATTCGACGGGATTTTTTCACAGTACAGGCCATGGTATTGGATTGGAATTACATGAAAATCCGTCCATTGGAAGGCGAGATCACCACCTACAAATCGGCGAAGTGGTAACTGTGGAGCCGGGACTCTATTATCCCGAAATCGGCGGAGTGCGCATTGAAGATGTGGTTGTCGTCACTAAAAATGGCGCGGAGTTGTTATCAAAATTTTCCTATGAATGGGTGGTATAATGTTTTTTAAGAAAGATAAAATTAAGGAGACGGCAAAAGATTTGCTAGGTATTGCGAAAAGAATTGAAAACTATCGCAAGGATATTTTGTCAAAGGAACAGTTGGATATTCTGTCAAAGGCGCGCACAGAGATTAATGATGCCCTGACGTTGCCACGGGCCGAAGCTCATAAAAGTTTCGATGCCATTGAGTTGTCGTTAAAATCGATCGGTGGCGATATTTATCCGATGACGGGCCTCACAGAAAATGTGGAAGTTTTTCTATTTGCAGCCATATTGGCACTTGCCGTTCGAACGTTCTTTTTTCAGCCCTTTCGCATCCCAACGAATTCCATGTGGCCGACCTACGCCGGTATGACCTTTGAGCTGGTCGAAGGCCGTAAAAATATCTTTGAAAAATTGAAGCGCTGGACGCTATTCGGAGCATCAAATTTCAACATACAAGCTCCCGATACGGGCAATCTCCAGATTCCTATTATGACCGCCGAGGATAGAGTTGAACCCTATGGAGGTATTCTTTATTATAAAGTTGTTAATACGCGGAAATTCTGGATATTTCCGACGAAGGAGCGGGAATACACCTTCGTTGTTGGCGAACGCCATGTGACATTGCGCGTACCGTTGGAGTTTTGCTTCGATGACGTCGTTTTGGAAACGTTATTTCCTAAGGAAAAATCCTGGAAAGAAGTACTGAATCACCAACCTTCCCGATGCTTTAAACGACTCAAACTCAGTAAGGATGGGCACGAAGATAAGGCCCATTATTTCGATACAGGTATTCGAAAATCTACCGGCGAAGATATTTTCAACTTCGATATCCTATCGGGCGATATGTTGTTCGTTGACCGGATGAGCTACCATTTTTCCTTACCTAAGGTGGGCGATCCCTTTGTCTTCCGTACGCGCGCTATCGAGGGTCTCCGCTACGATGATAAATACTTTATTAAACGCCTCGTGGGACTACCGGGCGATACTCTCCAGGTCGAAGGTACTACACTTTACCGAAATGGCGATCCCATTGAAGGCGCCGAAGCCTTCGAACAAAATCGTAAACAGATCGACCAATATCCCGGCTATACCAATACGGGACTTCTGGAGGATGGCTACGAAGTCGAAGTTCCCGCTAACCATTATTTTGCTATGGGGGATAATTCACCCCACAGCTACGATAGCCGCGGTTGGGGCTTTGTACCAAACCGGGAAGTCGTGGGAAAAGCTGTCTTTATTTTGTATCCCTTTACCCGTCGCTGGGGATGTGCCAAGTAATGTTTCGAAATGCGTTGGCGCTGCGAATGTCGGTACGATGGGACAGATTTTAACGGCTGGCAAAGTCAACCGAACGGAAATACGATCCAAGACTTTATTGAAAAACGTCTGGCGGTTATTTTTGGAGAAAAAATTCGCATCCATGGCAGTGGACGGACGGATGCCGGTGTCCATGCACGAGGCCAGGTTTTCCATTTCGATGGCGATTGGTTCCACGGCTCAGAAAAATTACTTCGAGCCTTCCGCTCCGGATTACCTTCGGGAATTCAAATAATAGATGTTCGGGAAACCGATACAGCTTTCCATGCACGCCATTCCGTAAAAAAAAAGCGCTACATTTACCAATTTTACTTGGGTTACGCTTCGCCATTTGAGCGGCGTTACAAATGGTCCATCGGCGAAAAAAACGTCGACCTCGAAAAAATGAACGATTTGGCTAATCACCTTCTAGGAGAGCACGATTTCTCCACATTTGGAGCCCTCCTCAACAATGGCTCCCCGGATAATCCTGTAAAAAAATTATATCAACTCTCCTTCTCCCTAAAAGATCGAAACCTGCTCCTCCAAACGGAAAGTAATGGCTATTTGTACAAAATGGTGCGTACCTTGGCCGCAACTCTGTTGGACGTCGGACTCGAACGAATGACTATGGACTACGTCCTGGATTGTTTCCACCAAAAGATCCGTCGCGAAAAGATTGTTACCGCTCCTCCCCATGGATTATTTTTGGATAAGGTCTTCTATTAAATATATTTTCTCAGGAAAAAGAGATTTTTTGAAGAATTTGCACTACCATTTTTAAACACGGCCATTTTTAAACACGACTGCGCCTCCACCCTTGTCCGAAAAATCAAACCTGTCAAGTCCTTTCGTCACTCCTAAAAGTCTGAAACTTCTTGCAAAATGTCCTGCGATGGATGGGCGATAGGCCGTAGCGTCCAATTGCGGCAATATGTGCAGCGGTTCCATAACCTTTATGCTTTTCAAACCCATATTGCGGATATTTTTTCCCAAAGAAATCCATGATGCGATCTCGAATGACCTTAGCAATAATCGATGCCATCGCGATACAAAAACTCTTACTGTCTCCCTTAACGATTCCGAAATGGTGAAATTGCAAGTGTTTCAGCGGATTCCCGTCGATGAGTACTTTCGCTCCCGGAAAAATGAGCCGCGCAATAACATCGCCCATCGCCGCTATCGTCGCTTCGAGGATGTTAATTTTATCAATCACCTCATGCCCACGGGAGGCAATCGTAAACCGTATAAATCCCTGCTTCCGTAATTCAAACAAATGACAAAAGAGCATTTCACGCTTTGCTGAAGACAATTTTTTAGAATCATTAACCAAGGATAGTTGAGGGAAATTTTCAATTTGCTGCAAAAAATCCCAGTCAATCTTAGTTCCACAGACAATTACTGGCCCCGCCAATGGCCCACGGCCCGCTTCGTCTACACCGATTAAATGGGTACTATTAGCCAGCATCTCCCGATCAAAAGCAATGCGTTCGTTCACCCCTGTAGCTCATCGAAAAATAAAAACTGATCAATCCATTATGGGGCTCTGCCCCATACCCCGCAAGGAGTAGCAGACTCCTTGACCTCTTTATGCGGCCGAGCCCTGCGCAATTTTTGCGCAGGGCTCGGCCGCAAAGGTCAAAATAAACTCTTTAACTTTCTGGTATCCCCTGGTAAGGGTTTACAAGGGGAAGAATTCCTCTTGCGAAAATTCTCCTTGCAAAACCACAAAAAAATAGTTGAGTTTTTATTAATATTTTTTACGATTAAGTGAAATTGAAATATTATGGAAATTCAGGATACATTGGGATACAATCGTGAGAATGAAAGCGCGATATTGAGCGATAAGGCTTTGCAGGAATACGTCAATTTGCGATTAATGTCATTAGGGTTAAATGGGTGTAAAAAAGATCTTCCGATCACAAAGATTGCAGAGCCCTTACTGGCTTTAACCAATGATTTACGGCATCTGTTACTCGACTACAATTGTCCGGCTGACCAGCGAATCATTGATTTTTGCGAACGTTATTTTAAGAATTTACCGGCCGGTGAAAAGCACAGTTGGATACCTCGCCACACATTTATTTCCGATCGCCACGGTGTATCGCGGATATTATCGCTTCCCACCGATGCTGATGAATTTCATTCGGAACATATCGATAGCTATCGCGTCTATCAGGGAATTTTGCACAATCCGAAGATTGATAAGCGGACCACCAAGGGAGTCTTTCACATTGTAGAGGGCGAATGGGCGGTACCGATGGATAAAATCGAAGTTCCGAAGTTAACTTTTGTACGCTTACTCGCGCACGCCTGTCGCCCTCCTAAAAATATTTTAGAACTTCCATTTACTGCGACGCAGCGCAAGAAGGCATACACCTTTGTTTCGGGGTATTTAAAGCCGATCATATGTCCGGCCGTTGAGGGTTATTGTCGGGAGAGGCGTATGGAAATTCGATTTTTCGTACCCGGATCGCTCGTTAATTTTTTAGATATGGCGGAAAGCATTTTTGGCAACGCCGGATCGCCGATGTCTCCCGGAAACGATCCCGCAATGGATCCGGAAACTTGGACTGGCCATACGGGTTGTATCATCATCGCCCCTCATTTAACTAAACTGACCAAGAAAGAACTCGGGTTACCACACATTTCCGAAGCGACGGAACGGCAGAAAAATGAAAAGATGTGCTGGGAAAAGGACAATGAACTGTATCACGATGGCCAACCTTTCAAGGTTATGGTACGGGACAAAAGTGGCGTTATTATTTCAATTATCGCGGACAGTTACAACGGTTACGGTAAGAAAGAGATTAAAACGCAAATGAGCTATTCGGCTAATTTATTCGGACTCTGCGAAGAGGAACATTCCGGCGGCTCCTTAGCAAACCCGCGCTACGATTTGAGTGACGATTTCAGGATGGATTACATCGAAAAATCCCAGCAACCCTTAGCTTTTTTGGCCAAATATTACAGCCAACAAATTGATTTTCGGAAGGAAGGATACGGCATTGATCGGGATTTCCCAGATATTATTTACGTTCCGGAAGACGCGCATTTTTCGAAGATCGACCAGACCATTAACTGGCAATATTGTGGAAAAAAAGGGCAACTGCGAATCATTCCCAATTGGACCTATATTTTGCCCAACGGATATCAGGTTGAATTGAAGAAGAATCCTCAATCGCAGCAATGGCAACTGATCGGCACCGTTGGCGAAGGTCTTTTTTGCCATAAGCCATCGACGGTTTCCGGTGGTGGCAAGTCCGAAATTTCCAAGTCCATAGAGGATAATATTTCAACGGGTAGTTCCGTGGTTCACGATTTCGAAAAAGATTGTCTGGAGGTGGATAAAATTTTACAAATGAATTTCGACCACCGCTACAAAGATCCTGGATCAAAAAGTCTTCCGATTCTCAACCGCAAGCGCACGCTGGGTTCCGTTATCCAAATGTTTCAGCAGAGTGACAATCATACCGACGCTTACAACGCATGGCTACAGACAGTTCCCTCCAACGTCAAAGAATTAATCTATATACTCAAATTGCACTACCGCGAAGGTTGGGGTAAGGATTGGAAAAAACACTTTTCCGTAGATCTCGTCAACGGGGTGACAGGCCACGAACTGAAGTACCTAAACCAAAAAATTGTAGCCCATTACCTGCGCATCGGCCTGCGTTCAGACCACTCCTGGAACATGTTTTCCCTGCGCGAAGATTTCTATGCGTCGCGAAAAATTTCTATGGAGGACGATATTACGGCGAGCGTAACTGTTCCCATAAAACATTTAAAACAACTCAAAAAGCCCTACGATTCGGTAAAGTTCGTGGAGAACTGTGAATATCGACTTTACCAGCGCCCCGACGATGCCATTGAACCGGGATATGACCACGAAGCGGAATTTGATATGACTTTGCCCGATTCCTTCATTTGCAACTACCAGCCGCTGACAAAGGTCGATGTCCAGCGAATCGTTGACGATAGCATAAAATTTTCAAAGTACACACCCATCATGCAGGAATTTCTATTGAAATTTTTATGCGATAAATACGCACCCACCTATGTCGTTTGTCCCTCTAACCAGCGGATTATGCCCAATGGCAAATTGAGTAGCAATATGCGCTATCTACAGGCGCGAAAGGATATCACCCAACAACGTTTCATGCACATTACGGAAATGGGAATGCGCCTTGCCCGCGGAATCCAATCGATCGATCCGCTGTACTACGCTGTAGACGCAGTTATCGCTGGTCGTCGGAATAATGCTCCGGAAGAGGGTATCAAACCCCTATCGGTCCACAATCCCCTGCATTATTTTGAATGGCCCGAACTGTTTATGGAATTCGCTTCCAACATGACCGGAAAATCGCCATCGACGACAGGTGCCGGTCTGGAAGGCGTTATGACAAAGGCTCCCTTCAACGCATTAACCCAGATCATCGATTTGAATAACGCATTTCTGAGTTTCGTCGTCAGTGGATACCAGGGTTTCATTTCTTCAGCGGGTATGATTGGACCGCATACCAAAGTGGGCCACGATATTTCTTACCTCATTCCCGAAATCTTTGGTCGTATGAAACCAGAGGAACGGGAGCCAAAATTTCTAATCGAAAATGATTACCTGGAAAAATGTCAGGATTTTAATTACAGAGGTCAAAAAGTAGAAGCGAGCCGACTGGGCTATCGCGTTAATCGAAAATTTACAACGACATTTTTCGGACGCATCTTAACTTCACCGGAAACGGTCTTCCCCGATGAAATGCTCCAACCGGAAAAACAAAGCATGGAAATCTTTGCGGAGAGTATGGCAAATATTGTAGATGCGCACCGCCGGGCAGCACTGCAATTCTTCGAAGATCAAACCATAGATGGCGCTTGCTTGCCCATGAAAGCCCTACTGTATATTATGGCCCACGGCGACTACGAAGGTATGAAACTCGACTCACCAGAATTTCGTCAGTTATTCGATCGGAAAACAATCTTGGAAAGCGATTGGTATCGGGAACGTTTGAGCGTATGCCAAAAAATTCATGTCCACCACCTGCGCCGCTGCGTACGCCATATGAAAGAATTTGCAAAAAAAGAATCCAATCGAGAATATGTCTACTCCATGCACATTCGCCGGCGCATCTTGGATTGCCAAGTACGCTTGGAATATATCAGCTCCGATGCTTACCTACATGATTTACACGGAACCATCGGCGCCGATCCCATGGTGGTGTAAGGGATGCCCAGAGGGCTCCGCCATATGGACTCCCGCAAGGGGGCTATGTGGGGCTTCGCCCCACACCCCGCAAGGAGCCATGGAGTTCTCGGCCGCAAGATCAAGTTTTTTTCTTTCTTTTAATTCTGCGGATTGATCCAGTGGCAATGCCACCGGATCAATCCGCAAATCCAGGTCCAGGGGATGATATCCCATGGCGAGGATCCTAAGGGCGCGGAGCCCTTAATGGTGTCACAAATAATTTATTGACGAAAAATGCGATAAAAAATCCCACAATAACATCTCGCCAGTGGTGATACTGGCCATAGATGCGGCTATAGGCAGCTAAACCGGCAAACACAAGTGTTGGAATTCCCCATTTCCGGCCATAGCGCTTGGACAAAAAAAGTGCACCTTGGAACGAGCAGGAAGTATGTCCCGAGGGAAAAGATTTTGTTCCTCCGGAGGGCCGAATACCGATTTCCATGTGATAGGTTGCCCATTTTATGGCATGAGTGATCAAGGCCGTCACCAAACCGGTATACAAAAATTGTTTAATTCCCGCTGTATCTTTTCTGATCAGGCTAATGTAACAGCCAACACACGGGATAACAATCTGCAAAAGATTCCCGATTATTACAAACATTTCTCTTTCATGCCAGACGCCGTTAATAAATGCCAAAAGAAAAATTAAACAAAACAACAATAGGGCCAACAAAACCCTATACACAATGACCTTCATGCTTTGAGAAGAACACCGATGATAAAGAGCGCGTCAAGCACAAAATGGCGGGATGGACGGGACTCGAACCCGCGACCTCCTGCGTGACAGGCAGGCGCTCTAACCAATTGAGCTACCACCCCCGATGGATCGCAATCTAGGGGGCTGAGTATCTCTGTCAAGCTTTGACTTAAAAATCCCATGGAATATGCTGATACTGAGCTCAAAAATTTCCGTATATCGGTTTTTATTTGTGAAAAATTAAACAAAAACAACAAAACCCTCAAAAGTTATTGCCTAATCAAAGGAACCTCCCTAATGATTTATCCATGGTAAAGTGTATTCCTCCTCTATTTTTCTTATTCTACGGTATGACCATTAGTTTTTTGCTGTTATGGAACGTAAGTCCTATGATTACGCTTATCATATCGGTATTATTTTTATGGAAATTTTATTATTTTCACCGGAAATGCCTGAGAAGATTTGTAGTGCAAGTGGATACGCTTTGTGAAATTGCTCAAGCGCGAGGGATTTTTATGAACGTAGCTTCCCACGAGTTACGCAATCCGATGGCAACCATTTATTCCTCCGTTGATCTTTTAGAAAATTATCCTCAGAGTCTTAACGATAAGGAAAAGGCTCGTCTTTTCGAAAACATCCGAAAAAACATCCACCGTATGACAAAAATGATGGATGACATTGTTACCATAGGCAGGTTACAACACAAACAAATTTTTTGTCATCCTGAAGAAATTGACGTTTTATCGTTATGTACGACAATTTGTGAAACATTAGAACCGGAAAAGCAACGCATTGAAATAATAATGGATGCACAGTTACCGGAAACGCTTAGGGTAGATCCATCGCTTATCGATCTCATACTGAGTAATCTTTTGAGCAATGCATTGAAGTATTCCGATCAATCGGTTAAACTTTATATAAAATTTAGGAATAATTTTTTGATTTTCGACGTCGTAGACCGAGGTATTGGAATTCCCATGGATGAGATCAAAAAATTGTCACAATTATTTGGTCGTTGTTCCAATACGGGGACACGAAAAGGGATTGGTGTTGGCATGTTTTTGGTATCGCACTGTGTAAAATTACATCGGGGGAAACTGCAGATACATTCCCAAACGAGCCAGGGAACCCATTTCAGAGTAACTCTTCCTCTATCCTAATGGCTAAAATACTGCTCATTGAAGATGATTTTTCGTTCCAATTTACCCTCAAAAAGTTACTGGAATGTTTTGGATACACGGTAATTGTTGCTGACAACGGCAATGATGGTCTTACGCAACACTGGAAAAATTCATCGATAGATATTATTATTTGCGATGTCGATATGCCTTTACTCGACGGGTTTCAGTTTTTACAGCACTTACAACAAAGCGGTAAAAAGCTTCCTGCATTTGCTTTTATTTCGGCCTATCTTGACGAAGCAATCATTCGGAAGATGGATTCTTTAGGGGCCGATTGCGTCATAAAGAAACCCGTGGATCAGGAAATTTTAAAAATAATTCTCTTTGCGCTTCGCATGAAACGTCAAGCGAGATTTGGGCACATTCATCCCTCCTCCAGAATTGATAATCCTACGGCAGAGCCCCATATTAAGCAAGGCAAGGGAAATTCTTCCCCTTGTAACCCTTGACCAGGGGATCCATCCCCTGGATCAAACCGCAAGGTCAAAAATTTGCCCGGTGCTTCGCGCCGAGGGCTGACTTAACTTAAAAAAAGAAAAAATCCTGACCCTACGGCCGAGCCCGGCGCAGAATGCGCCGGGCTCGGCTGCCAAAGGAGGTCAAGGAGTCTGCGACTCCTTGCGGGGTGTGGGGCGGAGCCCCACAGCAGAACCTCTTTGCGGGAGTCCAGAGGATGGAGCTTTTTGGCAGGGCCCTTTGGCAATAACCAATAGGAAAATAATTTAAAAAACTCTATTGACGGCAGGGCTAGGTACGGCCATAATTGGCATGTGGTAGAAATTGAAAAAAAGCAGGTTGCGCTAGTGACGGGTGCGGGACGTGGTTTAGGAGCTGCGATTGCGGAGAAATTGGCACAAAGGTCTTTTCATGTGATTTGCGTTAGCCGTTCGCAAAACTGCGAAAAAATCGCAAACAAAATTATCAGGGTAGGTGGTATGGCAGAGGCGATGACGGTAGACGTATCCGATGGAAAAGCCGTCGGTTTGGCTTGTGAAAAACTTCTAGAAAAGCATGAAACGATTGATATTTTAGTCAATAATGCGGGTATTACGCGTGATGCGTTGCTCATGCGAATGAGCGAAGATGATTGGGAGGATGTAATCCGTACGAATTTAAGCAGTTGCTTTTATTGGACGAAGTATTTAATTCGAGGGATGGTACAAAACCGTTGGGGGCGAATTGTAAATATTTCTTCCGTTGTAGGAAAGATGGGTAATTTTGGGCAGGCAAACTACGCAGCGGCCAAAGCGGGGATGATTGGATTTACGAAATCGGTTGCCAAGGAAGTGGCATCGCGGGGTGTATGTGTCAATGTTGTTGCTCCGGGTTTCATCGAAAGCGATATGACAGCTGGGCTCCCAGAAAAGGTTATTGAAGAAATAAAAAAGAATATTCCGATGAAGCATATAGGAGTTCCGGAAGACGTCGCCAATGCAGTTAGCTTCCTATGCTCGGAGGAGGCTCGCTATATAACGGGGACCGTTTTAACGATCGACGGTGGAATGTCAATGTAAATTTATTGTCTATGGAGCTATTGAAGTGCAGTATTTGTGGAAAGCCGGCGGCGGTTCATATTGAACAGGTCGTACAGGGCATGAAACAGTCAATTAGCTTATGTGAAGCCTGTGCACGCGGTTACGGTGTTTTGACCAATAATGCGGTCCCATTTTCCGTAACTCAGAATATCAGTACTACGCTTTTTGGAAATCTTAGTCCATCGCTTGTTCTCCAGGGTAACTGCCAACGTTGTGGCTACACGATGGAGCTCTTCAAAAGGACAGGATACCTGGGTTGTGCCAAGTGTTACGAGTATTTGGGGGAACAACTCTTGCCTTTGATTGAAAATATGCAGAAAAAATTACATCATAGGGGAAAACGTCCCAAGGGTTTTGCGGTTAATGAGGAAAAAGATTTAACAAGGGAATCGCTTGAAAAGGAGCTACAGCAGGCGATTGAGGCGGAACATTTCGAGGAAGCCGCAAAAATTAGAGATCAGCTTCGTTTGTTGTAGAATGGGAATAATTAAGACATTTCTTTTGGAATATGGTAAACGTCTTGAGGAACGCAGCCAACCCATAGTATTGAGTTCCCGGATACGTTTAGCACGCAATTTTGACCGATTTAATTTTCCTGCCTATGCGGAAGATCAGGAGCGTACTGAGATTTTCGATTGTGCAAAACATTACATTAAAAAGTTAAAAGATTTTAAAATTCTCATCAACTTATCGACACTGACGAAATCCGAACAATTGGCACTCCAAGAACGCCGCATCATCAGTAAAGAACTGCTTGAACGAAAGTCAGGGACGGGAGTTATTTGTAGCGATCGAGCTTCCGCATCGATTATGGTCAACGAGGAAGATCATCTCAGAATACAGGTCATCAGTAACGGATTGCAGCTGCGTGATGCCTGGAGAAAAATCAACGATATGGACGATGCGATCGATGATGGTCACTATGCTTTTTCGCCATCCATTGGATATTTGACGGCGTGTCCCAGTAATCTCGGAACGGGAATGCGAGCTTCCGTAATGTTGCATCTTCCCGGACTTGGTATGGCGGAACAGGTGCGACATCTGGTCGAAGCGGTTCAACAAATTGGAATTACAGTCCGTGGCGTACACGGTGAAGGAACCAAAGCCTTGGGATATATCTATCAAATTTCTAATCAACAAACGCTGGGAATTAGCGAGGTGGATGAAATCCAACGTTTGGAACATATTATCAGGGCGATTATGGATCAGGAGATGGCCGCTCGAGAGGGACTTTTGAAACATAACCGTACGCAATTTTTAGACAAAATTGGACGAATTTACGGTATGCTTCGTTCCTGCTATACCCTGACAAGCGAGGAAGCATTCGAAATGCTAGCCTGGATGCGCTTAGCAACCGATTGTGGCTTCATCGACGAAAGAAATCGCTCGGGAATTGACCGCTACATGGTAGAATCTCAACCGGGGAATCTCGTCGTTTTGTACGATAAAGACCTGTCTCCCGAGGAACGTGATGCCATTCGGGCAGAAAATATGCGTATCTTCTTTCGAAAAATTCAAGACTTGCAATTTAATACCTAGTTCAGGTTATTCGGAGAGTTGCGGTTCTCCAGAGGGCTCCACCCTCTGGAGAACCGCAAAAGAGGCTGCTGTGGGGCTCCGCCCCACAACCCCGCAAGGAGTCAGAGACTCCTTGACCTCCTTCAGCGGCCGAGCCCGGCGCGTTCCGCGCCGGGCTCGGCCGCAAGGGTCAAGAATAATAGACTTTTGTTTTTTCTTTTTTTAATCCTACGGTTTAATCCAGTGGCACTGCCACTGGATCAAACCGCAAAACCAGGTCCGGGGGGATGGATCCCCTGGCAAAGATTCTTAAGGGCGAGGAGCCCTTAGGCAGCAATTCCCTGGTGGGGATTCTAAGGGTAAGGAGCCCTAGAGTCCTGAACGCTGTCGGACGCATTCGTAGAGGATGATAGCAGTTGCGATAGAAACGTTAAGGGAATCCGATTCTCCATTTTGAGGGATGCGGATGGTATGGTTTTGCTGGAGCCAGAAATCGGAGACGCCTTTATTTTCTGATCCTACGAGAAGGGCAGTACCCTTTCTGAAATCTTCTTCGAAGTATAGCTTTTGGGCCTGGGGAGAAGCGACGTAAATTGATAGTTGGTATTGTTGTGAAAATTTTAAAAATTCTTCCGTTGTGGCGTCGTAAATATTGGCGAAAAAGACAGCGCCCTGGGAATTTCGAATGCCATTGGGGTTAAAAATTTCTGTGGAATGGTTGAGTACGATGATACCGTCGACACCTGCAGATTCTGCTGTTCGAACGATGGCGCCAAAATTACTTGGTTTTTCGATATTTTCCGTCACGACAAAAAGTCCATTTTGTGGAGGAACGCACTCATTCAACGACATACTATGGGAGTGGGCGAGGGCAATCAGTCCGTCGCCATTTTCCCGGAGTGAAATTTTTTTATATACTTCCGGAGCAATTTGTGTGAGAGGGATGTGTTCGCCTTCAAGTGTTCGAATAAACGAAAAAAATGTTTCACGATCCGTGAAGTATTTTTCACAAAATAATAATTCCGTGATAAACAGGTGCGAATGGGCACGGAAAATTTCTCGGAAACCTTCGATGGGAAAGATTCCAAATTTTTTTCGATCCGATGATTTTTTGAGTTTATCGATAAACTTTATTTTTTCGTTATGCCTGCTACTAATCTTTTCAAACATCGATTAATCCTATTAAAATTATGAAATCGATGGCAATAATTTTCCGGAGGAATTCTTTAATGCGATCGTTTTAATGATTAAAGCTTTTGATGGTAAAACTTTTGCGATAAATTTTTATGCTTGTGCATTTGAAATTTTTTGATAGAAACGGGCCATTGATGGAGTGGGGGGAAGCAATTGAACTTTTGGTGCGATACTTTCGTATTGAGGATCATAATCCGGAAGAGCCAGTTTGTGAGATTGTTGTGGATGAACGTTTTGAATTAAAGATTGTTTGTTTAGGGGGACAATTTCTCGCTTTTTTCGGTTATTTTACTGGGGAAATTGCGGAAAGTGATTTGCCGAAGTTGAAAAATATGTTACAATGGAACTTAGCGCGTGTTGCTGACACCGATGATACACTTTCCATCGAAAGTGAAAGCAATCGACTTTGTTTATTTCGTAAACGGCCTTTGGCGAAGCTCTTTGCCGATAACATATTTAGAGAAGTGGAATCGTTTATTACAATTTTGGTATTTTGGGCAGATGCTTTTGACTATTCTCGGGAGATTCCTCGGGGTTCAAATCTAACGATTTTTGGGATATAGATGATGAAAAGGATTCTTTATACAGTTTTTGGGATATCAACATTTTCGTTGCTTTACGCCTCCCTGGATAACAATTCCAATATGGTGCGAAGGGCTTCAGTGAAGAGTCGAAAAACGGTTTCGAATTCCAAGGTACCACAGGAAATGAGCAATGTGGATTCGTCAATCGGAACCCAATCCTATGTTCCGCCGGGAATTTCTAAAAATAAGAAAAATGTCTATGTCATCGATGGACCAAAAACGCCCAAGAAAAAAGTGACTTTACCGGAAAATATATCCCAATCTACTGACATACCGATACCTATCACCGCACCGACACCTACCACGGCTCCATTGGCATCTCCTACTGCGACAGTTTCGGTTCCTGTTTCTACCGCATCGCAACCCACTGCCATATCGCAACCACTTGCCGCTGTGCCCACTGCAGCACCGACACCTACTACGGCTCCATCGGCATCTCCTACCGCGACAGTTTCAGTTCCTGTTTCTACTGCATCGCAACTCGATGCCCAACCAATACCATTTTCAATGGCAATACCCTCCGTAACCCAAATCCCTCCATCGCATGCGACAGAGGTAACCCCGGATGGTTCTTTGAAGAGCGAAAATTACGTTAAATCGTCGGAAGGAGCGGTTATGGGTGATTCGAGAATGCCTCTAATTGATCGAAGTTCCATAGAAATGATCCATTCAATGGCTTTTACGGAAGGTAATCCAGCAGATCGCCTTCCTTGGAAAACATCGGGATATTACCACTTCGCCAAAAATCAGGATTTGAAAGAACTGATTCGCAATTTTTGTGCGGCACAATCGATGGACGTCATCGTAAGCGATGACATTAGTGATGTGGTAAATGGAAAATTCAGTGATGTTACACCTTGTCAATTTTGGAAGGATATCGTCAGTGCTTACGGTTTGGTCTGGTTTTTCGATGGTAGCATGATGTATGCCTACAAGAGTAGCGAGGTAACTTCGACGGTCTACCAAATGAACCGCGATGAAATGCGAACGCTCGTAAAAGTTATTACGCAATTGGGATGGTTGAGTTCCAATGTAACCTTCAGACCTCTGGAAACGGCAGGTATTTTAGTGGTCAGTGGACCACCAAAGTTGATGTCTCTCCTAGAAGAATTGTCAAAAAAAGTGGTCGTCGAACGCGTCAGTAATGTCTACGATATTCGATCCTTCCCGCTCAAACATGCCTGGGCTTACGACATGTCCGTAAGTTATCGCGGTGGCAGTATGACGATTCCCGGCGTTGCAACGATGTTACAACAAATCGTTGGTGCTTTACCAGGTCCCATGGGTGACAGTAATATCGGCGTCAGTATCGATAATTCGCAATCCAATATGGCGACAGAAAAAAAGGCCATTCCGGGCACAGTATATCATACTAACGAACCGAAGAAAACGGACAAAGGTAAAAATGAGGGCGATAAAAATAGCGGTAAGAGTGAAGAAAAAAATCCACTCAATTTGAGCGAAATTTTTGTCACCTATGATACACGCTTAAATGCGGTCATCGTAAAAGCAAAGCGGCAAGATATGTCCTTTATTGAAAATATTATCCAGCAACTCGATGTTTCTAGGGATGCGATTAAGATTGATGTTGCGGTGGTCGAAATTAGTAAGGCCGGAGCCATCAAGGTAGGGTCCTCATTCGCAGTTAATAAACGGGATACGAGTGCGGCCGCGGGAGGTACCGCTGCCGGTGGTGGTGGTGCCGCTGCCGGTAGTATGGAGCGCATCGCATTCAACTTCCTCGATAAAACAAACGCGAGCGTAACTATGAATTTTGATAAACTTTTCAGAAATTATTCCCTGTCGGAAACGTTAAATATTTTGGAAGATGTGGGTAATGCGCAAACCTTAACACGCTCTTCCGTGATCACACTTGACAATATCGGTGCCGTCATCGACCGTTCCAGTACCGTCTATATGGCCGTTACAGGTGCTAAAGCGGGAGGCCTTTACGACGTGACGATTTCAACAAAATTAATCGTCGTTCCCCATATTATTCCCGGAGAATTTGATCGCAACGGAGCACCAAAAATTAAACTGTTGATCGAGGTAACAGACGGTTCCTTTGATAAAGACGCACGTATCAATGCCAATAGCCCTGCAACGGCAACCAATACGGTCAATACGGAAGCATCGCTTTTCGAAGGACAAAGTCTATTTATTGGGGGATATTTTCATGAAGTCCATAGCGTCGGTAGCGCGGGTGTTCCTTTCCTAAAAGATATCCCACTTATCGGCTATTTGTTTAAATCGGATAGCCGAGACAATAGCATAATGGAACGTATCTATATCATTACACCTTCAATCGTCAACATGGATGATCCCAAACGGACCAAGCTAAACCGTTTCTTCACGGATGGGCAATTGGCCGGAGAACCAACGTTGAAACCGGATGAATTTACTTTAACCCATGACTATGAGCGGCCTTCCTTTGAAAATGCAACATTTAAACCAAAGCCAGCAAAGTTCAACTTAAACAAAATCTTTCAAAAAGATGACGAAAATCAGGATACTCCCGCCTCCCCCGAAATCAAAAAATGGGTGCAACATAAAAATCGAACGAGAACTTATCGGCGTCGCTAACCTAAGGGCTCCTCGCCCTTAGAATCTTCGCCAGGGGATCCATCCCCTGGACCCGGTTTAGCGGTTTGATTCAGCGGCAATGCCACTGAATCAAACCGCTAAGGGTCAAAGACACGCCCCGCGGCTTCGCCGCGGGGCTGCTAATTTAAGAAAAGAAAAATTTGGTGACGCGCAAATCCTACGCAAACTGCGCAGGGTTTGCGCGTCACTGAAAGAAAAAAACAAGTCAAAGAGTCTACTCTTGACCTTGCGGCCCAGACCAGCGCAGTATGTGCAGGTCTGGGCCGCCAAAGGAGGTCAAGGAGTCTCTGACTCCTTGCGAGGTATGTGGCGGATCCCCACAGCAACCTCCTTGCGGAAGTCCAGAGGGCGGAGCTCTCTGGGCAGCCGGAGCCCTACAGCAGCCTATAATCGGTAACTTAAGGGGGCAATAAGAACGATAAATTCCCCTTTAAACGATATTTTATGAATCACTGACAAAATGTCGCCAATAGATGCGGTCAGAATCGTTTCGTGAATTTTAGTCAATTCCTTGCAGAGGGAGACGACGCGATTGGAGCCATAAATACTGAAGATATTATTTAAAAACTTTCCAATGCGGTGGCAGGATTCATAAAAAATTAAAGTCGTTTCAAAGGTTGTATATTTTTCAAGAATTCTAATGCGTTCACTTTCTTTATGTCCTGGAAATCCGAGGAAAAGAAAATGATGAGTTGGTAAGCCGGAAGCCGAAAGGGCTGCCGTTAACGCACATGGGCCGGGAATGGGAATCACAGTGATGTCATTTTTTTTACATTCTCGAACGATGCGAAAACCCGGATCGCTGATGGTTGGCGTTCCCGCATCGCAAATAACTGCAATCTGCGTCCCTGCTTTTATTTTTTGGATCAAGTATTCCGTTTGAAATCGTTCATTTTTATCGTGATAGGGAATAAGCGTCGCCGTGATATTGAATTTTTTTAACAAAATTGCGGAGGTACGAGTATCCTCGCAGGCAATGATGGGGCACTGTCCTAGAATTTCAATGGCGCGAAAAGTAATATCATCCAAGTGTCCAATGGGCGTCGCAACGACAAATAATCGGCCTTGATTCATAAAATTTTTTCAGACAAAAACACACTCTTTAATCAGGATAATGCCCATAGGCAATGCTAAAATCAAGCTGTCCATCAAGTCCAACATCCCACCAATGCCAGGAATGGTATGGCCAGAATCTTTTTCTTTAGCAAGGCGTTTGAATCCCGACTCGATCAAGTCCGAAACAAGGGCGATAATCGCAATGATCGCAGATAGGACGCCAATTTTCCAATTCGTAAAATTTTTCGGCCAAGTGCTTCCACAGCAGAGAGCAAAAACGTAACCGGCAGTAACGGAAAATAAAATGGATCCCAATAATCCTTCCCAACTTTTTTTCGGACTAAATGCCGGCGCTAATTTATGTTTTCCAATTTTACCGCCGACCAATAGTCCGCCAATATCACTAAATTTGGTCACTACAATAACCCATAAAATAAGCAGCAAAAGTGGATTGGGTTCCGATAGCAACAGAAATTTTGGAATCAATGAAACAGGTATGGCAAACATAATCGGAACGTAAAAAATTCCAAAAATCGTGGGAAGAAAAACACTTTTCAAATCCTCAGGTTTACCACCTGCTAAGACCAGCGAAAATGCAAAAATAACGACCGTTTCAACAAACATGATCAGAACATAATTGAGGTCGGAAACGCCTTCCTGTGAAAGAAAACTCCCCACTAAAATAAGCGTTCCCAATACCGTGGCACTTCTTTTATAGGGATTCCAACCAATTTTTTCCATGAGCCGATACAATTCCCATTGGGCTAGGGCGGAACATAACGCTAACAATAAAACACCTCCAAAAATCTCCGTTTTTGTAAGCGTTACCGTTACCAATGTGCATAAAATAATTGTACTGAATATTCTCTTCTTCATGAGTTATTTGCCAAAATTTCGTTTCCTTAGCCGATAGGTATCAAGTACAGCCTCAAAGTCCTGTCGAGTAAACTCTGGCCAGTATTTTTCAATAAAAAATAACTCCGCATAGGCCGACTGTAAAAGTAAAAAATTGCTCAACCGTTGTTCGCCGGATGTTCGAATAAAAAGATCAACATCGGGAGTGTCTCCAGTATCTAACCGTCCACGAATACTTTCCCATGAACAGTTTTGTCGTTCATCGATAGGGATTTTTTTTATTGCGCGCACGAGTTCATCACGGCTGCCATAGTTAATCGCAATCGTTAAAAAA
Organism: Puniceicoccales bacterium; assembly: GCA_031278845.1. Lineage (GTDB taxonomy): Bacteria > Verrucomicrobiota > Verrucomicrobiia > Opitutales > LL51 > LL51. The sequence continues at coordinate 29,098 of JAITJQ010000002.1, forward strand.
AGTTTTGTGTTGCGATCAGTTTTTTCTCGAATCAATGCGATTTTTGCCCGAAGATCTTCCCTGAGTGGCACTAAATCACCGATGAAACGAACGCAAATTTCATTTTTTTGTAAAAACACGGCATAGCGTACCATGGAACGGGCGAAAAGCCCCATCAAATACCCCACCTCATTCGTAGAACGTTGCCAATTTTCCGTCGAAAAAGCAAAAAGTGTCAGGTAAGGAATCTTTTTCTCAATGGTCGCTCGGATAATTTCGCTCACCGTATGTATGCCGCGCCGATGTCCCCAAAATATAGGAAAATTGTTCCCTTTTGCCCAGCGTCGATTGCCGTCCATGACAATTGCAATATGTACTGGGTTCGTGATGGACATGTTTCCATAGAGTAAATTTTATGGGTTACAGCAAGTGGATTTTTGTTCGTGTCCTTGAAAATGTCCAGAGGGCTTCGGCTGCCCAGAGGGCTCCGCCCTCTGGACTCCTACAAGGAGGCTGCTGTGGGGCTTCGCCCCACACCCCGCAAGGAGTCGTAGACTCTTTGACTTTTTTTAGCGGCCAAGCATGCGAAAATTTCGCATGCTTGGCCGCTAAGTCAAATTTAGCCCCCGCGGCTACGCCGCGGGGCTGCTAACCAGACCTTGCGGTTTGATCCAGTGGCTCCGCCCCGGGATCAAACCGCAATCCCAGGTCCAGTGGATGGATCCCTTGGCGGGGGATTCTAAGGGCGCGCAACCCTTAGATAACATGCGAGTAGCCCTTAGTAGATAAATTACCGATGGAACGGATGGCATTTAGCCAGCCTACGGATGATGAAATAAAAGGCTTGGAATGGGGAATATTTTCGGAGAATACGGATTGCAAATTGCGAACAGGTCGGCGAAAATCGACAACGGCAATGGGGGCCAAAGAAAAACAATTTCAGGGGTGACAAAAATAATTGGTAAATTCGAATTGGAAAAATTAATAATTGCGTAATCACGTTCATCGCGCTATCTGCCGAAAAATGAAGTTAAATCAAAACGTGTATTCTGCATTTTTTTCATCATTACTTTCGTTTGCTTAAAGTTTTTTAATAATAAATTGATTTCTTGGATGGGCAATCCGGAACCTTTGGCGATCCGTAGGCGTCTAGAACCGTCGATGATGTTCGGATTGGCACGTTCTTTAGCTGTCATGGAGTAGATAATTGCCTCCGTTCGCTTGAGTTTATCATTGGCATTGGCGCCCATTTCGGCACTGTGCATACCCGGAAGATGTTTAAGGAGCGATTCCATGGAGCCCATTTTCTTGATCGACTGCAACTGGCTGAGGAAGTCATTCATATCGAATTTTCCTTTTTTTAATTTTTTTTCAAGTTCTCTGATTTGTTTTTCACTGACCTGTTCCTGAGCCTTTTCGACCAGTGATACGACATCGCCCATACCTAAAATCCGTTGTGCAATGCGTTCGGGGTAGAAAATTTCGAAAGCTTCGATTTTCTCTCCAGTCCCCATGTAGCGGATCGGAACCCCTGTTACTTCCTTCATCGAGAGCGCTGCACCGGCACGGCTATCGCCATCGAGTTTTGTGAGAATAATACCCGTTAGTGGAACCGCTGCATGAAATTGTTTGGCGAGATTTGCCGCTTCCTGACCCAGTGCACCATCGGCAACGAGTAAAACTTCGTCGGGATGAATCTTGGCCGCAATATCCTTAATTTCTTGAATGAGATATTCATCAATTTGCAGACGTCCAGCGGTATCGAAGATTACTAAATCATGGCCATTTTTTTCCGCATATTGGAGTCCAGAAAGGGCAATTTTTATTGTTTCTTTACTGTCGCGATTTACATAACAGTCGATGCCCGCTTGATGCGCCAAAATATCCAGTTGATCGATGGCTGCGGGACGGTAAATATCGCACCCAACCGTTAGGGGATGGGTAAAGTTGGCCTTATTTTTTAGAAAGTGTGCTAATTTTGCCGTCGAAGTCGTTTTCCCGGAGCCGTGTAATCCGACCATCAGCACCTTCAGAGGCCGTTTGGAAGAGGTTATGGGGACACTGTCGCTTCCTAATACTTGAACCAGTTCGTCAAAAATAATTTTAACAAATTGCTGTTCCGGCGTAACATTTTGGGTGACGATTGTTCCAAGACATTGATCCTTGACCCGTTGGATAAAATTATTGACGACGAAAAAATTGACATCCGCAGAAAGTAATGCCGTACGAATCTCACCTAAAGCTTCCCCGATATTTTGTTCTGAAAGTCTTCCTAACCCACGCAAATTTCTAAAAACATTGCTGATCTTTTCCGTAATCGATTCAAACATAACAAACCCTACTGTGAAGTAAGAGATTTCCGTTTCAATCGCAATCTTAATTTAAATATGAAAAATTGCAAATGACCAATCGGACTTTAAAGTCGTTTATTCTTTATTTTGAAAATCGGAATGAAGCCGAATAGGTAGTATTTTATTTTAATGCCATCAATTTTTGCCCAAAGGAAGGGAATGAACACAAATAGGTAAAATTTTTTCTTAAATCTTGCGTAGGGAGCAGTTTGATTGAGCCAAAAAATATCGAAAAATGGCGTCATTTGGGCATGTCGCCACCATATCTCCCACAATGATACACTATTCTTCCAAGGTTTACATCCCGCGAAATGTATAAGCATTGGTTTGTTGATGACTTCCGCATATTCCCGTTGAGAAAAAATATTTTCCCTGAGACATCGATTATAACTTTCCTTTCCCATGGGGATAAAGGAGTATTTCAAAGGAATGGGAAGTTTTTTTCCGCGACATGTATAATTTAAAATATCCTGATCCGGGGAATTGAAAGACGTGTTCTTGGACAATTCTATTCAGGTACGATATACATTTTGTTCGCGCAACGCTTTTAAATTCATAATTAAAAAACCAGAACAGAGATATCGCTGGTCATTTAATAATCTATGCCTCATTTTTTTTAGTCTTTTAGATCCATTTAAATTGAAAGTACCCTTTACGCCGGCAATCCAGTGGTTACCGATGTCAATATGATCGACTTCCGGCAGGTCTTCACAAAAGACGACATCCACATCCGAATAAATAATTTTGTCCAAATGCGGTAAAAGTTTGGGAAGCATTAGCCGGTAATACATTCCAACGGTGAATTGATCGAAATAAGATTAGTCAAAATCATGGTTCGCTTCTAAAAAAATTAGGGTTGAATCAGAATCTCGCTCCTTTGCAATATTTTCAATTTCTTCTCTCATGAATTGATTGATTGCCATTGGAATAATACAATAAATGTGGTAGCTACATTTTCCCTTTGAATGGTAAAGAAGCGATGTTATTGCTACACTTACCTGCATCCATAGATTTTCATCAAAACAAAAAGCAATATTAGTTTTATCCATTTGCTTCCCATTCTTAGCGGATTTTCGGAAAAATAAATAGATAAATTAGAACTTTTATAAACATTGCTCCGTTTCTGGGGTTCTGCCCGCGCCCCGCAAGGAGACTGCTGTGAGGCTCTGCCCCAGACCCCGCAAGGAGGCGTTGCTGTGGGGTTCCGCCCCAGACCCCGCAAGGAGTCAGTGACTCCTTGACCTCCTTGGGCGGCCGAGCCCGGCGCAGAATGCGCCGGGCTCGGCCGCAAGGTCAAGAATAGACTCTTTGACTTGTTTTTTTCTTTTAGTGCCGCGCAAACATTAGCAGCCCCGCGGCGAAGCCGCGGGGCTGGCCTCTTAGCCCCTGCGGTTTGATCCAGGAGCAATGCTCCTGGATCAAACCGCCAAACCAGGTCCAGGAAGCGATGCCTCCTGGCGGGGATTCTAAGGGCACGCAGCCCTTAGATACAATTAATTAGTCTCGCCATTTTCAAAAAAAAATCCTTCTCTATGGGTGATGGAAGAATCGACGAGAATGAACGAGCAATTTTTATTGATAGGGATTGGAGGGATGGGCATGGCTCCTATTGCGCTTTATTTGCATCAACAAAACCATATTATTTATGGTTATGACGATGCTCTACCGACTTTTTTGGAGCATTTTTTCGAGCGGCAAGAAATTATTATTTGCGAATCTTTTCCGGAAAGTATTGACAGTGTTATTTATTCCGGTGCGATTCGAAGCGATCATCCATGGCTGATGGAAGCAAAAAAACGGGGAATTAGGACATATCTTCGCGGTGAGTTTTTAGCACAACTTTGTCTCAAAAAGCAGATGATTGCCATAGCTGGTTCCTATGGTAAAACGACGGTAACGGGTATGCTCATCGACTGCCTACCCGACTGTGACTATATTTTAGGGGGATTTTTCCGGGACGAAAAAAAGTTACCAGCAAAGTATATACTAGAAAATAAATTTCTCATTTGTGAGGTGGATGAAAGCGACCACACAATCGAACGCTTTTCTTCCCATATTGCGGTGGTACTCAATTTGGAAGATGACCATCTGGTCCAATACGGCCATTCCGAAAATTTGGATTTAGCATTTGGAAAATTTTTTAAAAATACGCGCCATGCTATCGTTATCCCCGAAGGAGATAGGCGATTGGAAAATATCATAGAAAAACAAAACATTACGGCAGACGTTGTACGGGCGAAAGTCACTCCATATGCACCAGCTTTTGAGAAAAATTTATCTATATTGCAAAGTGTTCTTGAAAAGTTGAAAGATAATGGGCATAAAATTTGTATACCCTCCGAATTTTCGCCACTATTTCGCCGCAACCAATTTTTGGGTACGCTATATTTGGAACAGCCTGTGGAAATCTGGGCGGATTATGCTCACCACCCAACGGAAATTGCCCAATGCATTAGGCACTTCGAAGGAGAGAAGCAGAAAATTGCCTTCGTCTTTCAACCGCACCGCTATACGCGTACACAGCAATATGTCCAAGATTTTGCGAAAGTTTTTTCCGGAAAGCGTTGTACTTTTTTGCCTGTATATTCTGCCGGCGAGAAATTTTTGGCCGACGGTACGACGGAAATGATTTTGAATCATTTTTCTGAAAATGATAGGCCTAATTTTATTACATCGCTGAATGATTTTTTCATTAAAAACAATAGCGATAACACGCTGCCCAATAAAATTGTATTCATAGGTGCTGGAGATATTTTTTTCCAGGCGCAGATATGGGTTTTTAAACAACAAATTCAATTATTAAAAAATTTTTTAGCAACACATGAAATTCCATTTTCCGAAAATATTTCCGCCAAAAAGTACAATACGCTTCATATTGACGGTACGGTTCCGCTGATAATCGAACCGGAAAGTGCTGAAACACTTGCCATTATTTTGCAGGAACTTACGGGGACGAAGATCCCTTTTTTTATCATTGGTCGCGGGTCGAATCTTTTGGTCGATGACCTATGTAGTGTTTTGATTTCGCTAAAAAAAATGCCCTCGATTTTTACACAAAATGCAGGATTAGTGGAAGTTTCCGCGGGCTTTTCTTTGCCGATTTTTTGTAAGCAAATCGCGAGACTCGGCCTTCAGGGCTGCGAAGAACTGGCAGGAATTCCAGGAACGATCGGAGGCGCACTGCATATGAATGCGGGAACAGCTCAGCAAACGATTTCGGATAAACTCGTGTCCATCGATGTGGTAAATTTTTCTGGAAATCGTCAGGTTGTGGATCAATCGCAGATTCCTTTTACCTATCGAAGAGGTTTTTATGAAGGTGTTATTCTGAGTGCGAAATTTCAATTCAAGGAAAGGGAAGCACCGGAAATTCTTTTGGGAAAAATTCACAAAAAAATGCTATGGCGCCAGGAAAAACAACCTAAACAACCTAACGCCGGCAGTATTTTTAAAAATCCACAAAATTCGTTTGCAGGGATGCTAATCGACCAAGCTGGATTGAAAGGTATCCCGATCGGTGGAGCTAAGATTTCTGAAAAACATGCTAATTTTATCATCAATGCAACCGGTCAAGCGACGGCCAATGACATTAAACGGCTTGTCAACCTGGCTCGTCAAAAAGTTTTAGAAAAATATAGAATCTTTCTCGAACGAGAAATCTTATTTGCATCTGAATTGGGACTTCAGCTGTCCAGGGGGGCTCCGCCCCCCTGGACCCCCCGCACGGAGGTTGTTGTGGGGCTCCGCCCCACACCCCGCAAGGAGTCAGAGACTCC
>JAITJQ010000007.1 GCA_031278845.1 Puniceicoccales bacterium
CTATATTAGGAGGGTTATTCGACGTATTTTTATTCGCAATGAACAATTTATAATTCTAAAAAAAACACACACCAATCGCCTCCATAATATTTTTGAACTTCCGCCGTTTGAGGATATTAGCGATAAAATGCCAAACCAAGAAATTGGTAAGAAAATACTCTACCGAGAAATCGCTAAAATTAACCGCTCCATTGCCCGCGAACGCATTACAGAAATCATCCTTGAACCCAAACATTTCCCGAAAGATTTCAAAAATCTACTGAAAGGCACCCCAGAATTAATGCTTTTACCCATCCCTGAACTCCAAAATATTACCATTTCCGGCCCCCATCGCAAATGGTTAGAGGGGCAATTGTTTGCACGCCCATAGCCTTTTTATCTTTTCTTTCTATTATCCCTAAGGCAAAATATCTCCGCTATCTAAGAACCTCTTATCCCCAAAAGCAAAAATATTCAGATACCATGGCACCCCCACGGGGAATCGAACCCCGGTTTCCGGAATGAGAATCCGACGTCCTAACCGCTAGACGATAAGGGCAACCCCTCAACCCTTGAGTTCCGACCCAATTTGTCAATAGATAAACCATCAAAACGCAGAATATTCCATCTTTCACCCAAACCAACAGCAGGTTCCATAAATCTTATCACAAAAATTAACAACCAAAAAACTGTTAACTTTTCCGTTTATGTAAATTTGCAAAAATCCACTGCAATTAAGCAAACCCTTCCGGAATCCACCGTCGAATAGGGGAATAATGGCGTCCCGTATGGGATTCGAACCCATGTTGCAGGAATGAAAATCCTGTGTCCTGGACCAGACTAGACGAACGGGACCGGCAATAGATCGGCCATAACCCAATGCGGTTAACCAACCGCTCCGAAACCTGAGATTTCCATATAATATTGCAAGAATTATGTTGCGGAAATTTTCATCAATTTAAGAGTCCTCAGAGCGGCAGCCCCTAGAGCTCGAAACATTTATCCACGGCGATAGCGTCTAAAAATTCCTGGTCATGGGCGATGAGAAGCATGGCGCCGGGGTATTCTTTGAGAACCTGCGCCACGTGTTCCCGGGTTTCCCGGTCGAGATTATTGGTTATTTCATCTAGGATCAGGAGTTTTGGTGTATGGGCAGCGATAAGAGCGAGGGAAAGTCTAGCTTTTTCACCACCGGACATATTTTGGACCTTATTATTGACTTCTTCATTTTTTCTGAAGAGGAAATTATTGAGCAATTTCCGATCGGGAATGATTTGGAGGGCTGTTTTTTGGGGATCGAGGGTCGTGTAGAATTGATCCAAGTAGCCGATTTGTTCTGGCGGAATGACATCCCAATCGCCGGTTTTAGCGGTATCGGGATGATTAAGAATGGCTTTGACGAGGGTTGTTTTGCCGCTACCGTTTTTGCCAGTAATGGCGACTCTTTCACCGGACATAACCGACAGATTGATATTTTTTAGAATGGTTTTATCGCCGTAGGCAACGTCTGCTTTGCGGATCGAAACGAGCATTTTACGGCCAATATCCTGGGCGGAAATGGAAAATTTGGGAACGATAATTTCGGGTAATTTTAAATCTTCCAGTTGTTCGAGCAGTTGCTGTTTTTTAGCGTCGATGGATTTGAGTTTACTGCCCTGGGATTTTTCCGCCTGGTTCGCCTTCAAATGGCCGACGGCTTTGAGCCAGTGCCGATTAGCCACCTTTTTCTTGCCGCTCGCCTTACTTTTAGCGATGCGTTCCTGTTCCTTCATGAGTTTTTCGTGCATCGATTTTTTCTGGGCATTGAGGATTTCCACTTGGCGAACAATGGCTTCTCTTTTATTTTGTATCTCGGCCATATAGTCGTCATATTTACCGAAGAAAACATGAATTTTCACGCCATCGATGTGCCAAATTTTATCCACAATTTTTCTCAAAATTTCCCGATCATGGGTAGCGATCATGAGCGTTCCGGAAAAATCCTCCAGCATGCGCAATAAGCTTTTTCGATTGGCCGCATCCAAATGATTGGTTGGTTCATCGAGAAGGAGGGCATCGGGATGTGTAGACAATGCCTGAGATAAAGCCCGGTTAAATCGTTCGCCACCGCTAAGCCTATCGAAATTCTCAATGATTTGGGGGATATAACAGACGTCCCTGTTCGTCTCCGCGATTATCTTTAGCAATGTCGACTTCCCGCTACCATTTTTACCGATGATGGCAATTCGTTCGCCCGTAGCGACCGTTGTGGAAAATTTTTCAAAACAAACTTTGTGGGGAAAGGCAACGGAGAATGTTTCGATTTTGAGCATAATCTATCTGCAAAAAAAGGACCATAGTTTTACTCCCATTAGGAAAAGAAACACTTACGTTAACCACAAATATGGATCAAATGAAAAGGGAGAAATAGTCAACGGTGAAAACGAACTTTTTATTTCCATTAAATTCGCTTGTCCCCGTTTGGTGTATCGCTATTCCCTAAGTTTATGCCGGGAAAAATTATATCCTTTGAGGGAATTGAGGGGACAGGGAAGTCGACACAGATTCAATATTTGCAAGCATTTCTTTCATCAAAAAATGTCGATTCGCTGACGATTCGTGAACCGGGTAATACCTACATCGGCGAACAAATTCGCCATCTTTTACAACACGATCCGAATGCCCACAATATGTGTGCTGAGACAGAACTTTTACTCTTTGAAGCAAGTCGTGCCCAACTTGTTCGGGAACTCATTTTACCGACAATTCACAATGACACCTGGGTAATTTGTGACCGGTTTTTCGATTCTTCCTCGGCTTACCAGGGAGCTGCACGGCAACTTTCCGAAACAATTGTTCAGCAACTCAATCGCTTTACCGCTGGAATATGCGTTCCAGATTTAACCATTTTACTCGACATTGATGTCGATCTTGCTCTGCAACGTCTACAGGGAAGGAAAAAAGATCGCATCGAAGGGGAATCGACGGAATTTTTTAGGCGCGTTCGTGAGAAATATTTACAATTAGCCGAAGAAGAGCCGACGCGATTTCTCATAATCGATGCCACTCTCCCCCCGGAAACGATCGCGGAAAAAATTTGCACCCGCGTCCAAAAGTGCTTTGCTCTTTAAACGGCCATGGACCTCCCTTCTTATACTCAGCAAACGATTAACGCAGTTGCCGAAAATCGCTTACCCCACGCCATCATCGTCGAAACTGAAAATACAGCCGATGCCTCGCTTTACGTGACGAGTTGCGCTAAAGCCATTTTAAAAACGGATCACATAGAAAATCATCCTGACTTTTTTACACTCTCGCCAACGGGAAAGATAAATGTCATAAAAATTGAAGCCATTCGGGAACTTATCGACCGCGTTCAAAAAACGCCCAATGCGGGAGACCAAAAAGTTTTCGTCATTTCAGAAGCACACCGACTCAATAAAAATGCCGCCAATGCCCTACTCAAAACCCTCGAAGAACCTCCCGCTGATACAAGTTTATTTTTGACGACCCATTCGAAAAATGTTCTCTTACCAACAATCATTAGCCGCTGCGTATTACACCATTTGCCCAAAAATCCCATCGAAATACTACCCCAGACACTTACGGAATGGCTCGATCGATTGGAAATTTTTTTGCAAAAACTCCCCGACCAGAATACCATCAATGTGCTGGAAATCTTCACCCTACTTGAAATACTGTCCCAAAATATTGAAAAATTGGCCGCCGATGACGACAAAGTTAAAAATGCCTCCATGAAAGATATCCAGCGCGTTCTCCTAGAAGCGATAAAAGAAAAAATTTGGAATATTTTTCACTCAAAAATTCCACCCCATGCTATGCAACATATGATAAAAATCATCTCTCAATCGTCATTCCTATTGGCCGTTAACGGCAGCTTTTTACATGTCATCGAAAGTATTCTTTTACAAATGTATACCGCTAGGTCCTAAGGGCTGCGCGCCCTTAGAATCCCCGCCAGGAGACACCGCCTCCCGGACCTGGTTTTGCGGATTGATCCAGCGGCTTCGCCGCGGGGCTGCTAATTTAAGAAAAGAAAAATTAAGTGATGCGCAAATCCTGTGCAAGGTTGCACAGGATTTATGCAACTAAAAGAAAAAAATTAAAGAGTTTATTCTTAACTCTTGCGGCCGAGCCCGGCGCGGAACGCGCCGGGCTCGGCCGCCGAAGGAGGCCAAGGAGTCTCTGACTCCTTGCTGGGTTTGGGGCGGAGCCCCACAACATAATCCTTCGATTTCTTGTTTTTTCGCCGTACCGAACAATATGTCGACCTTCGCCGTCCATTGATTTAGTATGGGGAATGTAGCCGTAATCAATGGGGTAGATAAGATCAGGAAAGCGGGGATGGGGCTTTCCTTTTGGCCTGTCGATGGTGATCCCATTTTCACGAATTTGTTGTTCTAAAATCTGCTAAAAGTTGTTATTTTCCTTTTGGGATTCGTTGTCATTTTCTATGGAATGAGATTCTATTCATAAAAAAATTCTTGCAATATTATATGGAAATCTCAGGTTTCGTAGAGGTTAGTTAATCGCAGAGTGATTAATTATAGCCGATGTATTGTTGGTCCCGTTCGTCTAGTCTGGTCCAGGACACAGGATTTTCATTCCTGCAACATGGGTTCGAATCCCATACGGGACGCCATTATTTTTGTATTTGATGGTGAATTCGGAAAAGGATTTACTTGATTGTAATAAATTATTACGGATTTATATCAATGGAAAAGACAATAGTTTTTTGATTGTTAGTTTTTGGAGTAAGATTTGTGGATCTTGCCGTTGGTCGTAGAAAAAGATAAATTATTCTGCGTTTTGAGAGTTTATTTATTGACAAATTGGGTCAGAATTCAAAAGCTAAGAGGGTTGCCCTTATCGTCTAGCGGTTAGGACGTCGGATTCTCATTCCGGAAACCGGGGTTCGATTCCCCGTGGGGGTGCCATGGTATCCAAATGTTTTTGCTTTTTGGGATAAGGGATTCTTAGATAGCGGAGATATTTTGCCTTAGGGATAATAGAAAGAAAAGATAAAAAGACTACGGGCATGCAAACAATTGTTTATCTAGCCATTTGCGATGGGGACCGGAAAGGGTAATATTTGGGAGCTCATAGATGGGCAAAAGCATTAATTCCGGGTTATCTTTCGGTAAGCTTTCGAAACCTTTTGGCAAATGTTTAGGTTCAAGGATGATTTCTGTAATGCGTTCATGGGCGATGGAACGGTTAATTTTAGCAATTTCTCGGTAGAGTATTTTTTCACTAATTTCTTGGTTGGGTATCTTTCCGCTAATATCCTCACACAGGGGAAGTTCAAAAATATTATGCAAACGATTGGTGTGTGTTTTTTTTAGAATTATAGATTGTTTATTGCGAATAAAAATACGTCGAATAATTTTCTTAATATAAGTATTTTTTTTAAATTTCGGAATTTGAGAACAGTCGAGTTTTTCCTGAAAACTGCGGCAATGTGAACCGATGGGGCAGTGGTTGCAGGATGGTTTTTGTGGTTTACAAATCAAAGCGCCAAGTTCCATGATCGCTTCATTATAGTTGGCACTTTCATCGAGAGGAATGTGGAAATGGGCGATATTTTTGACATACCTTGCGGCCTGATTTTTACTTTCAAAGGGTCGTTGAATGGCGTGAATGCGACAAAGGACGCGGATCACATTGCCATCAATCGCCGCAATACATTGATTTTGGGCGATCGAAGCGAGTGCGTGGGCCGTATAATCGCCAATACCCGGCAACTGTTTCCATTCTTTAGGGGTTTTAGGAAAAATGAAATGTTTTGAATTGATCGAATTTGTTTGCTGAGCGACAATTTTTTTTGCAGTTTTATGTAAATTTCTTACGCGAGAGTAGTAGCCGAGCCCTTCCCATGCCCTTAAAACTTGTTCCTCACTAGCCACGGCGAGTGCCTCAATGGATGGAAATTGCTCAACCCAGCGTTTGAAGTATGGGACAACCGTAGCGACCTGCGTCTGCTGTAACATGAATTCGGAAACGAGGCGGTTGTAAATTGATGGATTCGTTCTCCAGGGCAAAATGCGTCGATTTTTTATAAACCAATCCACGAGAGGATGGCCAATTGGCCGATCTGTAGTATTTTCAGAAAAAAATGGCATAGGACATGTTACAATAAATACATTTATTAGATTTTAGAAGTTTTATTTTTGCTTGTAATCTAAGGGCGACACAACTATCTAAGGGCTGCGCGCCCTTAGAATCCCCGCCAGGAAGTACCGCCTTCCTGGACCTGGATTTGCGGATTGGTCCAGTGGCATCGCCACTGGACTAATCCGCAGGGGCCAAGAGCCCCGCCCTCTCGTCGCGAAGCGACGAGAGGGCGGGGCCGGTGATTTTAAAAAACACTTTTATTAAAATAAAAAAAGCAGCCCCCGCGGCGAAGCCGCGGGGGCTAACTTGACCCTAGCGGCCGAGCCAGGGGGGCGGAGCCCCCCTGGGCAGTCGGAGCCCTCCGGCAGGTTTGCATTGTTTTATCCATATTTTAACATTAAAGGGAATGCGAAAAGATTCTGTAATTTTTCGAATGGCGATATTTTGGACATAGGGATCAAGCACTTTAGATTCTAAAAAATTAATTGTTTGTTCGGAAAAATAGACACAACACTCCCCGGTTAACCAGGCAATGGCAAGTTTGACGTAGCGATTATCGGAGTGAATTTTAGAAATAATCGTAAAAATACTAGCAATATGTTCTTTATCAATAAACTTAAAGAGCATGACCAAGGCAAAACGCAGGAAAAATGGCCGATCATCTCGGAAAAATTGTTGTAAAAAATTCCAAACAATGTCGCTATTCTTGGAGCTAATTTTTATCGTTCCGCAAAAGGTATCACAGGTTGCCCAGTTGTCGATTTTTGGAATGAAATCTTTAATTAATTGCAAATATCCTTCAATGGGAATGCGAATATAACCGATAACGAGACCCTGGAGCAAAATTTCTTCGAAGGAATCATCTGTGGCCGTACGGAGGTAATTTTCCCAATCGGATTTCGCAATTTGCTTAGCTATTTTGCGCAAATTTGGCAATCGAATGCCCAGGATATTTTTTCCGTCGGGATTTAATTTTTGTGAAAATTTCTGGTAATCCCGATCGATAAGTTCATACAGTTGCCTTTTAATCTCCGATTGCATAAGATAATAAATCGTTTTTTCGAAGATGTACAATGCAAAATATTTATTTTTATGAAACCGAAATGGGGCGAATTGCAATTGCAGTGGAAGAAAAATTTTTAACAAATATTTTTTATGAAGATCGTCTAAATTCACTGGAAAGCGATCAATTTGTCGAATGTGAAACAAAGGAAATAAAAAATGTTTTTCACCAAATCCAGGAATACCTGTGCGGTGAACGAAAAGTTTTTGATGTTCAAATCCTATTGAGGGGGACAAATTTTCAGAAAAGCATTTGGGAACAGTTGATTAAAATTCCCTATGGTGTGACCCACTCTTATAAGGAAATTGCCCAGCAAATTGGCATTCCCAAAGGTGCCCGTGCCGTTGGTATGGCGAACCATAATAATCCCATTCCCATCATCGTTCCCTGCCATCGCGTCATCGGAACTTCGGGAAATCTCGTCGGCTACGGAGGTGGTTTGGACCTAAAACAAAAATTACTTACCCTTGAAGTAAAACACAAAATTCTGCCCAGGGGGGCGGAGCCCCCCTGGACCCCCCGCAAGGAGTCATGGACTCCTTGGCCCCCTTCGGCGGCCGATCCCGGCGCGTTCCGCGCCGGGATCGGCCGTAAGGGTCAAGAATAGACTCTTTGACTTATTTTTTCCTTTAATGACGCGCAAATCCTGCGCAAATTGCGCAGGGTTTGCGCGTCACCTAATTTTTCTTTTCTTAAATTAGCAGCCCCGCGGCGAAGCCGCGGGGCGGGCCTCTGGCCCCTGCGGATTGATCCAGTGGCAAAGCCACTGGATCAATCCGCAAACCCAGGTCCAGAAGGCGGTGCCTCCTGGCGTGGATTCTAAGGACACGCAGCCCTTAGTCCTAGAAGGCTCTGCCCTTCGAAATAATATTGCAAAATTTATTTACCAAATTATATTCAGCTCATGCAAATCACAGGAGATAAAGGAATTGATTCAATGCACCAACTTATGGGAGCTGAAAAAATTTTTCAAGCTTCCGGATCGAAAATTTTTGAGCATTTTTCACAGGTTTATGCCACAACTCAGAACGAATTCGTAAAACAAAAATTAAAGGAATGTGCCCATGTTATTGCTAAAATCGATTTGACTCAAATGTATCCCTCTGCGCTGGAAGAATTTGATAAAAAAGCTAAAGATTGGCTGAATCAAATTCATACGCTCGGCCAAAAAGCTGACCATCAGTTTTCTCAGGAAATTGAACAACAATTTGACGCAACCATTCGAGATGCCGAAAAGGATTTGCAAAAATTTGTAAATGCGAATTCGATCGAACAACCGGAAAATAATGCAAAATCCAGAACGGAATCAACGGATATATCCTGGACAAAAATCGTTCAAGGAGCACGTCTGGGCAATAAAATTCCTAAGGATGTATTGAAAAATCTTCCCGAAATGTGTCAGAATAATTTCCTAAAAAAAATTGAAACCTTACAGCAACATATTCTTCCGGAACAGTTAGAAAAATTACAGGAAGAAATTCATAATTTTTCAAGCCATTTGCTTGAAGCGGCAAAAGTAATGCAGAATGATAGGAATTACGATGCGCGTATGCAAATTATCTCCCTAGATGTTTTGGTCGATGATCTCGTCCTTGCCCTTGAAAATAAATTTAATCCTAGACCCCCCCATCAAGAGGCGCCACCAATGATTGCTCGAGTGGGAGATAAATTTGTGCTACAAAGGGAAGTGGTCATTGAAAATCTTTGTCTGCGCGGAGGAGGTGGTAAAGGATTCGGCTATGCGGGAGCGCTCGAAGCACTCACAAAAGCAGGTAAATTAAATCAGTTGAAGGTCGTTTCCGGCAGTTCTGCGGGTGCCATTGCCGCTGTCGCCGTAGGCTTTGGTACCCCTCCTGAAGCACTCGGTAATTTTTGTGACGAGATCCAAGCCGGTATAGGTAAAGCAAAAAGTAAGGAGGCTGTGAAAAATTATCCTGCCCTCGAAGGTATGTTTTCGGGCCTCGGGTTGATGGGTAATGCCGCCGGCGTCATCCAGGCAATCGATACCGTAACCGCTAAAAATGCCAGGGAATTTTTGCAACAACCGGCAGTACAGAATTTTCTAGCCCAAACAAACAATGTTTTTGCACCTCATGAATTGAGTCGCCTCAGAAATTTAACGGCAGAAGTTACTTTTCCCCGCGAAGAGAGTTCCCTATTAACCTTTAAAGATTTGGAACTTTTAGGGAAAATCCGTGGCGAAGGTATTGAAAATAATTTTAAAGAGATTATACTAACCGGCTGGGATGCAACGGATGGAAAAGAAATCTATTTCGATGCGCAAAATACACCCGATTTGCCCATTGCTTACGCAACGCGTATTTCGATGGCTTTACCGGGAGCCTTTAAGGCCGTTGAAATGAATTTAACACAATATCAACCCGGAGGTGCCCGGGTTCAAACTCCCCATACATTCATGGATGGTGGACTCGGTTCCAATTCGCCCAATGAGACTTTTATTAAACCACTGAGCAACTCATCCACAGAGGAGGAACGCGTCCAACACCAAAAGACGCAGGCGAGTACGTTGACCTGCATTTTCGATGAAGGAGGCAAATCCTTTGCAAGGGATAGTAGTGAATTTTCCCATAGAGAAAGTTTGATTACAGGGATTTTCCTTCGGCTATTGGGAGCCATAAAATCAATATTCCATATGGATGCACTTCGAAATGATGAAAGCAAAAAATTGAACGATACAGGGAATATAATGGTCGTCGGCCATGGACAATTGGGAACGTTGAGTATGTCGCCTACTCGGGAAGAACGTAATGCGGTCGATTTGATGTCGAATTTAATGGCCATCGATTGGGTGCGGCAACAGGGGGAGGGAATTGCGCAAATCGAAAGTTTTTCTTTGGATGCTCTTTTGACACAACTCTCCCTCGAAGATCTGCGAAGAATGAAAGTCCATGATGAAGAAATTCAAAAGATCATTCAAAATGAAATCCAAAGGCGGGAAGCAGCAATAAATTCCTAAACAAGGGATATTAATATTTAACTATTATTTTGTAATAACTTAGCGATAATAAAAGGTCTGTACGCTGACGCGATCCTCGCCCCTCCCCACACTTCCTAGCCTTAAAACTATTGCTCGATTTGTCAAACGCTTTTTAGGAAATATTTTTACCCATAGAAATGGAATACCGTAAAAAATCGAAAGTTCAATTACGTCATACTACAATACCCGTAGCAGGTGGTACCTGACCGGGGACTCGAACCCCGAACCAATTGATTAAGAGTCAACTGCTCTACCGATTGAGCTAGTCAGGCTAATGTCTCCTAGCATCATTTTAAGCGTTTCTTTGACAAGCATTTTTTGCAGGAATTTGAGAGACTAATAGAAGTAATATTTCTTAGTTTTGTTGTAAAAACTAGTCGCTTCGCGATCCCACTTGTTGCGAAAATATACCACATCGATTGATTCGCCATCAAATAATTTATTGAGAAACTCATCGTCACCGATGTGCTTTTGCAGCAGCTTCCGCTGCGATTTGGTAATCCGATCCCATTTCGCCTTCCGCAAACCTTTTTGCTGGTCCGATGTCAATTTTTTCAAATCACGCGTCGAAATGGGAGTCACTGTGTTAGGTTGTGGAGGCGCTACCGCCGTCGCTTGCGTGGAATTTCCCGTAGCGATGGTCTTTTCAAACGCTTCCCAGTCACATTTTGGCACCCATTCCTGCGCCAGCGAATAGAGCGCAAGATTCAAGAAATCCGGTTTCGTCTGTGAGAAATTTTTAATCGTTAGATCTAACCCATCCAGTGTTTTCACTTTTCCCGCCACTTTTCTCTCGATTTTCGTGGGAACAAGCGTGTAACCCGCAAGGCTTTCCGGATATCGCTTTTTTAAATGATCTAAAATTTCCGAAGATTTCATGTGGGGCGATGCGAATGTTTTGAAATTTCTTTCGGGAAATTTAGGATTTTTATGCGTATCGATAAAATCAATGGAACTACTCGCCAAAAGTACCGAAAAGGAAAGCGTTGCATAATCAAAAATAGAAGCAACATTTTTGATCCATGGGGAAAAATAGATTTTTGAATCCTCCTTGTAAGATCCCGTTTCCGTGAGGTCTTTTTTACGATTCCAACCCTTTACTTTGACAATTGTTAATTTCCCCTTTTTTAATGTTGCCTTGTCGCAAAAAATACCATGATCACATTTTTTCATTCCACAATCGCATTTGACTTCAAAATTTTCTCCGCGATTTTTAATGTAATTCGCCATTTCCCCAACCGTCATACCGTGACGTAAAGGACTTCCAGAAACTGGCGCTAAAAAAGAAACATATTTTTCATTCACAATCGGACCGCCTATGGAGTCACCTAACGGATTAGTCCGGTCAAAAATTATAAATTCCTTTCCCGCGTTAAAAGTCTTAGCCATAGCATAAAGTACACTGGCAATATAAGTGTAATAACGCATTCCAATATCCTGTACGTCCGCAACGACTATATCGATGTCTTTTAGCCATTCTATTTGTGGTGAACGGCTCGTCGACGTATGGGTACAATGGATATCGATCTTTTTCTTTTTAAGTTCTTCCAATTTTTTGTCATCGAAGCCGCCATCGTGTTCCGGTAATAAAACGGCCTTTAACTGAAAAACATTACTTTCCGCAAGAATATCAAGCGTCAATTTCCCCTTGCTGTCCATTGCGGCAGAATGAGTCAGAAGCGCCACCTTCTTCTTTTTTAAAATCGAAAACTTTTGCCTCTGAGCGATATCAATACCCAGCTCCAGATGATTTCCTCTACAGCATCCCCCTAGAAATACCAATACCAAAAAAAACAATAACCTCATGAAATAGCAAGAATTATTCATACAAAAGATAGGGTCTGACTTTTTCGACAAATTGCAAGGCTTGATTTTTCCATTTATCTTTAAAATAACCCACACTAATGCGTTCTGATTTCTTTAGTTTATTTAACAATTCTTCATCACCCATGTGACTAGCAACCAGTTGAATACTTTCCTGATTATCGCTATAGAAACGTGCATATTTTTGAGAAAGGGCTAACATCTCTAAACCGAAAAGTCCGGGAGTAACTCTCCGAATATCTTTTACGGCAATTTCAACGAAATTGCGATGCTTTCCTGTAACCGATAAAGAAAATCCTAGCTTCTGCTTTTTGGGGATTTTATTTTCAAAATAGCGTATAATTGCCGTTGCTGTGACATAGCGGGAAGAAAATACTGACCACGGTCGCCTTGTTTCCCAGGAAGATTCGAACTTTAAAAAAGAACATGTTTCGTAATAACTCATGGATACAAAAGAAGATAATGCCGTAAAGGCATATTCGTAAACGGACTGTAGATTGGCGATATAGGGTGAAGTTCCAACCCACTCCAATCCCGTATCCTGCCAAAGCATGTTGCGCTTCCAGTCTCTCATGGAAATGACGGTTAATTTCCCTTCCGCAAGTGTTTTGGGAGATATCTCCAGTCCCAAATAGGGCACCCCCGTTTCCGTAAGTTTATGGGCAACGATTCCCCCGGGTAAATTTTTACAATAATTGGCCAGTTCACCGATCGTCAATCCGTGAAAAAGCGGTAACCCCGCAATGGGTCCCCAAACGGACGTATTTTTCGGATCCATAATGGGTCCACCTATGTAATGTCCTCCCAGTGGATTGGGGCGATCTAAAACGATAACTTCAATCCCATTTTCAAAGCAGGCCGCCATCATGTAAACCATGAATGCCCAATAGTTGTAGTAGCGAATTCCTACCCCTTGCAAATCCACCACTACAGTATCCAGTCCCTTCAGCCATTCATCCTTCGGACGGGAATTGGATGCAAAAACAGAATATACGGGAATGTCATCGATTTCGTCATTGTAAAATGTTTCCAGCGACATGAATTTGCCTTCCAAACCGTGTACGGGGGCAAAGATAGCTTTCAAATGAATACCGGGCGTATTTTTTAAGATGGACCATGTCAACTCACCCTTTGAATCGACTCCTGCCTGATTCGTTAGAATGCCAATGTTTTTATTTTGCAGTATGTCGAACCCCTGTTCTTCCAATACATCGATGCCCAGTTTTATTTTTGGTAGAGATACGGGCGAATTATGGGACTTAACAAATAACATTATTTCAAATCCAATAATGATCCACAAAAAAATAGCTACTAACTTCGTCACTTTCATATTCTACTGATCTCCCTCAAATATAGCAAAACATTTTGCTCTATATGTATAAAAAAAATAGGCCGATCAAGACTAATGTGGCAAAAAATTTCAGAGGCCGGATTTTCACCCCAAACAAACAATTGGGCAAAAACTGGATATCTAAAACGTATTTGGAGTAACGGAAAAGGAAAACGATTTCCTGGTAAGCGGTATCATTTCATAGGAGCCAAGCTACGGGATCCAATGGGGTATAAATGCAAGCTACTTTGAATGGGACATAGCTTTTAAGAGTGAGGCGAGGCGATCTTTCATTTCGAGGCGCGATACAATTTGGTCGATTAGTCCATGTTTCAGGAGAAATTCTGCCGTTTGAAAACCTTTGGGAAGTTTTTGGCGGGTTGTTTCTTCGATGACGCGAGGTCCTGCGAATCCGATGAGTGCTCCCGGTTCCGCAACGATGACGTCTCCAAGGGAGGCGAAGCTAGCCATGACACCGGCCATGGTGGGATTAGTCAGTACGGAGAGAAAAGGGAGGCGTGCTTCTGCTAATTTAGCGATAGCCAATGAGGTTTTAGCCATTTGCATAAGACTTACGATGCCCTCAAACATGCGGGCGCCGCCGGAAGTGGAAACGATGATTACGGGCAATTTTTTTTTGATCCCATATTCGATGATGCGCGTAATTTTTTCGCCCACAACGGATCCCATGCTACCGCCCATGAAATTAAAATCCATGATTGCGACGCAACTTATTATGCCGCGAATGGCGAGTGTACCGGTAATAACGGCATCGCAGAGGCCACTTTTATTTTTGGCAGCGATTAATTTATCATTATAAGAGATTTTGTCTTGGAACCCGAGAAAGGGAGATGAGGTTATATGGGCATCTTGTTCGGAAAAGGAGTTGGGATCACCGAGGAGGCGAATTCTTTCCCGGGAGGATAGGGGGAAATGGTAATTACTTTTTGGCACCACCATCCAATTATTGATGAGTTCTTTGGAGTAGATCATTTCGCCGGATAGGGGGCATTTGATCCAAATATCCCTAGGAATATCCTTACGTCTGGGAATATCGGGAGATTTTGGTTTCAAAAAGAATGTCATGGAAGGTAAATTATAGATCTATCGCCAACGAGTCAAGCATAAGCAATGGGAATTCTGGGTCAAAACTGAGGAATTTACAGTAAAAATTGCCATTGATTTTAAGCGAAAATTATTTTTTAATAAAATTTCCCAAAAATATATTGACGATAGAAAAAAAATGTATAACTTTATCATCACAATGAACACAGAAGCTTTACAGATGGGTGTGATAGCCACAATGGTCATGGGAAATGTAATGACTAGTGTTAGTAGTAAGGGGGAAGTACCTACTCAAACACTTAAAAGAGATTGTGGAGCGATTCTCCAAAGCCAGCAAAATGCAGGTGATAGGTTCAATAGACTTCAAATGAAAGAACTAGTTGCGGGAAGTGAAGGAAGTGGCATCAGCAGCTTGGTAAGTAAATTGTGTGTTATTCTTGGGTGTGAAAGACGGGACATTGGTGTTTATCGTTTTGTCGGGAAAAGAGGTGCTAAAGGAGGGGAGAGTTTAAATCGAAATGAGACACTATCCTTAATCTTCAAACTAATCCAATTGAAAAAGGGGGCAAGGGTGTATTTATCCCCCAAAGATTTTATAGAAAGAGATCTTTCAGCGGCCGTGCGATCACAAGAGCATCAATATGATTGGGGGGGGGCCGATAGGGATGGCGTTGTGGCATGTTTCTTGCCAAAAACGAAAGAGCAACAATTTAATGATAATTTTCTATTTGATCAAGTTGCTTTTATCTCTGGATTGTCAGTTTTTGTTATCGATAGTGTACCGGGATGGTTTAAAAGCTTCCACGAGAGACTCCGGTTGTATAATGGCATTAATAAATGCAAACCGACAGAAGTTTTTGCCTGTGATATTCAAAGGCTACTAAGGGAAGGGGGCACTTTCTGGAAAAATGGAGCGATATGGCTTTTTGCGATATGTCTAGAAGATATCTATATAGTGTGCCCCAAGGAATCAGTCGAATGGGGGAATAATTGGAAATAATTAATAAAATTTCAGAGGTTTATATGAATAAAAAACTAATAAAAAATAAGATGGCGGCTATCCTGATAGTCGGGAGTGTGTTTAATTGTAGTCATAGCTCTGACTCTGACTCTGGCTCTGGCTCTGGCTCTGGCGGTAAGGCGTCGGGGACTAGGGTTACAACTGAAATGGTGAATGAAGCATTGAGAAGGCAAAACTCTGCCCATAGGCGGCCAGACGGCGATTTGAGTCCGCTAGGCGACACTGTTGGTAGCCCTTCAAGATGGTGGAGTTGGAAATCAATATTGGGGATAGCGAGTGCGGTCGGTGTAGCAATAGTAGCTGGGGCAATCGCCGTGAATAGTTGGCATCCATCAGCGAGAGATGGGGTACAGTTTGTGCCACCGCCACCGCCACCGACGCCGTCACCGTCACCGACGCCGTCACGAGCATGGACGCCGACGCCGACACCGCCACCGACGCCGACGCCGTTACCGACGCCGTTACCGACGCCGACGCCGACGCCGCCACCGGCACGGGTGTCGAAACTGATGTCGGAATTTGGACCGGGGCCGAAACAACCGCCAGTCGTGCGCTTTGGTGATGTAGCTAGAAGAATGAATGTTGAACCCGGGTATTACCCTTCATGTAGGGATCCAGAAGTGCTCAAAGCAATGGGGGAGCTAGGTTATACTGTAGTACGGGACAAACTTAATCGTAATAGCGCGGCACGCTATGTGGATCCTCAAGGCAGAGCCTACTGTCTTCAAACATACGATGCGATAAGGAATGATTTGGCTGACCAGTTAACTCAGGTGAACTGGGGGCGTTGCCGAGGGGAGAGCGAATAGTAATTTAATTCAAAGGAAAGAAAAGATTATGAACGTAAGAAGAATGATTTTGTTAGGGTTACTCGGTGTAACCGAAATAGTTGAGGTTCAGAATACTTATGTCATGGCATCGACACGTCGTGAGGAGCAGGCACAGCGTCGTGAGGAGCGGGCACAGCGGCGTGCGGAGCGGGTACAGCGGCGTGAGGCTGAGCGTCGGGAGGCTGAGCGTCAGGAAGCTGAACGTCGGGAGGCTGAGCGTCTGGAGGCTGTGCGTCTGGAGGCTGTGCGTCTGGGGGCTGCGCGTCCGGAGGCGATTGAGGTACTAACACCTCTAGCATCTTCTGCGGCACCTCTTGTAGTTCCTGAGGCACCTCCTGCGACATTCCCTTTGAATGAGTATGTTCTTGGATTGGTACAACAGGCACGCAGGTCTGCGCATTTAGCGTTGCAGGCGTGCACGGCAGGGGGGCTGGCAGTCCCCCCATCGATGGAGGGCATTCCGGAAGGGAGAGGGACAGGGGCGGGCGGCCCCAGCCGAGCAGAACGAATGGAATTTTCGGAAAGCAATGTAGCAGACCGCATAAAAACAAGCATAAATAGTGATTTCGGCCAGCTAGAGGCAGAAATAGCGGGCATGGAAGCAGATGTGAATAGATCTTTGAGCATATTTCTAGAGATGTGTGAAGGCCGGCGCCTGGAACGGGATGCGGAAAAGGAGGCAGCGAGTTGTGTGTGGCAAGCACTGCTTATGGATATCGAGAGAAAGGAAGAAGAAATAAAAGCTGAACTAGAAAGATGGTCGGAAGCAGAGAGGGCGAGATTGGCTGAGGAACGAAATCGAATTGTTTTAGAATTCCAAAATTTACGTGCTAGTTTTGCGCTCGAAACAATGCAAGACTTCAGCGCCGCAGTAGGATTGATTTCTGCTCAATATATGGAAGCTTTTAGGGAGTCTGTGGGAAACGGCAGAGATCCAAATGAAACAGAGAGGCTGTTGTCAATAGCACGTGAGATTGAAATCGACTGGTTGTCTGAAATATGTGCGGACGATATGCAGGCACACGATATATGGCTTGCGGATGCAATCGCTCAAATGGAAAGGGATATTGATGAAGATTTGCGGGAAAGTATAGATCGAATGAATGCAGAGTATGCAGCTTTCTGTCGGGCTCAAAAAGCAATGGCCCAACAACGAGAAGTAGTGGTTCAATATGTGACAACAGTAGATCCATTGCAAGTATTTGAAACCAAAGATGAGGGCAGGCAACAAGTAGACACAGTGGTCCAACAAGTCGTGGCGAATTGCGAACGAATAGCAGCGGAAGTAGACCAACAATTGACTGCCGCAGCGAATGTCAGTCCAGAGATGGTTGGAACATTGAGCCAAGCAGTACATAGTGGAGTCCAAGCAGCAGCAAATGTAGCCGCCCAAGGAGCAGCGGTCGCGATTAATCGAGGAGTGGAAGTGATCCGGGATGGGGGAACTCCAGAGACTGCTCAACAAGAAATAGCGGCAGTAGGCGAAGAAGCAGACAGAAACATGCATTTGCAAGAATACGGTCTCATGGAAGGAAGTAGAGGGGGAGTACGGAACGCGATGGTAAATGCCCTACGCAGGGCTTGCGCTGCAGATGCTTTTAGGATTTTGGGCACCAGAGCGCTTTTCGCCCTGGCTGTCGGTGGGATAGTGGTCCCTGGAGTGGCCGCCGGGTGGGCTTGGTGGACCGGTGGAGTAACGGCAATAAGAGCCCTTCTCGCTGTGGCGCTTGCGGGGCACCCTGTGCTAGGGATAGGGGCAGCAGCAGTAGCATATGTAGGCATAACTTCAGGTGTTGCTTTATATGGAAGTGGGCAACCACATCACGATGAGCAACCACATCACGATGGTGAATAAGTATTTGGATTATAATAAACGAAAGAGAAAAAATATGGATATAAAAAAAATAATCGGTATGGGGGTATTATGTGGGTTATCGTTCGATGGATCGGCTACGGTTTGTTCGAGATTATCTACACAATATCCGGTTAGGTATTCGACCGGAAGTTATCAAGGCTGTGGTTTGCCACTCCGTGATTGTTTTGGGGAGGGTGATTGCGCAGCTCTGGAAAACCAAGCTCGAATAATAATTGACGATGCGAAGAATCTCGCTGGTCCCAATGCGACGGATGGAGCCATATTGTGCTCAATTAGCTTGATCGGTGCTTGGCGGATTTACAATTACATCAAAGCACATCCGGAAATAGCAGATACATTGAGAAGAGCGAACAATGGTGCGTTGTCACTAGCAGAAAAACGAGAATTCCAAAAATACTTGAAGCAATGTGGTGAGGGAATCGCAGGAATAATCAGCTGCCCCAATCCGGACAGTTATTTGCCTTACTGTTCCCGCCGATAACTGTTAGATTAATATAAAACGATTAGGGCAATCCGAAATGATCCATAAGCGTTTTTTAACTAAAAATATTCTAGTGAGGATAGCAGAAATTTATTGATTAATCCTTAAGTTGAATCGGAGATTTTCAAGTCTCCGATTTTTTTATGAACTTTTTTGGTGAATTTTTTATCCCCTCTTATTATTTTCGCGAAAACTATTAAAAATATGTTGACTATAATTGGAAAATGTATAAATTGGTAAGCGCAATGAATGTGAAAATCTTACAAATAAATATGATGGTTGCAATGATCATGGGGAATGTAATAACTAATGCAAGTGGTAGCTTGTACCGTTCTTTATTGAGTGAAAGAGGAGGCGGTGATGCTCTTCGTGCACAACAGGATGCGGGCCGTACCAAATACGACATGCTTTGCCGAAAAGAACTGGTTGCCGAATCTGAGCCTGAAGACGTTCGTAGTTGGATAAATAAGATATGTGGCGTCTTTGGTTGTTCTAGATCGGAAATTGTCGTTTATCATATTTGGGCAGAGGGAGGTCTTTCTGGGAATGAATCGTTGTCGCTAAATCATACACTGTCAGTAATTGCTCAATTAGCCAAGTTAAAATGTGATGCCAATCGCCGTTTTTTAAGTACTGAAGCTTTTACGGAAAAAACCTCTTCAATGTCTGACCAACCGAATTGGCAGCGGAGTTTGTCACAAGGAAGCAACGTCCAGACATGTTACATTAGGAAGGGTGAGACAACGCAAGCCGATGAACGTACTCTATTTAATCAAATTTCTCTGGCCGCTCGACTTCCCTTGGTTCTCATCCGTATCTATGGGGGAAATTTCTTAGGTGAATGTCCTGGGGGATTTAAAGACTATTTCAATCTAATCGAGGTTTATAACGGCGAGAAATGCGTGCAATGTCCGGCGGGACTTTTTTTCGATAAGAATGTTCAAGACAGTTTAGTATCATGGTTCCCTGACTGGCAAAAAGGATCTGCATTGTTTTTTGTGATATTCAAGGGGGAGATCTATGGGCTGTATATCAGAGGAATGGTGTAATCCCTTGGGGGAAACCCTGAGGAAGAGATCTGGGCCTTAGAAGACTTTGAGGAAGGCTTTAAGGAAAAGGCTTTTAGAGGAGTAGAGGGCATTGAAAGACGAAAAGCCAAAATGTAAAAATTATCAAAAAAAGCGATACTTTATTATCATATTCGCCACCATCTTGGCGGGGAGAGCATGGAATGTGGCGCATTTTTGGCGAGAGTAATAAGAGACCTTTATTAATTGATTTTTAGAGCGAATTGGAGATTTTCGAATCTCCGATTTTTTATGAGCTTTTGTCCAGCCTTTTCATAAAAAAGATTGCAAGAAGCTTAAGGAGGGTTATGAGCAATTTCCGGATTTTTAATCTTGAGAGGAATAATTAGTCTGAAAATAATATCAAAAAGAAAGAGATATGAATATAAAAAGAAATATGATGGCTATGATTATAGCCGGAAATCTGTTAAACTGTACCAATGGGAGTGATTCGATGCCAACATCAGCATTGTCCGAAGAAGAGCTACAGTTAGCAATTTGTTTATTGGGCAAAATACAAGGCGCAAAAGATACTGGAAATCAGTTAGTCAAGAAATCAAGAAAAATGTCGATATATTTATGGAATAAAGTTCGAGACTTAGGGTGCGATATGAATAGCGCTAGGAGAAAATGGCAAAGGATATTGGCATATGTGTGGAACCAACTTCCAGGCGAGAAATTTCCAAACGAGGAGAATATTGGACTTATACCCTAGGAGCCTCCCCCACTGGTTTTTTTAGAAAAAAATATGGAATGCGACGCATTTCTGGCGAAGATGATAAAAACCTTTATTAATTAATTCTGAACGAATATCGGAGATTCTAGAATCTCCGATTTTTTAGTGAACTTTTCTGTCTTAATTTATTGTTTTAATAAAAAAAGTTGCAAAATTTTCATCCATTCGTATATTTGGTGTCTAGATGGATGTTATGGATGATTCACAGAAAGAGTTTTTAGAAATTCTTGTTTACCTTTTTTTGCGCTATAATAAATTCGATGATGCGTTCGCTTTAGCGCTTATTCTCGCGGAATATTTCCCAGAGGATTCACTCATCAATCTTTCACTCGCCTTTGCTGCATTGAAATCGAATACACCCGATGCGGCATTGCAGGCCCTTCAATCGGCGGAGTCGCTCCCCAAATCGAAAGAGTTGGATAAATTGTTTTTTGTCCTGAAAAGTAAAGTTTTATGGGCTATGGGACGGGATGTGGAAGCTCGTTCCGCCTATACCCATTTTCTCGGTATGCAAGAACAGGATCTCCGTTTGGCTATCGCTTGTCCCAAATCTAAAACAAAGGTCAAATCATGAGTTTTAGTACGAAATTTAGTAACATGTTGGCAACGGTATCGCGCTATAACGATATCTTGTTGGCTTTGGTCGTCGTCGCCGTTATTATGCTGCTGATCGTGCCCATTCCAACCGCTCTATTCGATCTGCTATTGGCGCTTAACCTGTCGATGAGTATCGCCCTGCTCATATTGGCGATGTATATTCCACGCGTGCTTCACATATCGACCTTTCCCAGTATTCTGCTTTTTACAACGCTATTTCGTTTGGCGTTGAATGTTACCAGTACGCGAATGATTTTGCTGACTGCCGATGCCGGTGAAATTATCTTCACCTTCGGCGATTTTGTCGTCCAAGGAAACTTCGTCGTCGGTGCGGTTATCTTCGGTATTTTGCTCATCGTTCAATTCGTCGTCATTACGAAGGGTGCGGAACGTGTTTCGGAGGTGTCAGCCCGTTTTACATTGGATGCGATGCCGGGTAAGCAGATGAGTATCGATGCGGATTTGCGGGCAGGCAGTATCGATACGGATCAGGCTAAGCAAAAGCGTACGGATTTGGAACAGGAAAACCAACTCTACGGTGCTATGGACGGGGCGATGAAATTCGTCAAAGGAGATACCATTGCCGGGTTAATCATGACCGCCATTAACATCGTTGCAGGACTCATTATTGGTGTTTTTCAAAAGGGTATGTCGGCGGATAAGGCGATCACAACCTATGCGATTCTTACCATCGGTGATGGTCTCATTTCCACAATACCCTCCCTGCTCATTTCCATTACAGCCGGTGTCATCGTAACTCGGGTGAGTTCCAGCGATGCGAAACCCCTGGGTAATGATATCGGTAAACAGCTCCTATCGAAGCCCAAATCATTGGTTGTTGCGGGATTCATTATTATTGGGTTTATGCTCATTCCAGGATTTCCAAAGCTTCCATTTTTAGCCCTTGGTGTTTTGGCCATCCTGACCGGTCGCTCGCTGATGCAGACGGAGGGAAAACCGCAGGGAGGTAGCGGCGAGATCGCTAAAGTCGCTAAAAACACCGGATTGCCTTCAGATATCGCACCCAATACGCCTACATTTAAGGAGGAGAAGGGCGAATTCTCGGTCACAGTGCCGCTACTACTCGATGTGGCGACTTCCATTGAAGAATCCGTAGATCCAATGGTTCTCAATGACCAATTGATCCAAGTTCGGCGGGCGTTATATTTCGATTTGGGTGTACCATTCCCGGGAATTCACCTGCGCTTCAACGAAAATTTAACGGATGGAATGTACCAGATTCTTTTGCAGGAGGTACCGGTTTCCCAGGGACGTATTTTAAAGGGAAGTGTACTGGTTCGCGAGACAAAGGAAAGTCTCGGCATTTTGAACATCCCTTACCAGGAGGAAAAAGCGTTTTTACCCAATATTCCAGCGCTATGGGTTGCAAAGGATCTCATTCCGCAGATGGATAAGGCGAGCATCAATTACATGACATCGCCCCAGATTTTGACCTACCACCTCTCATTTATCCTGAAGAAGTACGCTTCTGAATTCATCGGATTACAGGAGACGCGATTTATTTTAGAAAATTTTGAGAAAAATTTTCCGGAGTTAGTCAAAGAAGTCCAGCGCGTATTACCCGTACAAAAGATTGGAGAAGTTTTACAGCGACTGGTTCAGGAGGACGTATCCATTCGCAATTTACGCCTCATCATGCAGTGTCTCATCGATTGGGGACAGAAGGAAAAGGAACCCATACTGTTGGCTGACTATGTGCGGACGAGTTTGAAGCGCTACATTAGTTACAAGTACAGTGGTGGACAGAATATTTTAGGGGTTTATTTGCTGGATCCCGGTACGGAGGACGTCATTCGCAAATCCATTCGCCAGACTTCGGCAGGGAGCTATTTGGCGTTGGAACCGAATACGGCGAAGAAAATTGTCACCACGGTCAAGGAGGAGGTGGGGGATTTCACACAGGAGACGAATCGTCCCGTACTGCTCACTTCCATGGATATTCGCCGCTACGTCCGTAAATTAATTGAGTTAGAGTTATACGAATTGCCGGTACTCTCCCACCAGGAACTCACCGAAGAGATTACCATACAACCCCTCGGAAGAATTGCCGTAACATAAGGAAAACTATGAAAACATTACATGAAAAATTTATTCGCACACAAACGGAACAGTTTCTAAAAAAGATAGGTTGCTGTGTTCCCCTATCGGACGATGAGGAACCGGAGGAGGAAGTGGAAACAGCTCCCATTGCGCTGGAAGACTTAGAGCAAACGGTTATGAAAACCGTCGAAGAGACGGAGCAATTCTTTGCGCATTTCGGTTTAACACCCGAGCGACAGGAAGAACTTTTCCAAATGCCGATCATTCGGGAGAGCTTGGACGAAATAATCGCCGGTGTAGCCCGAGAGCGGGTGGAGTTGGAATTGGAATTTGGAGCGCCACGCAACGGTTGGGATCCGCTACCATTTGAAAAATCGGAGGAAACGGAGAAAATTCTTAAAAAACTAATGAAACGCACAAAAGAAGAAAAAATTAAAGCAGTTCATGTGGATACAATTTTTGATCAAAGCGCACAGGAACAAATCGCAGCGATTCAGAAACGCCTATCGGCGGCGCTAGAAGAGGTGAAAAATGCAGCCCAAGAGCAAAAGAAAGCGATGACCCTACCCGCTTTACCCGTGGCACCAAGGCGTGAATCTTTGGTAGAGGCGGCATCGGCCGTTGCATTGTCCGATCTCCAGGAAAAACGTTCCATCGATGCCGATTTCAAACGCCACTACGCGGAGCAACTAAAAGTTGTCATATCTCCGCAAAATCCACAGGCTATCCCTGAAGCGCATCCGTCACCTCAGAATGAAGCGCAATTGGTCGACCAGCAAGAGGCAACTACAAAAGATTTACAAACTCAAACGGAAAATGGACAACCTTCGAAATCTCCACAGGTGAGAACGGTAGAGGCGATTACAAAGGATATTGAAAAAATGCGTTTCGGTTCGGCGATTAAGGCTGGTCAGCAATCTGAGCCTAGCATGGCTGCGGAAGAAGTATTATCTCCGGAGGTGGTCGCCGACGAGGAGATGCCGAAAATACTTCGAAAGGTACCTACCACTCGGACAAATGGTGTCATCATTTCGGCGCTCAAATCCAAAATACAAAAGGGAGAACATCCCGCTGTGATAACGGAAGATATGGAGCTTAGACATCAGGATGTACCAGCGGTAAATCTATTTGAAGGGGGAGCATTGCCCGGGTTACCGCTCTACGGGAATGCGTCGTCGGGAACGGGTGATAGTCAGGAGGGAGAGGGTAAATCGAAAACGCTCCTCACCCATCGACGCCAAATGGGACCCCGTCGTTTTCAATTGTAGATTAAAAATTTTCAATTACAGGTAAAATAAATAAAAAAATGAAAATATGATTCATAAAAAAACAAAGAAATAGGAGGAAAAAAAATGGGAATAAGAGTTGATCCTAAAGAGTACGCGGATGGGACACTGGGGAAAATGGCTCCTGATTTATTGGATCCGACAGATCCTCGCAATAATCCCTTCAATCCGGACAAGACGTTCTCGTTCTATGAAGTCGAAATGAATATCGCTGAGGGTGCGAATGTGCCGATGTCAAAACCGGACTTTATCAAGAATCCGGGATCGGTCCCTTCGGCCATTAGTATGGGGATTTCGGAACCACCAACATTCTATCCACCGGATGTAACGCAAGGCGTTGTGAATGACCTATTTCCGAGTATTACGGAGCCCGTTATTGAAGGGCTACCGAGACCACGAGAAAGTGCTATCGATCGGGATTATACGAAGAATATAGGTGCATTACCCACCCTAGTACTTCATCCCCTCGACGAAACATTGACCGCAGCGGATGGACCGGGGTACAGTACATTGGAGTTTAAAACGAAAAAACCGGATATACCGAACCCAGTGAATTATACATGGGATAATCCGGAGACTGATGAAAGAGGATTATCGAAGACGAATGTCGAATGGCTTACCTTTCTTTCCCACGATACTTTTTTCAGCAATACGGGCTACCAATTGGACGATACACAGTTTCTCAATGTGAATACTTCGTTGCGTGAGCGACTAACTAATCCCGAGATTCAGAAGCAAGATAGCGTTTGGAAAAGTACGACCGAAGATTTTTTAAGGGAAATCGTTTTTGCTCCCGATTTACCTACCTCTGGTGGTAGTAATCCATTGAGTTGGGCAGAAATCGTCGCCTACGTGAATTACTACATGGTGAAGAACCATCTCGGTACGCAGTTCATCTATGTCAATGATGACAAAATTAGTTTGGAAGATGACGCTACGGATGTGGAAAAACGGGATGGTATTCAATCGGTGCCCTTATATTATCTTAGGGATCTCATCGCGGAAAAAACGTCCACTTTACTCTATAAGGATAAAATTAGTGCGATCGATTTGGCGGACCAGACCATTGCCTATAATCTTCGCAAATTGCTAGGGACCTTTTTCGTAAAAAAAGTTAATGGAACTGATAGTGAGACCGTTGCCGACGCATTATGCCGCGATTTACTCATGGTTGGGGTATCAGCGGCATTAAAATCCCTCCAGAGTCATGCGGACATATTGGATGGTGAGACGAATGAAGAAATAGATAATAGAATTAAGGAAAAAATTTCAGAAAAAATAGAAGCTTATCTCAATGGTAATAACGATGGGGTATCCGTAACCTATTCGGGAAGTAATAATGTTAGAAACTTAGCCGGTCAAGTTTTCGATGATTTTGTTAGCAAAGGTTATTTTGGGGCAACGGATAAGGATAATACTCTGGATAGCATGCGGAATGAAATTCGCGAATTATTTCTCTCTCTGGTGGGCGATCTCGTCCTTAAGGAGGCGCGCAAATATAAATTGCGATGCCAAATTAGCCAGATCGATCATTATCTCAGTAAGGAATCCTATGATCAGATTAGTGGTGGTATAAAATTTACGGATATAGGCGAACCGTTGACAGGAGACCAATTCCAAACCTTGCAAAAAGCGTTAAAATACGTCAAAAGTCAATTAATTCTATTGAAAAACGAAAATCATTTACCTGCAGAATTAACGGTGGATGGGTTGATAACGGATTATAAACCCCTAGCGGAAAGCAATAGTACATTTGAAAATGTAACCAATTATTTAAATGGAGATGCATTTGCCATTAAGCGGTATGTTGATCAGCGCGTACGGGAATCGATTAAACAAGCGGTACATACGACACTCGTTAGCGAATTGAAGGCTTCAAAGGTTCGCGATGAAATTAAAGCGATTTTCCCGATGGTCAATAATGCTGCCCAGGGAGAACGGGAAAAGTTACGCTACGCATTATCGGGGAATTTCCTTCCCGATTTGGAATCTTACATCGTCAATCGCGTTTTAGACGCAACGGTTCTAGGTCAGGACAATAGCAGCAGTAGTGGCGATCTACTGTCTTCGTTGATCAATGGATCCATTACGAATTTACCGATCAAGGATTGGATCAATGAGGGATTGAATTTATTTTTATCCGGCGGAGCTGATGCAGCAACCCGAAAGGAATTGGAGGGAAAATACGTTTTTATTAAAGATACTACCATGCGACAGCATGCTACCGTAATTATACAAAAAATATTAAAATTAGACGAAAATTATCGGGAGGATCAATCGCCCCTAGTGGCTGCCATTGAGAAGCAGATTTCCGAAGAGACACTGGTATTGGCGATGAAGGATAAGGTTGAAGCGCAACTACGGGATTTACAGTCTCTGATTTTCGGACAAAAAATTGCAACGATTAATGGCGTTCAAGTTTCGGCTAGCAATAACGAAACGGAAAAGTTTTTAGAATATACCTACGCCAAAATTTTGAAGGATCACTACGAGCCTATTATTTATAATGATTTTGTAAAATTCACAAAATTACTGGGAGGGTGGTTTGGAACGGAGAAAGCTAAAAGTAGCAAGAGTGTGAGTACACTTTTGATGGAGAAAATTGAGGAATTGCGTACGAATTATGGTCAATATTATGACACGATACAATCTTTTCCGTGCCGTGGGGAAGTCTGCCTGTTTGAGGATAATACATCCCATCGTCACCCTAAATTGAATAATCAATATGATTTATTTTCTTCATTTTTCAAGGCGGATCGATCGGCTCTCAATATTTCTGCGCTTTTAGCAGACTACATCGATGTTTACGAGAAATATGGAGTCAAGTGTTATCGGGATTCTAAGAAGTACGATATCAGCGACTACAGCATCGAGCTGATGCATTTACTCGAAAAATATACGGATTTAGCGGGTGGCGACGATATCTTTGCGGAAGCCATTTTTGAGGGAATACGCGGCGAACAAATCGCATTAAAGCGGGAATTGGAAGCCATTGATTTGTTTTTGGAGTATAAAAAAGCTCAGGAATTCAAAAGGCAACTGAATGCCTATCTTTTGGACGAAACGGTTGCCGGTTGGCGTTCGGATACTGTTAAACGCCAGTTACTGGTCAATAAAATTTACAGTATGGCCGTCGACCATGAAATTATGCGTACCACTGACAACGGCGAATACGCTTCAGGGACGGTCGATACGAGCATTGTCAGTCTAAATGGGGAAAAGGAGTACGACGAGGAAGCGGGAGCCTATCTATATGCCAAGGGGATCGTCGAGCACGTGACCAAGTATAATTCCAATGAGGATATCAATATCCCCGTTGCGGAAATTTTAAATGCGATTGAGGCCTATAAGACAGCGGATTTATACGACAAAGAGGAGCTCCTATCGCAATTCAAGCGATTACTTGTTTCCTGCGAGCACATTCCCTATACGGATGGAACTTCCCTATTTTCACAGTTAACGAAATACATTAGTTCCGACAGCATTGATTTTTCACTTTTGACCCTGTTTGCTAACGTTTACCCGATGATAAAAAGCGACACCTATGTGGCGAAGGGGGTCGAAGATTTAGCCAAAAGTGTTTTAACCCATGCGGCAGCGGACATCAAGGCGCAAATGACTGCCGTTCACGCATCGGTTTATGCTTTAAATAGCGCGTTTGAGACGTTTATAGATCCGTCGACCTCAGATCACTGTGATACGCTTGGGACTAGTTTAGGTGGTTTGGTTCTTGCAACCAAGACCTTCGATGATGGTGGCGGTTATGCCTATACCGTCAACACATTTATTGATACCTACAATGAACTCAGTACCGGTTTGAATGGACTTGTAAATCCGGCGAGAAATTTAATAACAAACCTTAAAAATGCCGGCCTAGCTACAGCGGATGGGGTCTTTGATAATATCCAAGCTGAATTGAATGCAATCAGAGTGAAGATAAATAGTATATATGGTGGAATTAATCTAACGCAGGCGGGGAGTATCACCAATGAGACAAATCTTAAGAATTCGATCAATGATTTATTGACCTTTTTAGACCATATTGAAGTTGCATTTTTCATCGAAAAAGAACAAAAGAAATACCCCACTTGGTATACGGCCAGAAGCGGAGACGATTCACCCTATAATTGCCTATTGGAAGACTTAAAAGTGTTTGCATCAGCAGGAACAAGTCAAGAAGTTATTTTAAATAAATTGATCAAATTTTTAGAAACCGATGAAGCGAGTTATTCACTGGTTGATAATTTCAGCATTAGTTTATTACCACTCAAAGGTGACTATAATTTGAGTGACATTGGTACCATTGGAGACGAGAATTACGTACGGGGTATTTTATCGAGTTGGGAGGCCAATGGAGTAAACAGTCTGAAGGAAATTTTTACCAATGCGAGTTACGATCCCGCAAGCAAATTTGAAGCATATGGGGCGAATTTCAATACTTTAAATACTGCCATAGCGGATTTAGTCGGCGTGACTTCAGCGGGCGGGGTAACCGCATTAACAAATGCGATTAATAATTTACAACTCATATCGCCACTTTCTTCAGATTTTAATATTTCCGATGAGACTTCCATCGAGAAGGATCAGTATGTCTATTTATTCAATCAAGTTGCGAGCGCCTACAATGAGGCCATTGGGTTCTTAAGGGGCGTAGAAGTCGCAAACTATTTAAAGATATTCGATGGGACAATAGGGAGTCCTGTTGATGCCATAGCTGCCTTTGAGGTGATGCATAACCAATTAACGGCATTGGAAAACAAGCTTGAGGGCGACGACTACATGGGGAAAATCAAAAGTGGCACACAATTCGGGACGGATCCAAACAATAAATTGACAGATTTAGGGGTGACTCATGGTAATGAGGTTTTACAATGGTTGGTTGATGCTTTACGGCAAAGTAAAAAAACAACTTTGTGTAACCTGTTGTCTGCGATCGTACCCTCCACTTGGAATACGAATTTTACCAACTTAGATACGCTGAGGACGATATTAAAGGGGTTTATCGATCAAGAGGAACTGGGTAGTACGGAGAGCAGAGGTTTTACAATTACCAAAGCGGATTGTCTAAAGTTACTCGATATGATCGATCGAGCTACCTACGATGGTAGTACTCTTTCACCCGTTAAGTATACGGATACATCGGAAACGGGTACACTCAAAGATGCAGTAGATGGTGAGGTTAAAACGGAGAATCCTTCCGCAGCAGAACTTACGCCTGAAAATTGTCAATATTTCACAGACGCACAAAGGGTTCCCGGGCCATATTTTACAAATATGCCGGGTGTTCCGAGGGCATTAAACTTGGGGAAATTATATGATGTCATCGGTAACATTATTGTAAGCGGAGAAGGGCCTTCTGAGGATATTACTCCCGTCCCAGCAATCGATTCTAGGGTAGATGGAGGAGGGGGCGTTATCCAACGAGTCGACAGTACCTATGATCGTTCGCGATGGTTTGTGAGTCAATTTACATCTGCCTACAATACAATTGTCAGTGACTTTAATCTGGATGGCATTTCTCCATTATCAGATAGCCTTGCGGAA
This sequence comes from Puniceicoccales bacterium, assembly GCA_031278845.1. Lineage (GTDB taxonomy): Bacteria > Verrucomicrobiota > Verrucomicrobiia > Opitutales > LL51 > LL51. The sequence continues at coordinate 29,873 of JAITJQ010000007.1, forward strand.
GCCGTAGCGTCCTATAAAACTGATCTCACTGCTTTGACTGAAGCTGAAGCCGCAGAGCCATCTGATCCAAATAATATTACTGCTGCAAAAGGCAAATTGCTCGCAAATTATAGTGCGAATACGGGACTATACGCAAAAGTAAAAGAAATATTGAATCCTCTCAACGAAGTGAAGACGATCATAAAGGAACTAGTATCAAAAGAACAGGACAATTTATTGACCAATGGCGGCATAAATTGGAGTGAGATTAGCGATGATTTGTCGCAAGATACCGATGTTAAGTCAATCACATTAAATGACCAATCATTTTACATTAAGAAATTCAAGGATATAACGAGCGAAACGGAATTCTATGTTGTCCAAAGCGGGAATGGTGCTGATAGGGTTAAAACGTTTTTAACATCGAGCGATGGAGAAAAATTACAATCCCTTATCGCGGCAGAGATCGAGTTATACCAATCATTTAACAATCAAATGGTCGTCAATATCGTCGATCGCCTGGGCGATTATAATGCAGGAGGTTACGTAGTGATTGATTTTCTAGAAAAATACATCATCGATACCACGGGAAATATTTTTACGAATGAATTTGATGCCCAGATTGCGGCTTTAGCTACCGGGAAAGATTTGTCCCTATTAGAGATGTATCAGGGGGTGTATGCCTATGAAATAAAATCGAAGATCGACGATGCTGATGAAGTATTTCAAGAATTTTTGGATACTTCGAATACGGAAAACTTTTGGCAATTGGCAGAAAGCTATGTTTTTGCTGATGTAAATGACGAGACTGAAGTTACAGTAAAGATTGTCGGCGAATTAGCTTGCTCCGACACGGAAGCTGCCAAGGAAAACTACATAAAAAGTTTAAAGACAGATATTTATAATACTTTGACAAAAACGGATATTGGGGATGATGCAGCTGTTCCTAGACTAGATACCATTCTGGCCGATCTGAGGACTGCTATCGAAGCTTCTACAGACCGAAGTGTAGGGTCTGATAAACTTAAGCCACTCAATGATTTTTTTGGAGACCTTTTGGGAAAAATAGAGCATGCGACATTTAGTGAAAAGGATCAAAATGTAACTCTGAAAGCGGATGATACGGATTTACCGAATGATATAACCATTATAGTTACTGAGACCGATCAGAAAAAGTTAGGAGTTTACATCGATCAGATACTGGCGAATTTCCGCTATCAGGTTGTCAATGGATTGAAGGATGCTTTCAAAGATGCCAATGATCAATGTACGAAGGCACAACTGGAAGCGTTTAAAGCTCTATTATGTGCCATAACTGCTACCCCCGACTCAACATCCGTATATCTTTTCTCGGGTGATAATTCTACTAATCCCTACGTATTTTATGATGCGAGTGAAACTGGAGATACAAAACCTGGAAAAAAAGATTTATTGGTAGAACTTTTAACTGAGGCAGCCACATCATTGGAAACAAAAAATTCAGCTATAGGATCACAATCACCAGCCAATCCGGCAAGCACTTACTTTCTCCAAAGAACTGGGTTTGATTACGATGCATGGGGCAACAGTGAAAAAAGTTCCATTGACGAGGCAATAGCATTGTTTACAGATGCCTTTGAAAATGTTACCTACGATGTAACTGGAAGTATTACTTCCTACGGAACTGATTTAGCAGATTGGAATGCGTTTTGGGGGCAAGTGGACGACGAAAACTTCCCATTGTGTGACAAAATAAACGCAGTTTATACTGGGTTTAGTTTAGATGACGACATAAAAGCGTTCCAATATTTGTTTTTGCAGGCACTCGATGGTACCACAAATGGGAATTTTTCTAGCAGTAATGTGGCCCAATTAAGGGACATACTCAATGCATTTGATCAGTACTGTTTAGGAATTGAAGCAAGTAGCGACACTGATACCGAAATAATAGGATTTTTGCAACAAACGAATGACGTTGGAACGGAAAGTGATACACCTTTGAATAAGGCATTGGCAGCAGAGACAGCAGGGACAATTTCTCCGGAAGCGTATTATACTTGGAACGATACGGCAATAACGAAAATTAATAAAGAACTCGTAAAATATCCTGAAAGTGAAACAATTAATCCGTCTGTTGATATTGAGGATGTTGCAAACCTCAGTGCTACTTATGACGAAAAATATACGGATACCTACTGGCAATGTGTTTTGGATACCTATATGTATAATCTTTCTAACGAAAATGCCGCAACGATTGATACGGAGGATTTTGTGGAAGCTTTAAGCGCTCTCGTAGAATCGCTTCAAACAAATGGATATTTGGCTACAGGAGCAACTGGCTATGCCGACCAACAAAATCTTTTTACGAGTTTACAAACGCAATATGCAGCAATATGTTCGGCAATAGATAGTCCTACATGGACCATGTCGGAGACTATATTGTCCCTGGAGAAATTGAGGGATGAACTAGAAGTCGATGAAGAATGGATTGATGTCTTAACGGCGGCAAACAAGATTGACAGCACTGGTCACACTTTATCCGATGATGAAAAAAGCGCAATTGAAGCTAAAGTAAAAAACCTGATGGTACAGCAAGCCTTGCCGATGAAGGAGAAAGCACGCTACAATATCGTGAATGCTTTGGTTGCTCCCTATGAATTCGATAATAAACAGGTGACACTGACACTCGAAACGATTAAGAGTGTACTGAATGATCCAAAGATAACAGCGGCAGATGCAACTAAAATTTTTGATTCTTTAACCCATGATATTTTTAAATTATTGGGTGTACTTGACGGCGATACCATTAAAATTGGCAATTCTGGTACGGAGTCATTGTCAAGTATATTGAATTCTGTTTCCAAAGTTATTGAAGGTTATAACGAAAAATTGGCAGGCATTTTTAATGCAAGTGTAAAGACAAAAACTGAATTGAATGCTGCTTTGTTGGCTTTACAGGGCTGTGATTTAGCGACGGTAAAAAGCAGCGTGGCGAGTGCGCTAGGGGATAATGAGAGTACAGCCAATGAGCTGCAAAAAAAAATCATTAAAGATCGTTTGCAAAACGCAGAAGCTATCCTCAATAGCCTTGGTTTATTAAAGGAGCATGTTGTATTATGTACCGATGCAAACTACGCTGCCTATAAAACTCGAGTAGGGGCAAATGCAATGGATGAGAGTGCATGGAATGGGACATTGGCGGGTATTTTGTATGCCATTCCTAATGCATCTCCATTGGGTTTGGATGAATTAAAAACATTTTCCGAAAGATTAAATAATCTTTTGGGTCAAGAGATCGCAGATAGCAACGATGTTCTTGATTTGGATGCTGCGGAGGCAGTGGAAAATGTTTTGAACTGTAGTACAGCAATCGAAAAATTGTTGCTATTGAATGTTTTACAAGGAAAATTGGGAGATGGCAACGGATACCTGGATGCAAGTAAGAAAGAAATAATCCAGAAATTTTTGTATGGAGAAGAATCACCTCTAGGATCGGAAGAGGTACCCTATTCCGGCATTTCGGTGTTTAAAAATGATTCTGCAACACTCACATTCGATAAAGTTCTCACATTGTCGAAGCAGGGCGGTAGTGGGGGCATTTCGAGTGCCGCATTGTTAGGTGATAGTGTACAGAATCTTTCAGACCTAGTCGATACAAACCATGTCGGAACATCACTGGGAGGAATTTTCACCGAAGTACCCCAGGAAATCGAGTATGTTTACAATTTGAGTCAGGTATCGAATGGCTTACTGGGGGTAGGATCGGGGCAAAATGAACTCCTCAGCGCCCTGAGGGATTTCTCAGATGGAATGTTTTTGGTATCACCTGCGTTGGCTGATACTGCTATTATCGCCCTCCAGGCTATCGAAAATCTTACGTTTACCGATATTAATAAAAATAGTGAAAATCACAGTATGAGTGTTTTGGTCGAAGCCTACAATGATATGATTGGATTTTTTCAGAGTACATTGATCAAATCCGGAGCGTTAACGGGAGCAATCCAAACGGCAATCGATAATTTCGTTGTCGCCTATGATGCCGACAATCCAAATGCCCATGCTACGCAGAAAAATGCTTTACAAACGAGTCTCGCTTCTGCGGAGGGACTCCTGACGATTTTTGAAATGGTTTTCAATAATGCGGATTCCACTAATGCACCCGCCTATCGGGAAGTGCTTTCAATGATTCATGCACAGCTGCGCCTAAAAATTGATGCAAAAATTCAGGCACTAAAAAATAACTACTCTTGCGTTCAAAACCCGGCCTCCGATCAATCCATACAGCCAAATACGCCGTATTATATTAGTGTTCTGCCTATTACGTGGAGTTCCGATCGAATCAAGACACACAATGATTATATGGATCATTTAATTGAGAATTTATATCGCTTTGAAGCCTTAACCTATCTCGGAATTTTTCCTAAACTTAGTAGTTCAGATACCGCAACGCGGGAGGAAATCGAATTGCTTTGCCCCCTTTTTGGCCACTGGGAAGACTTAGAAACTTCCGATGATGAGCTCTGTGAAAAATATTTGCCTGCGGATGAAGTAAATGCTTTGAAAACTTTGCTCCATAAAGCCTATATTGCCCAAAGTGACACTTCCGGAGAGACATTGGACGCTATTTTCCAATCCCTATATTCTAAAGATTCAATAGGGAGCGTTGTTTTAAGTAATATCAAAATGAACATTGATACGAATGTAAAGCAGGGTAAGTTTGAAACGTTTTCAAAAATGTTTGATCATTACAAAGAAGAAGTGGAGCAATGTGTACGCAGTTTATGCGATGGCTTCCAAAAATATATAGCAAGTGGTACGATTCCCCAAATAACAAGCATTTCAAAAATTTCTTTGGATAAATTATTACATGATCTAAATGCTTCAGATGTGCCATTACTAATAATTCAAAAAATGGAAAAATTTGCAGATGTAATCGATACAAGTATATCCGCACTCAATGGCTCCTTAACGTCGTTTGAAGCGGAACCAACACAGGCAAATTTGGATGCCATCAATGCTGCATTTGAAGCAATTATCATAGCAATAAATAATCCAGAATTGACAGCAGATCTTCCTAGTGGGGATGCTACTAAATTACAAGCTTGTCTCACGGAAATTCAAACGGTTTTTGAAAAGGTACAGCCCCAATGCTACCTTTTTCTATTGGAAAAATTGTATCCCAGTCTCGGTAAAAATGAATCGGAAAGAACAAGTTTACAAACACAATACAAAACAACTTTTCCAACATCCACAGGTCAAATTGATGCAGATAGTGCCGAAGAAATCATTAAAAATATAAATGATTATATTGAAATTCTATTTTCAAATTTTGGTGCCGATGAAACCTTGTCAAAGTATTACGCTGCTAATACGGTTTCAACCTTTGGTGATGCTTTATTGAAAAATGTATATATATTACAAGGTAACGTAGATGGTGCCGCCAATGCCAATTTTCAGCAACTAACGAATCTTCGATCAAACTTTAAAGAGCTAAATCGATTGCTGTGGAACGTATTGAAGCCACCTACCAATACGACAACGCAGGATGCAATTGATGTTTTAGGGGCATTGGAATCGGTCGCTAAAGATGTAACTGCTATAGGCAGTGATGCCCAAAATGCGGAAAGAGAATACAATAAATTGGTCGATTGTTACAGTGCGATTCGAGGAAAATTAACGGCAACGGGAACGGGCTCTTTAGCCAAGACATTACAAATACTAGTCGATGGAGGTTATAAGGGGGAGGTACAATATGAGGGTACGGGTATCTGTGAAGCAATCAAAAGCACTATCGATGCAATTAATGGTGAAATAACGGAAGACAAGACCATTGCCGATATGTTTCGGGCATTTAATACGGCCTGTTTTATGATATTTTTGCAAAAAAAATATCCAAATTGGAATAGCAGTGAGACCGAACTAAATTCGGCTAGGGCTGCGTATAATGTTATTTTTGATGCTGCTGAAACATATACGACCTATTACACCTGCGGGGATGATACCAATGTCAGAACACTTTTGGAAAAAATTAAACCCTATCAGGGCGATATCAAAATCATTGATTCCCGCCCCCATTATTTCGAATTCGATAATCAGATTATGCAGGGACATAGTGTTAGTAATACGGATTGGCTTTATCGGGAACCGGCGGAAAGAGGAGGCTATATTCAGTACGATGTGCAACAAAATAAGCAATATGTCTATAGTAATGGTCAATATTTTGAATTGGTAGAGCAAGAAGTTGCTTTCGTCCAACTTTCACCGGAACAACATGTCCGCATCCTAGCCCCCAACATAATATATGAACAAATCAGCGGAAATGAAAAAAGTAATCAAACCTACGTATTGACCACAGATACGGTGACGCAACCCATTTCAAATTCGTATAAAAGCTACTTTGTTTTGGGGGAGGATGGGAACTATTACGATATAGTGCGTTACCATTTAAAACGTAAGGTATACGATCGGGATGTCATCCGATACATCGATTTAAATAACAATGACGCACTTTGCTATAGAGCAACTCTGAAAGAATATGCCGAAGTTGCCGCTAGAGATCTTCCCGATCTTCAGGGACCTCTTGCCAACGATCAAGACTATTTCATCATCGGCGATGAAGGGCAGTATTACAAGGCTGATGATGTTTATACAAAATATTACTACAAAGAGGCAGAATTGTCCGATAGTGCATCGGAAGAAGAGAAGAAAACTGCCGAAGGGACATACTATAAAATTATAGGAGAGGTGGTCGAAGGATCAAACAAAAAATATGTCTTGGAAAGCGGAGAGCAGATTACTTGTTCTAGTAATGAGCCCGCAAATCTCTTCTATCGCTCAACGCAGAATGAGCAGAAGTTTTTTGGTACGAAATTATATCAGAAGGGCACCGGTGAAAAATATGTCACGCGCGATGACCCCTATTTGGTAGTACCCGTCACCTATGAGCGGTATGTTTCGGCCAATGAAAACCCGGAAGGCTTTACGGCGGAAAACAAAGAAGTGTATGTCTATTCAGATGTATTGAAGCAATACGTTCTCGTTGGAAACTCGGATGAGTATTATTTTACTAGAGACAATAAAGAATATCGCATAGAATTTCCCGATCGCCGCTATGCAAAGCAAACAGTTGAGGGCAGAGATAGTTACCTTTATGTCCCTCATCCGGAAAGTAAGTATAAAAAGGAAGAAGGGGTTACTCCGATCACAGGAGATTGCATCTACACCAATGGGAAATATTTACCGATAAAACAGAACGAATCGATTAATACGGAACAAGAATCCCAACCGATTAATACGGAACAAAAATTCAAACTTAAAACAGATTCAGGAATAACGCCATCCAGTGATTATGTACAAGCGAGAGACGAAGGGTATTACAGTTTAAATAATGTCAAGATTAAAACGGCGAATGGAGGAGAAACTGCATATACGAACACTTTTCAAAGAGCTCCACAAACAAGTTTAAATGGTTCCTATGTGTACGGTACCAACGGAACCTATTATAAAATTAAAGGAACTAACGCTGCCCATAAACTATACGCGGATTATCAATTGTCGACAGACACCGATACTTGTTATGTCCTTGAAGGTACCACGTTGGTCGCGGTGGAAAATCCTGTGAAACTTTATGCGCAACGCAATACATCTTACTATGAAATTAAAACAGTAGGAGCAGGAGAACACGTTTTAGCCAACAATATACCCTTACAGCAGGGAGATCGTTACATAACGATAAGCGGAAGCAATGAAAAAATAGCGCAAACAGAAATAGAATATGTCAAGAAAAATGGTGTCAATACCTACATACTCATTAAGGATGCATCGGGTAGCTTGAATATTAAAAAAGAAATTAGTAATGCAGAGGGAGGAATAGTTGGCTTTTACGGTATAATTGTCACTAGTTTAAGTGGAGCTTTTACGACAAAAGTGGAGGACACGGGTTTGTATAAAACAAACATACCAGAAAATCTCACTATTACGGATTGGCAGCCTTATGTTTTAGAAGAAGCGACATATAATAACCTTTTTATCAATGATACGACCAATAAACAATTGATATGTGCCAGTGAAAATACGGGTACTGCAACGGGCTTTGCGACTCCATCAAAAAGCACAAATGGCTCCTATGTGCATGGCGAAGATGGAATTTACTATGATGTGACCAGTATCGACACAGGCGCTAAAAAACTATATGCGGACTATAATTTGGTATCGGCGGACGGAGATTGGTTCGTCCCACAAGGATCTACGCTAGTTTCAGCTGAAAAGGGAAAGGTCTACGCACAATATTCGGGATCGTATTACCAAATTCATACCGTTGGGGATACTGCCGTTAGCGCAGGAAGTAAGCCATTGTTTCCAGGAAATCGTTACATAGTAGTTTCCAGCAACAATATACAAATAAAAGAAGGGGAAAAAGAGTATGTAAAGTTAAGTGGCGGTAATACTTACGTGGCCATTAAGGATACGAGCGGAAAAGTGGTGGTCAAGAAAGAGGTGGCCGTAGCCGGTGGAGTGGCAGGACTGGACGGCATGCTTGTGGTCGGATCTAGTAATGCAGTTGTGACAGAGGTGAAGGATAAAAACCTGTACACCGCAAAAACCGTAAACGTCGAGGGGGAAGATGGTCAGTTATATAATCTCGATAATGTGGTTGTAAGTGGAGTGAGTGGATCAGGTTTGGCGCTCGATAATCAAGGATTGAGCAACATTTTCGTGCAAAATGGGACGGAATTTGTGCGAGTTTCCAAGCCAACGGAACAATATACAGTATCGGAGAATGTGAATGGAAATTTTGTCAAAATAGGAGACAAATACTACGATCGGAGGCGCGATGACATCACCATAAAAGTAAATTATAAAAATGAAGCGGAGCAGATATGTTATCGGGCTTTGGATGGCAACAACTCCAACATTCCATTTTACTTGGATGCGGCTAATAACGTGCGAGTTAAACCTGATGCAACGGGAGGAAATAGCGGATCGGGATTATTCACGCAATACACAATTACAGCGGATAACTTACCCATTTATACGGGACTTCAAGGAACGGCAACCAAAGCTGTCAGAGCCGGAAGCCAGTACTACAATTTGCAAGATTTTCAACTAGTTGTCAAAAAAAACGGAAAGTTGACAAAATTTGCTGGGGCTCTAACCGAATTGAAAAGTAGCAATAACGTTTACATGACGCCCTACCTTGTTCCAGTGGGAGAAGATTTAAGCACATATGATGCGACGAAGGCCATAAAAGTCGATCAATATAAGTCAATTGCAAGTGGTACTGCAACAACTGACCAGTTGACGGCATTGGGGAAAGAATTCGGTACAACTAAATCAGATCAAGAGTTAATAGATGCCCACAATAAGAGTCTACCAGATAAATACAACTCAATGAACGGAAAGTTTGAAACTTATACGATTGAGACTACTACTGCCACGACATACACGACATCAGCAACTGCGAATTGCTACCTAAAGGGTACCGATAATAAGCTTTATAGTACTACGAATTTGAAAATTTCCATCGATGGTTCCTATAGTGATTTTCTAGGCTTCGCTTATTTGAAGAAGGCAAGTATCATGCAAGCGTCTTTATCCTCAGACAATATTTTTAAAAATTATGAATTTGCCTATCGCCAGAGTGCAACGAATGAGGTAAAAGAAGGTTACTTTCTGAAGGGTGATGATGACCAGTATTACGCCACACAGATCAGGACGACTTCGCAGCTATGCGTTGGTCCGGCAGCGACAACTAAAATTACGGGCGTTTATGCGTTTAAAACCGGTACGGGAACCGGTGCAGTTGTGATACCTAATCCGACTAAATTCATTTATGTTGATGAGAGCAACCTTGGGGATCGCATTAAAATTGGCGAAGAATATGTTAGAAAAAGTGATCTCTATATTGGTACTGATCCCAAGGCCAAAATTCAATCCTTTTGTATCGATGCCTATGGCAAATCGGTTACTATAGATAATCTCGTCTCATTGTATCAAGTGGATGCGAATGGCAATATTTTTTGTTATCAAATCGATACACAAACCGGTAAACCCGAAGCCTACTTTGGTCAAGACAAAAAGATAACGATTGATGGTGAAGCTGGATGCTATACTCCTGATGAGGAAGGCACAATCGTTCGTGCCGAAACAACCGGGTATTACAAATGGAGTGAAGTAAAAAGCGATCCCAATTTCATTAAATTGCGCGATGTCTATTATATAAAGCGTGATCAAAATGAGGAGGCGTATTTTGTCAGTAGTTTAGCCACGGATACACTTTATGTTTACGGTACGAAATATGATTTTTTGGGATTAGCTACAAATGGTACAGCCGAGAATTCGCCGATACTAGGCGATGGGCTCTTCTATAAATATGAGGGTGATTTTTCGACAGTGAACGATGATCAATATTGTAATTCGGGAGCAATTCAACTCCGCGGTTCCGATGGGAAGTTATACAGCAAGGATGCGTTACATCAAAAGGGGACCCAAATGAGATATATTTCGATGAAGGACTTGGCAATGGTTACAGCGGACGGTGTTGAAGCACCCATTCGGGATGTTTATATCAAGCCATTTGGGCAGACTTTGGAGCACGTGGAAACGCTGATCGATAATATTGATAGCAGCAGTAGTCGGATGCTATACGGAGCACTGGGAGGTAAAATAAACGAGCATTTAGAGGCTATCAATGGGGATCTCGATACTTACGGCAAGGCGGTTGCGGCCTATAATCGGAAGAACGAGTTAGGCGTAGTAGCTTTGCAGGAGCATCCGGAGTATCGATCGGATGGGGGAGGAGCATTGGCGGAGGTATTTGATGAGTATACGAAGCGGATATTGATTAGCAGTAATGAGGAGTGGTTGAAGTATTACCGTGGGTTACGCGATGAGGTAGAGGCATACAAAGTTTCTTCGGAGGAGCAGAATATTTTTCTTCAGCGGATTGCGTTAATCAATACGGTTCTCCACAATCACTTTGGCGACATTGTGAGCCACGAGGAATTTTTTGGTGGGGATTTATCGTTAGCGGTTGGGAAGCTGGTATCAGCGGTAAAGGCAAAAGTGACTAAAAATCAGAATGAGTCGGATGCAGCCTACGCGACGAAAATTTACGAAACTTGCTACACGTTATTTGAGGAAATGGTAGTGGGTTTAGAGACATTGCGATTGAGTTGGGATTTAGAGGATCAAACTAAGGAGGAGGAAGCGAAGAAGGCGCAGGGGGTAGACAGTGTATCGGTGGTTTCGCCGCAGATGAATACTTTGAAAGAAAAGTTAGGGGAGATGGTCAAGAAGTTGAAGGAGATCACAGCGGATAGGATTAAGGTAATTGAGGGGCAGGTTGAAGTTTACAGCAAGATTGCGCTTTTGGAATATATTTACAACAACTACGGAAAAATCGGCAATGGGATTGTATTTTTGGAAGATAATGCACAATTTAAGCGAGAAAAAGATAAAATTGCGGTACAGTTTGTCAAGTTATCGACAGGGGAGTATGCGTTACGTTTATGCGATTTCGTGCGATCGAATGGAACTAATCCACTTATTGGGAACGAGTTTTTATTTCGCTACAACAATGCGAAGGGGGAGATCGAGAAGTGCGTACTCGATTTGGCGAGTGACCTTGGTTCCTACTCGAATAATGGATGGACGGCGAAGAATGGTTCAGGGATTACGGCATATACGGAGACAGCGCCCTATTTATTTACGGTTAAGAATTCTGGAGAAGCGGGTGCTGGGATTGAATGTAAGTGGGGGAAAGCGAGGAGTGAGACGGATGCATCGGAGTGGGGTGTGAACGGCATTATTTTCAAGGATGTGCAGCGCCACGATGCGTTACAGAACTTATTTCGGCACAAAGCGAGTGATGGGACAATTAGTGAGGGATATATTTACACGTTAGCGAAGGCGAAGTTACCGAAGAATGATTTAATGATGAATTACGTGGAGCAGGTGACGAAGAACATGGAGGTACCGATATACATGGCACGGGATCGGCTTTGTTTTTTTGAGAATTCAAATTACAAGACGCCGGCGATGATTGAGATGATCCAGGAGAAGACGCAAAAGCTAGCGGAGAAGCCGGTTTCTTCGTTTAATCCGCTTCAGGACACGACGGTAGCATTTATGGACAAGACGGGACTGAATGATGGTGATTTACAT
>JAITJQ010000010.1 GCA_031278845.1 Puniceicoccales bacterium
GATTGTTGTGGTGATTGATGGATCAAACTATTTGCTATTTCTTGATATACATTCCCTGTCCCTCTTGGTCCTGCTGGGCTGTCTAATGACACGTTTACCGCTTCTTCCGTTGCCGGCGCGTTTGACGCGGCCGCGGGTTCCGGCGCGACTGGCTGCGCGACTGCATCCGTTGCCGGCGCGTTTGTATCGACTGCATCCGCAGGCTGCGCGGCTGGCGGCTCGGCTGGCGGCTGCGCGACTGCTTCCGCAGGCGGAGCTTCTTCCGCTGCCGGAGCTTCCGCTTCCGGCGCGGCTTCTATTTGATGAACTGCTTTTGCCAGTCTTTCGTCTGTCATCATTGCATCGATTTGACCGCTTAAATCAGTTGATTCAACTGCTGGCCCAGCTGTTGGCCTTGGCGGCTCAGTTACAGAATCGGTCAATGGGTCTTTATGCGCTTCTTTTATCAATTTTGCTTTCACTAATAATTGCGCTACATTTTTCATTGTATTGCCATCTTGATTGGCTGCTGCGGTACGATATTGTTCGAGTTTTCTTATAAAATTTATAAATATTTCCAAATCATGAGTATGCGTGCCCAATGATTCTTGGCTTATGTACTTCATTGACCCTCCGATTTCATTATGACGCATCTTTTGATTGCGATATATTTGTATTTCACTAAAAACTGACATAAGCAATCCTTTGATTTGTGTTATTTCTGCCAGTTTTTGTTGCAGTTTTGGGTATTCTGGATCCTCTGTGTTATTGCCTAATTTTTTCAAATCGCTTTGTATTTTTTCAATGTCTTCATTGAGTGCATTTGCCCCTTGTTTTTGGTATTCATTAAGGCACGTCTCACATGCGTAGAAAATAGCACCATCTAATACCTTCAATTGTTCCGCAAATCTTTGCGTCATTGTTTCGAGGTCATATCTATTTTTCGGATTTATGTTATTATCATCAATTAGCAATTCTTCCATTTTTATTGCGGCTATTTTGACATCCGATAGGGCATCATAGATTGCTTTTTTAGCCGATTCATCCTTAACAAAATCTAATAATCCATTCATCATGGGCTTCATCTTGCCAAGTTTAAGTCCCAAATGCTTATTTATCATTGATAAGCGCTGGTTTTTAGCTCTTTCGGAAATGGGTACACTTTTAAGGAAAGCATTCAATTGTTGTTCTAATTTCTGTTTATTGTCTGGATTGTTTTCCTTAGCAATTGCTGCTTTCTTTTCCCGGTAGAGTTTTACAAACCTTGCATCCAATTCTTGGGGAAGTTGATCTAGTTGTGTCTGTTTAGCGTGTATCTCTTTCTTTTTATCCTCTAGGGCCTTTTGTTGATCATCTAAATTCTTTTTTTGAGTTGTTTGTGATCCTTGAATAGATTTCCTTTTTTTAAATAAGTCCGCTTGCTCTCTTGTTTTTTCGTTTAGTTGAGTTTGCAACTTTTGGGTTGATTGCTTTAATCCGTTTAATTTTTCTTTTTTTTCTTGTATTTCTTGTTCTAGTTCTTCTTTTTTTTGTTGTTGATCTAAGGTGTATGTTTTACGAAGCGTTCCTTGCCCCAAACTGTTGATTTGTTGCTGAAGATTAGAAATTTCAGTTTCAACTGCTTGTGTATCATTCTTTGATGCTTGAATTTTTTCTTCTAATTCCTTGATGTTTGTTCCTAATCCTGCGATTGCTGTATCCTGATCTTGTAAATTCTGCGATGATTTTTGGTATTCCTGTTCTAATTCTCCTATTTTTCTTTTTAATGTTTCAGCTTCCTGTTCTAATGTTTTAATTTCTTTATTTAAAGGTTCTATTTCTTTATTTAACTGGACAATTTCATCATCTTCAGATTCGTTAAAAATTTTGCCCAAAAAATTCCGCCTGTCTTTAAGAGTAACATTGGATTCATTGAATTGAAGTTCATAGTTATCGGTCAGATCTGTCTGTACCTCCGGAGATTTAACTGCTCCATATTGAGTGTCGAGTTTCGATAAATTATCAGCGGATTTTTTTAAACGATCATTTGCAGTAGCAGTCATTGCAACCATCACATCTGATATCCCATGTAATTGCTCTTGCAGCGCTTTGTTAATGGGGGGCTTCAATATTTCGACAAGCGCTGTCCGACTATTCTGTTCAGCTGTTTGCAATGGTGTTTTTTCAGCTCGATTTTGAGTCATCAGAATTTCCAGCAATTCCTTTGGATTATCTTTAAAAATTGCAATTACGGCTTCAAAAACTTCACTTTTCCCATTCTTTGCAGCGTCAGTCAATAGTGTTTCACCGGACCCGTGTAGCTGTGTCAAAACTTTTTTCAACGCTTCTTTGGGATCTTTAAATTTTGCATTATCATTACCAAAGATGTCGACTATGGCTTTGAATATTTCAACGTTACCTAGGCTTGCGACAATGGAAAGTGGCGTCAATTCGTCTTTGTTTGGCTGTGTCAAAGCTTCTTTCAAAATAGTCTTAATTGCTTCAGAGTCACCGATCATAGCCTGGAATAGTTTAAGATTTCCTTGTTCTGCTGCCATGGTCAACGGTGTCTGCCCTGCTGAATTTTTTTCCGTCAGAACTTTTTTCAAATCTTCCGGGGAAAGCCCAGCAAGAATCCCTTTTATTGGCTCTTCAGTTGTATCTTTCTTCTTGAGTAACTCAAACAATTTATTAGCCTCCGCTTTAACATTATCGTCGGCTAACAGTTTTGGTCCCGCTATAGTGATGGTTGACGGAGCATCCGCAGGCGGAGCTGGCTGTTGTGCCTTATTTCCAGTTTCTTTTAAATGTTGAATGAGCTTATTTCGAGTATCAACATTACCATTTGCAGCTTTTTGAAGCTCTCCAGGATCAAGCTTCATAAATGCAGTGTATATAAGGGCACGTGTCTTGGCATCTCCACTATCCAGAAGTGATTTAATTTCTGTATTGTTGCCACATGCTGTTAGTATTGCACTATTCAGTTTTTCAGCGTTCCCAAGAGTCTTTGGCTCAACATCGGATCTTTCGCCTATCTTTACTTTGATCGTATTGTCGGTGGCCGTTATTTCGGCATTTTTTAGGAGCCCCATCAGCGCTCCAATATCTTTTGTATCCTTTACCCCTTCGATGCCCAAATCTGAAGCAAAATCTTTGAGGCTATCAAAATAATCATTTCCACCTATAGTGTTCATAAAACCATCCTTATTAGGTTATAATAATTTTACGAAAAATCTCAAATAAAATTTAATAAGTTTTTCATATAACTGCCAATTGATAAAATAAAGCCACTGTAAATGGAATTTTTTCATACAAGGAAAAGGGCAGCTGAATTTTCACGGCCACTATTATTGAATTTAGATTTTCCTTGTTGGCCTAGGGGAGGTTGGTATTATTTTTCCGAAGCTATAGGTTATAGTTGGTTACGCTGACGGCTACTTGGTTTCGGTTACCGAGGTATTGACAGCTAAAGATATGGAGGTTTCCAATAATGCAGCAGCAAGGCTACAGAAAGCCGTAACATCTCTGAGCGAATGCAGCCCTCGTCGCGAAGCGACGAGGGCGGGCCTTTGGCCCCTTGCGGATTGATCCAGTGGCGAAGCCACTGGATCAATCCGCAATTCAGGTCCAGGAGGCGGTGCCTCCTGGCAGGGGGTCAAGGGGGAAGGATTCCCCCTTGCCAATCAAAAATACCATCAAGGGTCTTGACAAGGAATTAATAATATTTTGGATGATCACTAGTGCCAGAGTAGCTCAGTGGTAGAGCAGAGGACTCATAAGCCTTTGGTCGGCAGTTCAAATCTGCCCTTTGGCACCAATTTGAAAATTTTCGGGACTTCTTGGCTTCGGTTTAGGAAGATCCGGAAGTTGTAGGAAATTTTTGGGGTTGTTTTGGTGGCAAAAGCCCAAGGCGCGTAGCGCCTTGGGCGTACGGGATTCCATCCCGTACACTGCGCGCTTTGCGCGCGGCTTTTGCCCCTAAACTCAATCCAGTGAGATTGCTCAGGTGGTGGAATGGTAGACACGCATGTTTGAGGTGCATGTGCCGCAAGGTGTAGGGGTTCGAATCCCCTCTTGAGCACCACAAAATTACGCGACCGATGGAGTTTTCTACTCTTTGGATCGTTTTTTATATCTTGACGAAAATTCCTTAAGTTTTGACGAAATTTGTGAGAATTTTCCGACGGTCAACGTAATAATTAAAAAGAATAATCCAAGAATGGCGAAGAAAATGGATTTATGGTACGAATTCCAGAAATGTTCGAAATATTTCGTTAGGAGGTTAATGTAAAAAAAGATACCCCCAAGCCATTGGGCAAAGACGATATCATATTTTATCCCGAGGTAAAGCGACAAAAGGGCAACACCACCAAACACAATACCAAAGAACAATAGGTCTGAATTGCTATTGGAATCATGTGTTCCGCAAATTGATAGGGACCAAAGCGCCATGAACAGATAGAAAAGGCCAAAGAAAAGGGTAGACTTTGCAAAAATTTGAGTCTGTTTATGAAAATTAAAGATGGAAAACAAAAAAATGAGTAGGAGTCCCAAGAGTACAAAATTACAGGGTTTAGATATTCCAAAAATGTAATCGCCATTGGAATAAGTCCACCTCAACCCAAACCCTACGCCCAAAAGCAAGAGCGCCAATGACCACAATGTTTGCGATCGGCCCATGTAGCCCACACCGCCATAAATCGCAGCAGCAAGAAATACTAAGTGGGAATATCGTTCCGCCTTTAAATCGATGACTTGGGCGAAGAGATAGAGGCCAAAAGCCGTAAGTATCGCTCCCAGCAAGAGGAAAAATTTTCCAATGAGCGGATGTTTAGTGATAAATTTTATCCGTAGGAAATTTAAACCGACGACGTAGAATACTAAGGAAAAGAAATTCGACAAATAGCAACGCGCTCGTATATCGAATCTGGTGAGGTATTCAATAATATCCGGTATGACCTCATGGAACGTGATGACAAGGGAACAAACGGCGAAGACAAGACTCCATAGGGATAATTTTTTCCAGCGGGATTGTTTAATCGGTGGATTGGGACTTTTAGGCTGTTGCTCCAGTAAATCTGAGGGATCTTTTTCCTCCCCAAAAGCGTCTTCTAAGACCTCCTCTTCTTTATTTTCCATATATTTAAATTGTAAAAATCAAATAAAGAATGCAATCCTAATTGTCATTTTTTTCAGCGGTATCGCCAGATATAAAGCTAAATGCGAGTAAACCGGACCATAAAAATTGAATGATTAGGAGAAGATTATCCCATTTCCATTTCCGGTATCTCGCTAAAATGAAGATAAAACACGTGAATATCATAAATATTCCAAACCAGAAGGTTTGCTGTGCGGAAATTTTAAATTCATCGAAGGTTTTTAAAATTATTGACAAAAACATGAACACTACTCCGGAAAATATAATTGCCAGGCTGGTAAAAACTGTAGATGTAGTTGAGTCTAGGGCTATGCCTTGGTTTGAGATCATTTGCAGACGGATTACAATCCATAAAAGCTGAAGAAGAGGCATGACGAATGACTAGTCCTTGGGAGATAGGACGCGGTAAATTATAGATTTTCAAATGGAAGCGATGATAGTGAGAAAATCACTCTCCGTAAATGCTTTTAGTTTTTTGTTCCAAGAGGATTCTCCGAGCGGGTATAAACTTCGCAATAGTTGCTGAAATAATTCCTCAGAAAACAGACCATCATTTTTCCATTCCCGAAGAGCCCTCCTAATAATCTTCGTCTCATTTTCTTTCGCATGTCTGGATTTTATTGGTAAAAACGATAAATTCCATTTCGGTGATTCTTTCACCGAAAAAGAATCTGTGGACCGATTTAAACGCTTCAACAATTGCTAAAATAAATGCTCGGATAGAAAATCATAATCCCTCCACTCCTGAATGGCCCTCCTGAGAATCTCGATTTCATGTTTTCCCATATATTTATATTTAGGTCGTAAAAATTAAACAAAAAAATACAATACAAAGTTTTTACTTTCTTGATAAGTAGGAAGGTGCGTAAAACTATAAATTACATAAAAATATGCTGTCAAGAAACCGTTTTTGGTCGGAGTGACTGGATTCGAACCAGCGACCTCTACCTCCCTAAGATAGCGCTCTACCAGACTAAGCTACACCCCGCACGGATTCAAAACTTGAATATTTTCGTCGAAAGACAAGCATTTTTTAATTTCTGGCGAAAAAATTTGTGTAACGAAATTGGAAAAACAATTTTAATGATTGCATCTCAACGATGAGTCGTCCACAAAAAATCTAGATAACCGAGAGGATTAAAACCCCAAATAGGGTAATAGTGGTAAAGGAGTCTGCGATTTCAAAGCGAAAACCATTGAGGGTAAATGCAAGACAGTAAAGGACTAAGAAAAAATATAAAATTCTACTCTGGGAAGTTTTTTGGATTAAATTTTAAAAAATATTAAAAATTAAAGGAGGGAAAGCACCGGTTACTGTAACATAGGGGAGGAAGGAAATGTAGGGGATTATTTCAAACCCACAACAATGATGGCCGAAATGGCCATTAGAAATAAACGCAGGATATACGCAAGCAAAGAGTAAATAGAAAATCCCACACCAGAGAGTTTTTGTGGTAAAGATTTTAAAATTATTGGAGTGTCTCAAAATTATCGATAAAAAAACGAATATTGTACCTAAAGTACCGAATATTGCGTATATTTCTCCGAAAATAGTGTTTTTCCGTGGCAGGCATAGTAAAATAAAACAAGTCAAAAATTCTCGGTGCAAAATAAGCTTCTTGAAGCTGGAGAGGAAAATTTTTGGGGTTAAAAAAAATTGCGCAACCTACTCTGGTCGGGGTGACTGGATTCGAACCAGCGACCTCTAAGTCCCGAACCTAGCGCTCTACCAGACTAAGCTACACCCCGCAGATTCTCTAGAATTGGAATACCTTTCCAAAAGGCGAGCTTTTTTGCAGAAGTTTTATCTAAGGGCTGCGCGCCCTTAGAATCCTCGCCAGAGGATCCATCCCCTGGATCTGGATCAATCTGCAGGATTAAAAACTTGCCCGGCGCTTCGCGCCGGGCGGCACTTTTTTTATACATTTATTTGTGCGCAACTCCTGTGCAAAATTGCACAGAAGTTGCGCCTAACAAAAAGAAAAGAACAAGTCAAAGAGTCTATTCTTGACCTTGTGGCCCAGTCCATGCGCGATGCGCATGGACTGGGCCGCAAAGATGAGGTCAAGGAGTCCACGACTACCTTGCGGGAGTCCAGAGGGCGGAGCCCTCTGGGAGCCTCCCATACTGTAATTATTGCTTGCGTTTGTAATGTTTAGTACTATCCTAAATGAAGATAAGTGTGTGTAAATTTTGGGTGTATGGTAAAAGTTAAACGAGTGGGATTATTATGCTGAGCGGTTTATTATCGATATTAAATGGAAAATGGTTAACCCATTGTCCAGAGGGAGTGGATGAAGGTGGTATGGATGTTTCCTGGTCGGCGATCCGGGTCAATACGTCGCGTCTTCCCAGGGCATTCCGTGAAAAATTTAGGTTGGGAGGCCGTATGATCAAACAAGATGAAGTAGATGATGCTACTGCTGGCAACGCGACCTATAAAGTAAGCCATGTGGGGAATGGTGGCGACTCAACTTTACTCAATGGCGTAATAGATGAATCCGAGGGTGATATCAGAATCATGTGTTTCGATTTGGCAATACCGGATCAGGTGGCTCTGGTAGAGGCGGTCAGCGGGAAAGAAAAGGATGGCAATCGCGTTGAAAGTTTTTTAAAAAATCTCACAAAAAGACAAGAATTGTCGGAAAACAGTGGCTGCGGATTTGTGATGTACCTGGAGGTTGGGGATGGAATATATTGGCGGCCAGAACGATTTGAACGGTTAATTATTGCCCACGATGGAGAAATTAAAAAAAACCTGGTCTGTGGTAAAAATAAAATTTTGAGGAACGGAGAAGACTTTGATCCATCGGCATTTCTATGGGGAAAATTCGAAGCAAAAATGAAAAATATCGGGGTAACGCTTTTAAGTATGGTAAGGGTGGTTAGCGATTACTGCATATCCGATGATGATAACATTCAAAATGAATTGAAAACAAATTGTGAGTTTTGTGATGCTTTTTATCGGGGAGGGGCAAAGATTATTGTTTATCATAGGGCGGTTCAATCGTTGACACTGTTGTGCTTTGAGCAGCACGACGAAAGAGTTGCCGCCATCGATCGCAAGAGATGTTTTTTTTTGAGGAGTAAAAGTGTTGTGAGGTTCGCCATTTTTGCATTAATTTTTTATATTGCTGATTGCGCATTCACTCCCATTCCTTTGCTAGGAGGATATTTGGGCATAGTCTGTCGTTTTGTTGCGACGGTTACCGCAGGAATGGCGTTCTATAAGGGGTATCAGCTGCTTCCAACGCGGTGGCGGACCAGTGTGAGTAGTTTTATAAGTAAAAAAATTATATCCCGTTTATCCGTCTGGTTTACGCAGCGGAAACAAACAAAATAATCTAAGGGCTGCGCGCCCTTAGAATCCCCGCCAGGAGGCACCGCCTCCTGGACCTGGATTTGCGGATTGATCCAGCGGCGTTGCCGCTGGATCAATCCGCAGGGGCCAGAGGCCAGCCCCGCGGCTGCGCCGCGGGGCTGCTAATTTAAGAAAGAAAAATTAAGTGCCGGGCAAACCCTGCGCAAACT
>JAITJQ010000027.1 GCA_031278845.1 Puniceicoccales bacterium
GTCGGGCGCAGACCCCCTCGGAGTATGGGAGGAAACAAATCCCGTTACGGGAGTTAACAAATTGGTGTAGGTCAAAAAATTACATCCCGTTGAGCCATCGAGTTGTCGTGAGCCAGGAGTGTTGTGCTCAGGAACCGCACGGGCCGTATTCTGTGAAGCGAAGGGGGGGTTATGCTTCGAGTCGACCAGTATCGTCGGGTATCGGGCGTAAACCTCCTCGGAGTATGGGAAACAGATCCCGTTACGGGAGTTAACAAATTGGTGTAGGTCAAAAAATTACATCCCGTTGAGCCATCGAGTTGTCGTGAGCCAGGAGCGTTGCGCTCAGGAGCTGGGGCTGTACTTTGTGAAACCAGGAGTGTTGCGCTCAGGAACCGTATGGGCCGTATTCTGTGAAGCGAAGAGTGAAGTTTATGCTTCGAGCCGGTTGATATCGTCGGATGTCGGGCGCAGACTCCCTCGGAGTATGGGAAACAGATCCCATGACAGCGGTTTTTAAAGCCCAGAAAAAACGGGAAAATCTATCCGTCAGGATAAAATAATTGTTCCCATTTTTCATGAAAAAAATCCTTGCCAAAGGTCCTTTTCCCCGTAGGGTTACAGAAGTTTGTAAAATATAAATGTCGAATATAGAAGTAGGAAAGACGTACAATGGTACCGTGAAATCAGTCAGAAATTTTGGTGTCTTTGTAGAATGTATTGCGGGGGAAGAGGGCTTAGTCCATATTTCTGAGCTTGATAACTGTAGGATTGAGAACATTGATGCGGTTTGTAGTGTTGGTGATTTGATTTCGGTAAAGTGTATCGGTGTTGATGATCAAGGACGTGTGCGCCTAAGCCATCGGGCTGTAATTTGTGAGGAGCAGGGATTACCCTACGAAGTTCGCGAAGTAAAGCCGAAGCGATCTTTTTCAGGAGGAGGTTTTGGTAATCGCAATTCGGGTGGGCGTAGCTTTGGTCCAAGGAAGTTTGGTAATGATAATCGGGGAGGCGGTGGTGGCCGATCCTTTGGCGGCGGTGGTTTTGGGCATTCGCGGCGTTCTTCGTCGGGAGGCTCGGGTTTTTCCCGCGATTATTAATTTTTGATCAAGTTTGTCTGAGAAAGTTTGTAGATTTTTTTAAGTAATTCATTCCCAGAGGTGTAGTGTATACTTTTTAGTGTCCAGCATTTTGGTGGCGGTTTTAAATGGCTAGATTTCTTACCTTGAAGGATGACTTTTGTGTAGTTGTTGGGTTTAATCCAACATTACAAAAAAAGTTTGCAAATTTTTTCAGATGATTTTTCTGGAAAGAGAGAAGGAGTTATGTCTAGAGTTTGTTTTATTACGGGTAAGAGTCAAGTTAAGGGGAGTCGCATTCGTCGGCGTGGTCAGACGCGGAAGAGTGGTGGTATTGGAACGCACATTATCAAACGTACGCGGCGTGTTTTCAAAGCAAATTTGCAGCGGGTGCGCATCGTTCTACCTTCCGGTCAAGTGAAGCGCGTACTTGTTTGTGTAAAAGCGATCAAGGCTGGTAAAATTCAAAAGGTTGCCATCTAAACGTTTGCCCTTTTGTTGTGATTTTTGGCTGAGTGGTATAGTCGGAGAAGTTTTTAGAGGCAAATGGTTGGGGCATTTTTTATAGGTACTTCATGAGTGTGCATGAAAATTATTACAGCGAGGTTATTTCCGCTTGCGATACCGTTGGCGTTGGCATTACATTTCAGTGTTTATATATTTCGGTTACGGAGCAGCGCATATATTTTTATAATGAAGCGCGATTGGAATCGATTTATGAGATTTCTATGGCAATAAAAGGAGTAAATCAGATTCAAGATTCGGAAGGTACGCCTTTAGGTTTACATAAAATTGCGGATAAAATTGGCGAAGGCGTTCCATGGGGTACGGTTTTTATGGGGCGAAAGAGTACTGGAAAAATTTTTACGGAATACGACGATTGGGAGACGAGAGGTTATGTAACAAGCCGAATTTTGAGACTAAAGGGACTCCAGGATGGCTACAATTCTGGTGGGAATTGCGATACCTACGGGCGTTACATTTACATTCATGGTATAACGAATGAGAAAAAAGTTGGTACGCCTTGTACCCGAGGTTGTATCGGCATGCGCAATGGCGATGTGATCGAATTGTTTCCCAAGATTGCTTCCGGTTCGTTGGTCCTTATTGGAGAAAAATAAGGGCGATTTCTTTATGTAGGGGGATAATTAACGAAAAAAGTAGTATAGTTTGGACGTAGGGCATAGCCTGGATGTGAGGTTATATCGATAGGAGCTAGTGGTAATGCGCTTAAAGAGACCACTAAAATTGCTTTCGGTGTTGGTCCTTATTGGAGAAAAATAAGGGCGATTTCTTTATGTGGGGGGATAATTAACGAAAAAAGTAGTATAGTTTGGACGTAGGGTATAGCCTGGATGTGAGGTTATATCGATAGGAGCTAGTGGTAATGCGCTTAAAGGGATCACTAAAATTGCTTCCGGTGTTGGTTTTCGTTGGAGAAAATGAAAGTGGCTTTCGTTGAAAGCCACTTTACGTTGATTTGTAAATTTACCAATTTTACTGTTTTTGTTCGGAAGATGGTGACGGAGAAGGTTCCGGTATGGGTGTCGGTGACGGAGAAGGTTCCGAAGGAGTCTGTACCGGAGATTCCGAAGGAGTCTCTGCCGGAGATTCCGAAAGAATCGGTGACGGAGAAGGTTCCGAAGGAGTCTGTGTCTGAGATTCCGAAGGAGTCTCTGCCGGAGATTCCGAAGGAATCGGTGTCGGAGAAGGTTCCGAAGGAGTCCGTGATTTAACAAGTCCCCTAAAATAATCGGCGATTTGGCTGCTCATGACCATCGGCCACAATAACGTTTTTACAGCATATATACCTGCTGCTGTAATTACGAAAATCCCTATATTTCTAATTATACGGTTTCTTCCAATGTTGAGAATGGCCGTTTTTTGCTGTGGCGGTATCCAAGCGTCACTTTCCTGCGCTGTAGTAAGGTTTGGATTCCTTGGAAGCGAAAATACGGTACGTCCGAGATAGCTATTATAACAAATAATCACAGAATTGGGGCCGCATATGCCAATGGTATTCAGCAATTCGTTATCCTTAAACCATGTATGTTGTACCAAAACTTCTTCGTTTTCATTGTCCCAATCGTTTTCTAGATCACGTTCATCGTTATTTTCCAATTCATTTGGTTTCGCAAAAATGAGTCGTTTAGTAATATCTAAAGCCCCCGGTCCCCAGGAGCATCCCTTATTGCCAACCTCAATGAACAAAATTGGCTTATTAATCCTTTTGGCAATTTGTTGGACAAGGCTGGATTCAACGCTTGCGTTAAGCGGATTGTGATCGTTGGGACAAATTTGTGTTGCGATTTGTAGAAGTCTGTTGTATACTATTGAGACGGGTTGTCCCATTACTACCTCGCCATTGTGAATTTGTTGATTAATTCTTGTAAGTGTCCATAAACCGATGGAAGGACTTTTACATGCTGGGTTATTGTTTTTTAATTGAAAAAATCGACATCTCGCTAAACTCGCTATCTGTATTTCTTTTGGCGTTAGCGTACTGCGTATTGTCGGACAAACAGGCGATTCTCGTTCCCGCAAAACTCGAACCACTTTGGTAGACCATCTGCGATGTTGCGCTACAAAATCAACTTCAGAACCTCCCGCACTTGCCTGCAAATTGATCTGAAATGGAATAATTAATGAAAAAGTTATTAATCGTACTTTTTTATTGAAAACACAGTAACCCATATCAGATGCCGACATTAGAAGCTAGAAAGTTTTTGTCAATTCAATTAACGATGTAATTGGTACAGCTATGAAAAATTAACTCAATTTCGATTGAAGACACAATCAAATTAATAGTAATTCGGTCGAAAAATCCTAGAAAAACACCGTTACAAACCGGTGCATGAAACTAACCAAATCGGAAACCAGGCAGCGGATATGATCTTAATACGTGACAGTCAAATTGAGAATCAAGGCAGCGGACGTGATTTTCTCAAGCGTGACATTCACTCCACCCTCACGCCCCTAGCCTTGGAGTACTTTCCATCGCTGTCAAGTTTTTTTTAGAATCAATAGCCGGAATCTTGGCGTCGGTGATTGATTACATTTTTCTCTAGATAGGCGTTGTAGAAATCATCAGCGGTCAAGCCGAGGACCTGTCCAGCGGAAATGATGAAGTGCATCAGATCAATAACCTCAACTTTGGCATTTTCTTCGTCGAAGTGCTGCTGCTTTTTCCACCACTTCCAGGGAACAGAATCAACCAATTCCGCTAACTCCTGCTGGATTGCACGGGAACATTTCAGAATCCATTCAATTTTTTCTTCCTCGGAAAGATCACGTAAATGGACACCAACCCGCGCATTTAATTGTTCCTGTAACTCAAACATTTTTTCAAGTTTATCCATAACTGCTTTTCCTTTTAAACTAAAATTTGGGAAATTTCAAGAATTATTTTCTCTTTCCCAATATAAACCGAAATTTTCATGGAAAATAATAGTAATATAGCATGAAATCTATGCTGCACTGTGAATGGATAGGATCTTGTGCCTGAGAAGAAAAATAGCCAATAAATTGGTCAATAATAGGCCATCGATACTGATATCAGCGATGGTCCATGGCAGAGACGTATCCATAAAAGCTCCTACCGGAATCATCGCAATGAAAAGCAAGCGGTAATAGTACCGCCAACGGGCGCGGTGAAGAAAGAAAAAAGTGTATTCCGCAAACCATGCCCAGGCAAGAATGGTCGTAAATGAAAAGAAATAAATAATAATAGGAATGAGCCAGCCAGCCCGCGGTGTCCGAAAGGCTGCGACAAATGTGTCGACGCAAATTTTACTCGCATCTTGGTTGAGATTGGGAGCTGCACAGATGATTAAAATACCGGTAATGAAACAAAGTATAGCCACTAAAATCGGTGCTAAAAGTGCCGTAATGCCCTGCTCACGGGCGTGCTGTTCCGGAGAACATTGACTATTACTAATATTTCCATGGGCAATACCGGCGAGCCCTAGACCGATATCCGTTGCGAAAAGTCCCCGGGAAGTCCCTTCGCGGAGGGCCCTAACCAACATAATACCCGCACTACCGCTACCCATCGAAGATAGGGAAAATGCCCCCCTAAAAATCTCTCCCAGGGCACTGCCCAAACGATCGCGCATGATATAAAGTCCAATCAAACAGGCGATGATATAGACGATTCCCATAATCGGTACACCGCAGGACATGAACGTAACGAATCGTTTTAGTCCCCCAGAAAGAATAATGGCGATGGGTACGGCAAGCAGTAGGGCGCAGAGCGTTTGGGTTACAAAATTACCATCGGGGAAAGCGTACACAAAAGCGTGAGTTTGTACCAAATTGCCGACCGTCAGCGAAGCTCCGATAAGAAAAACACAATAACACAGGCTCATGCCATGGGATGAAATTCCTTTTTTGATGTAGAACATGGGGCCGCCGATACAGCGGTCGTGGTGTTGTTTTTCCTGGTAAAATACCCCCAGTGAAGCGCAGGCTAGCTTGACAACACTCCCTAGAGTGGCGATGACGATCATCCAAAAAATAGCTCCCGGACCACCCGTAGCGATAGCCAATGCCGTTCCCGCAATTGTCCCTGCCCCCAGGTTTCCACCGACAATAGCCGCGACGGCCGCAAAATTACTCATTTCACCCTTTCTTTTTTTATCGGTTAACATGTTGCGCAACGCATTGCCCAAGGATCGCAATTGTGGCAACCTTAACCGCCAGGAAAGATAGATCGAAATTCCGAGTAATGCAGGAAAAATGCAAAGAATTACGAAGTAACTTAGGAATGTATCTAGGTTAGCCATGATATTTCTTTTAACCAAGAATAGATTATGTCAAGGTATTATGAAACCCGGGAGCTTTGCTCTACACCCCGCAAGATTGCACAGGAGTTGCGCACAAAAGTGTCCTTTTAATTCAGGCCCGCCCGCGGCGAAGCCGCGGACGGGCCTGAGGCCCCCTTGCGGTTTGATCCTGTGGCGGTGTGCCACCGGATCAAACCGGCAAATCCAGGTCCAGGGGATGGATCCCCTGGTGGGGATTCTAAGGGCGAGCAGCCCTTGGAAAGGAAAATAGATCGTTATTCTTTTTCCTAAAAGTAGAAATTGAGAATTTGGCGGGCGATGGGAGCGGCCATTTTTCCACCGTAATAATTGTCATATTTGGATTGTTCTTGGATAGCGATGGCAATGGCAACTTTTGGATTTTCAACGGGGGCAAATCCGACAAACCACGCCACGTTTCGCTTTTCTCCACGTTCCCATATCTGTGCCGTACCGCTTTTTCCCGCCAGTGTTACGCGATCCAACTTGGCTGAACGTCCCGTTCCGGAATCGACTACCGATTGGAGCGTTCGGATGAGTGATTGATAGTCGTCATTAGCCAATTCGATCGTCGGTGTGGAAAGCTGAGTATGGGTTTTATCATGGAGTATATGGGGAATCGTTCGCGTACAATTTCGGGCGAGACTTGCCATAAAGCATGCCATTTGCAATGGAGAAACGAGTAGATATCCCTGACCGATGGATGTATTGGCCGTATCACCGGGGAACCATTTTCCGTAGCCTTTTTTTTTCTTCCAAACGGTGGCGGGGATCGTCATACGGTTCGTTTCGAAGGGAAGTTCGATACCTGTTTTTTGATCGAGGTGGAAACGTTTCGCCTCATCGATAATATTTTCGATGCCGCAGTTCTGGCTCCGAAGGTAGAAATAAACGTTGCAACTTTTTTCGATCGCCGATTGGAGGGAAACGGTACCGTGAGCCGTGGAGTGATCACAATTAAAAATGCGGGTACCAATTTTAGTTTTTCCGGAACATTCGATGCAATCGGACTGATTCCAAGAGGCGATTTTATGGCGTAAAAATGCGATCGTTGAAATAATTTTAAATGTGGAAGCGGGGGGGTAAACGCCCTGGAAGGTACGATTAAACCAGGCTCCACTATCCGTAATTTTTTGGTAAGCCTCAGCAGTAATTTTGGGACTCAATAGGTTGACATCGTAATCCGGTTTACTCACCATGGCGAGGACTTCACCGGAATGGATGTCGAGCACAACGGCGCTCCCCAACTTGCTTCCGAGGGCATATTCTGCGGCCATTTGTAAATCGATGTCGATGCTTAGGGTACAATCGTGACCTTTATGGGGATATTTTTCTTGGATACACTCGGCACGAAAGCCGGAGGGATCGACAGAAAAAATCTGTTCTCCGCAGCTACCGGATAGGGTCTGATTTTGAGCGAGTTCGATACCCGCTTTGCCTATTTTCCCGATGAACTGAAAAGTTTTCAAGGGATTAGCCGAAGATGTTTCGAGGCCGGAGCCCACGTAACCCAGCACATGGCATGCCGCAGACCGGTAGGGGTAGAAGCGGTAATAATTGGTAGTGATATAGAGTGGCGGTTGGGGAGGTAAGCGGTCGACGAGTTGGATGTACTCTTGGGTTGAGAGGTTTGATAGAATGGTGATGGGGAGAAGGAGTGATTCGCGATAGTGCCGTTCCAGAATTTTCGCATTGAGGGTACCTTTGCGACCGACAATCGCATTGGCGAGGTTGAGATATTTTTCGACGACATTTTGCCGTGCTTTTCTTTGTAGTTGGGATTGATCGACCGACTTTTTATGGGCCTGCGCTTCTTTTATTAAGCGGGTATATTCTTGACGAACTTCGGTGCGAATATCGTCGAGGTAGAGTTGTAAATCGAAGGTAGGTTTATTACAGACGAGCAATTTTCCATTACGGTCATAGATATCGCCGCGGGGTGCAGGGAGGATAATGCGCCGTCGATTTTGGCGTTTTTCTTTTTGGCAGAAGTAGTCGTATTGGATAATTTGGCGGTAAAACAATCCACAGGCTAGAAATAAAAACACCAGCAGGAAAAAGACACCTAAAAGGGTGATCCGCCGATTATTTTCCTGGAAATGGATTTGCTTCACGGTGGCACTGTAATGGGATAGATCAAAGGACAAAGGTATGATCCCGTCAAATACAAAAAAATACCAGGGTTTTACGCCGGCACCGATGGCGAGTGCAATTTTTAACATGCCGCTCGCTCCCACCCTCTACCCTTTAGCCTTGGAAGAAAAACCGTGGCTGTCAAGTGACTTATAGGGGAAATGAAGATTTAAGATAGCAAAATTTTTGAAATGGGATCAGTCAGGCTATACGAGTGATATTCGGGAAACAGTGCCTACGGTGGCCTTGATTAGCTGTGTGAATAGGGGAAACCTTTGCCTACAAGCGCCTTACAAAGGTGAAGATGCGCAGGGCTATACTCTATGCTACCGGCACAGGTGGCGGCTAGAGTAATATGGACGTTTTTGGTAATGTGGGAAATATTTTTTCTGCAGTTCCCATAAACTTTACACTCAAATTTTCCACTTTATTAAAAAATTTCCTTTGCTTACATCCCTAAAATGCATGGACCACCCAGAAAATTTAATCCGAATCCATTCGAATACCACAGAGAACTCGAACTGTCCATTGATAATATAACCAATCTCGGACTTGGCGTTGGTCGTCACGATGGTTGGGTTATCATGGTTCCCCAAGTGGCTATCGGTGAACGCATTCGCTGCCGCATCTATCGCAATCATAGTAACTATTCCGAGGCAGATCTCGTCGAAGTTTTAGAACCCTCGACCGAACGCGCTGTGCCGAAATGTCCACTGTTTGGCATCTGTGGCGGTTGCCAATACCAACATCTAGTCTACGAAACACAGCTCAAACTGAAACAACAGCAGGTCAAAGAACTCCTGCAAAAGTTAGCCGGCATCGATGTTCTCGTCGCCCCAACCTTTAGCACTGACCAAATTTACTACTATCGCTCGAAGTTGACACCTCACTTTGAAAAGGACGCTGAAAATATCGGTTTTCTCAAAATAGGTAGCCGTTTTGCCATCGTGGACGTGGAACACTGCTGTATCGCAACATCCGCAATTAATGACAAACTTAAAATTTTACGCCAAGAAATTTGCCAAAAAACTTTCCGATTCGGCGGAACTTTACTGCTTCGCGATACGGAAGATGGCGTCGAAACGGACTCAACGAAAATCATCACCCAACGCATCGGGTTCTGGAATTTTCAGGTTCGTGCGGGAGAATTTTTTCAAAATAATCCGTACATTTTACCGCATTTTGTGGATTACATTATCCGTGAATCGTCCGACGATGGCGTCGAATTTTTACTCGATATGTACTGTGGCGTCGGTGTTTTTGGGATCTGTGGGAGTCGATATTTCAAGGCGGTTACCGGCATCGAAATTAACGAACGCGCCATCCAACTCGCTCAGCAAAACGCAGCGAATAATCGGGTGAATAACATCCAATTCGTTGCCGGCTCCTCGGAAAATATTTTTGCCCAAACTTTACCGGAAGCCGGAAAAACGACGGTCGTACTCGACCCACCCCGCAAGGGCTGCGATAATTCTTTCCTGCAACAATTGGCAATATTTGGTCCGAAAAAAATTGTCTATGTCTCCTGTAGTCCGGATACTCAGGCCCGCGATGTGAAATTTTTACTCCAACATCATTACGTAGTCCGCCGTGTCCAACCCTTCGATTTATTCCCGCAAACACGGCATATCGAAAATGTTATCACACTGCTTGCCTGTAAATGAAGGAATATCTAAGGGCTGCGCGCCCTTAGAATCCCCGCCAGGAGGCACCGCCTCCTGGACCTGGTTTAGCGGATTGATCCAGCGGCGTTGCCGCTGGATCAATCCGCTAAGGTCCAAAAAGAAAAAAACTTGACCCTTGCGGCCGAGCCCGGCGCGGAACGCGCCCGGCTAGGCCGCCGAAGGAGGTCAAGGAGTCCCTGACTCCTTGCGGGGGGTCCAGGGGGGCGGAGCCCCCCTGGACAGCCGGAGTTCTCGGGGCAGGAAAGAACTACCGTTTCTTTTTTAAATTTTCACCGTATTGCACAATTCCATCGGCTAGCCCTTGAATGACTTTTTTCTGAAAATTGACATCTACCAATTTCTTAGCTTCCGCATCGTTGCTGATAAAACCAACTTCCACTAAAATTCCCGGACATGCAAGGGGCTTAAGTACGGCAAATTCGATCATTTTGATACCGCGATTGGTGAAATTAGTCGCTTTTTCGAATGTAGAAAGGATGGAATAAGCTGCGATTAAATTCCAAGGCTCAAAAGCATTTCCACAAAAATTTTTACCTTGTTTAAGTATGTAAATCTCCGTACCTTGGGCCGACAAATTCGTTGCGGAATTTAAATGTATACTCACAAACAAATCCGCATTTTTAGCCTTCGCCGGACGGTCTTTCAAATCTATAAAAACGTCACTTTCCCGCGTTAACACCACTGCATATCCTTTTTTTATCAGCTCCGCTTTGAGCAATGTCGCAATCTGTAGCGCCAACGTTTTTTCAAAAAAATTTAATCGTCCATTGACTGCTCCGGGATCTTTTCCTCCATGCCCCGGGTCTAAAACAATGGTCCTCAATGCCGGCGTTCTTTCAAAAACCAAATTAATTGCTAGCAAAGGAACTAAAACTTTCAAATAATCATCATAGCTGACGTAAATGCTTTTAGAAGTAAATTTCAACTCATGGGACAAATAAATTTTCGAAGTCTGGTAAAGGATATAATCTTGACCGGCGGTTAGTTGTACCGTTGCGCCACCCTTTGTAATTTTCACACTCCCCTTACCATTGTCTGATATAACATTGCATTTCAACGATTTTATAATATCATTCAAAGCGAGATAACGATTGCCAGCAAATGTTATAAATGGATTCGTCGAAATACTTTTTTGGACTGGAACAGTTAGATTACTCCCTACCTTAAATGCCGTCAATTTATCTAAACTTAAAACATTTTCAGCCTTCA
Organism: Puniceicoccales bacterium; assembly: GCA_031278845.1. Lineage (GTDB taxonomy): Bacteria > Verrucomicrobiota > Verrucomicrobiia > Opitutales > LL51 > LL51. The sequence continues at coordinate 10,888 of JAITJQ010000027.1, forward strand.
CAAGCGGTTTCAAAGCGTTTCTGGGAATACTTTCTCCAAAAACTTTAGAAAAAGGCAAAACCAATTCTCCGAAAAAATAACAAACCAATAAACATTGGAAGAAAATATTTTCCGTTAAATTTATGCGTTGTTTTTTCCATTTCCTTAGCATCAAAGTACCGTATTTTTAAGATTATCTTCGGCATCTAGCGATTTAGATTGCTGCTTCTGTCGAAGGTTTTTCGCGGGAGAATAGGTCGCAACAATATTGCGCCCGACCAATTTTGCTTCCGCATCCAAAGTCGCATAGTCAGTGAGATCCGTTGTTAGTTTTTGTACGAGTTCGAAACCCAACTGTGTTTGATCTAATTCGCGTCCCCTGAAAAAAACGGAAATTTTCACCTTATCGCCATCGCTCAAAAATTCAATAATATGGCGTAGTTTAGTTTCATAGTCGTGTGCTTCCGTACAGAAACGAAATTTAACCTCTTTTACCTTCGTGGTAGCCGACTTGCTCATCTTTTGCTTCTTTGTCGCCTCATACTGATATTTGCCAAAATCAAGGATACGACAAACGGGTGGTACGGCATGGGGACTAATTTCAATGAGATCAAGACCGGCTCGACGGGCTTCCGCTCGAGCTTCCTCGATTGGAACAACGCCAATCATATTCCCATCGATACCAATGAGACGAACTTCCTGAGCCCGAATCCGGTCATTACAACGGACGAAATTACTCTTCTGTGTTTTCGCATAGTTACGGTTTGGTCGATTATTTGCCATTAACAGTATTATTAAATTGAACCTCTTACTATGGGAAACAAAATATGCTTTTCAATCTTTTTCAAGATACATCCTCATCCCAAAACGTTAGCCAATGGAGATAGGCCTTCATTGTAAGAAATTCCAATAAATATTTTATTCACGACTTGACAAATGTCGCGCGTTGAAAATGTTGTAGAATACTAGGGGCTGTAGCTTAGTTGGCAGAGCGCGTCGTTCGCAACGACGAGGTCGTCGGTTCGAACCCGATCAGCTCCACCCCCGTTTTCTCCAGGACCATTTCCCCTCTTACCTATAACATAAACGTCCTTCATCGTTGACTCATGGCAGACTTGTTATTTAATTACCTCGAATGTTATGAATCCCTATTACTTGACTACGATTCTTTTCAGTGATTTATGCCTAAAAGAACTGTTCAATGGGAAAATCTACGGCCAGGAAAATATACCACGCTCAGGACCCTTCATCGTCGCTCCTAACCATCTCAGTCACCTCGATCCACCACTCGTCGGTGCCGCATTTCGAAAACGTGAACTCATGTTCCTCGCCCGAAAAACACTCTTTAAACCCGGCTTTTGGAATTGGTTACTCTCCCATATCAATGTTATTCCCGTCGATAAAGAAAATGCTGCAGATATCAGCGCAATCAAAAAGACACTCACGTTCCTTAAAAACGGATTCGGTGTAGCCATCTTTCCCGAAGGTACGCGATCGCTGGACGGTAATTTTGGACCGGCTCAACCGGGTATCGGATTCCTCGCATGCAAAAGTCAGGTTCCCGTAATCCCCGTCCGCGTCTTCGGCACATACGAAATTTTAAAAAAATATTCCATCTGCCCCAATATCCGCCATATCTCCAATATCGTCATCGATAAACCCCTACTGCCCGAACAATACGACCGCTTCCAGCTCAGCAAAGAACGCTACTTTCTCACGGCCAATTATATTCTCGACCAAATTAAACGCATTCAAGAACCCCAACGCCAAATCACTGCCTAAGGGCTGCGCGCCCTTAGAATCCCCGCCAGGAGGCACCGCCTCCTGGACCTGGGTTAGCGGATTGATCCAGGAGCAATGCTCCTGGATCAATCCGCAGGGGCCAGAGGCCCGCCCCGCGGCTTCGCCGCGGGGCTGCTAATTTAACAAAGAAAAATTAAGTTGCCGGGCAACTCCTGCGCAAAGTGCGCAGGAGTTGC
>JAITJQ010000045.1 GCA_031278845.1 Puniceicoccales bacterium
GGTTTGCCCGGCAACTAAAGGAAAAACAAGTCAAAGAGTCTACTCTTGACCTTGCGGCCGAGCCCCGCGCGGTACGCGCCGGGCTCGGCCGCCGAAGGAGGTCAAGGGGTCACTGTCTCCGTGCGGGGGGTCCAGGGGGGCGGAGCCCCCCTGGATTCACACAACATAACTTACGGAAGAAATTGCCGGACGTTTTTCGAGGCGAACCCATTTTTGGAGGAAGTTGCGTTCATTGTCTGCAAACAGGGGACTAATTTCGATATTAAATGGCGGGAGGCCATTTGAGTCGATCGGCATATCGGAGCCTGCGGCAATCAACCACTTTGAGAACAGGCGTACCTGATCCTGGCGGCAAGTTTCAGGGGAATCTAAGCCCACGGAATTTTTTACGGGGCTAAAAATTTCTCTACGGTTACCTTCCACGATAATCGAATATTCGGCAAATTGTAGGGCATCGAAAATAAATGTTTCAAATTTTATGCCATTTGGTGCTTCTGGGTCGACTGGTTTTCCGGTGGCATCGACCGTTGGAATTTTTTTCTTTACCGCATGTAATGGCAGTGGGTAGCCGCTCATTTCCGTTCCCAGCAGGCTGAAGAAATCTCGGTCAAAGAGATGGATACCGGCATTACCGGCCCTGAAATGTAGTGTTCCGCTGGGGGCGCGTTTAATGGCCCGTTCCGTCGGCAGGTCGCTATATTCTACCACCGTAGAGCGTCCATAGACGGAACAAAATACGCCAACTTTTTCTTCGGGATAGGCCTTTGAAATCATACGCGATGACATCTGGGACCGATTTTTCTTATGAAAGCCAATGAAATAGGGATCAATAACGGGAGTCAACGGATTATCGATTTGGAAGTAACTCAGCACATCGACGTTCTGTGCTTCGAGCATCGCACTTGCCCCACCGTTTACAAAAGCCTTAAATGCTCCACCGTGGCCATCGGGATGCATGGCGATGCGCCATTTATCTTCCAACATTATTTTGCCATTCGCCGTCACTGCGGCCAGGGAACCTTGCCTAATAAAATGTACATTAGATAAGCCGAAGGAATTATTTTTGCCGAAGAACTCTATGATTTCGTTGTGGTTGCGATCGCTTGTCATGATGAACCAGTGGATAGGATTTCCGTAACGTTTTTCTGCAAAGCGAATTTTTTCGGCAAACACCTGGAAAAGTGACTTTCCTTTTACGGGAGTTACGGCAAATGTTCCCTTTGGTCCTTCGAATCCGAGGCGGGTTCCCTGTCCTCCGGCTGCGGTCAATACGGCGACACGCCCTTCATTTAAAACTTGCTCGCCCAAGTTATAGGCATCTTCCCAGCGGCAACGGTTCGTTTCATCGAGAGGTAACCCGATATAGCTGGCGGGTACAAACGATGCGGTCGATAGGGGCGGTCCTTCTTGATCTTTTTCCCTTTTTAGGAGCGCATCGATTATCTCTGTCAAATGATCGATATCCATTCGTCTTGCCTGACGATATAAACTTAACTGTTCATCGTCATTCAATTCATCCCAAAAATGGAAGACCTGTTCTTGGCCATGTTGTTCAAATTTCTCAAAAATTTCTCGCTGCAATTTTTCCATAAGCTTTATTCAAAACGGAATAGCATTTCATTTTCACCGACGATCCGCAAATGTTCTCGAGCGATATGCTCTAAAAAATCTGGATTTTCGGTCAGTTCTCTAAGGTGTTCCTGTTGTGTTTCGAATTGATCTTTTATCTGCAGGTAACGTTCCCACTGACGCAATTTTTGTGCTTCCATAGCTTTACATTGGCGATAGGAGCGGTAGACGGCGACGCCACCCGTTACCGATACCGCTAAAAATACGCAACTTGCCAACCAGAGTAAAACTCCGTAGCGCTGTTCTCTCGTCATTCGCAACATACTGAAACCTATACTGTCCTCCAACAGTGAGAAAAAATTAGATTGTTTTTTTCAATAAAAATCCTTCCATATGGAAAATTAATTCTAACGAGATGGTAAAAAGATCAATTCAATTCATACTACTTATTTTAGAAATGCTACATTTTTCTGGTTGCGGTACTTTATCGAAAAAGGATCAGGACGTTTCGGATCCGGTAAAGTTTGAGATTCGGAACGACTCCAGCGTTATTTTTGGACGGTTGGAAAATGGTTTTCAGTATGCGCTGATGAAAAACGATTACCCCGAAGAGCGTATTGTTACCGCCCTTAACTTCGAAATTGGCTCGGCATTTGAGGAGGAAAATGAGCGAGGATTGGCCCACTTTCTGGAGCACATGGCTTTCCGCGGGTCTAAGCATTTTCCTGGGGGAGAGATTGTCGAACGCATGCAAAAACTAGGCATCGCCTTCGGACACAATTTGAACGCCTATACCTCCTTTCTCAATACATGCTACGAACTCAATCTCCCCAACGATCGGGATGAAACCGTCGATACGGCATTCCTTGCGCTCCGCGATTTTTGCGACAGGCTCAATATTTCGGAAAGCGATGTGAATCAGGAACGGGGTGTTATTCTCGCCGAGCAACGGGACTTCGATAACGTTTTGATGCGATACGCCAAAAAAAGTTTTAAGTTTTTTCTGGACGGTACCGTTCTTCCTTACCGCTTTCCCATTGGGAAAACTAAGGTGATTAAACGGGCATCACCGAAAGATATTCGCCATTTCTACGAGAAATGGTATGCTCCGGAAAGAATGTTTTTCGTAGCCGTCGGCAATATCGATACCTTGAAATTCGAGGAGCGCATTCGGTGTACTTTTCAGAATTTGAAGCCCAAACCTCTTCCGTCCTTGGAACTGGGTTCACTGAAAGTCCAGCGGGAAAAGTTTTTCTACTTCTCAGATCCCGATCTTTCGGAAACCGATGTAGAAATTACGCTCCTATTTCCCGATCTATTTGCTAACGATACCTACGAAGCGCGCCGGCACCGAATAATTTTAGATATCGTCCTCAATGTTCTTAAGGAGCGCCTCCTCGATAAACGGGCAGCTAATCCCTCACTTTTCGCCAACGTGGGTGCGGCCTCCATTCAAGATTGCCTGAAAACTAAGCATACGGTACTCAACGTGAAAATAACCTGTGAACATAAAAATTGGACGGCCTGCCTCCATCTTCTGGAACAGGAAATGCGAAAAATATATCAATACGGCATTTCGGAAACGGAACTTCAACGGCAAAAAGAATTTTTCACCAATACCGCGGAACGAAGTGTGCTAGCGGCTAAAACACGCCATTCGAGCGGACTCGTCGCCAAACTGATCCACTGCTACCACAACAAATTAAACTTCATGTCTCCGGAAGATTTCTGTGCACTGGTGAAACAATTGAACGCCGAAATTACGGCGGAAGATTGCCAAAAGGAATTCGCCAAAATTTGGCAAGGTACGTATGTTTCTGTCGCGTCTAACCACCCCATCGATGGTGAAAAACAAACCATAGAGGCTGTATTTAACCGGTCGAAAAAAATACCGGTACACCCCAATGAACAGGAATCTCTGGGAAAATTTGCTTATGAACACTTCGATACTCCATACCGCACCATCCTTCAACGGAATGCCATCGAAGACCTCGGTATCACCCAATTGACGCTCGCCAATGGTGTCAAAATTAACCTCAAACCTACCGATTTTAGACAAAATCAAGTTCTGTACGCCCTGACGATTGGCCATGGCATGATGACCGCTTACCCTCATCCGCAACCGGGTATTTTCCTCATTGCTATCCAAACTTTCCTGGGATCCGGACTCAAAAAAAATCCCTGGAAAGAGCTCAGTAAACTGATCACATCGAAATGTATTGAAATGAAATTTAGTGCCGATCCCCGTAGTTTTAATTTTTGTGGAGCATGCGATAAAAAAAATCTGCCCTTCGGATTAGAGCTCATGGCGGCCTACCTCACCGATGCCGGCTTTGAGGAACGGGCGCTCTTCGAAGCGCGTGAAGCTTTAAAACCGATTTATCTGGACCGCGCAAAATCACCGACGGCTGTCATCGAAGACCAGTATCAAAAATTTATTATGGGTAACGATCGCATCGCCGGTCTGCCCGAAGAGCAATCGGTTTTTTCCGTCCTAATGGACGATGTCAAAAAATTACTCCTTCCCATCTTTCAAAGCGAGGCGATCGAATTGAGTATCGTCGGTGACTTCGACCTCGAAATGACGGTCCAAAATATCCAAAATACTTTCGGTACACTGCTCCCTCGATCCCCTTCGCCTCAGTATACAAACGAAAATGTGGTCCATTTCCCCCAAGCAATACCGGAAAAATCCCTCTTCTTCACCGGAGATGAAAAACGTACCGTATCCATTCTAACCTTCCTAACGGACGATGAAAATAATGTCTCCGATGATCGCCACCTCATTGCCCTGGGCGAAATCATCGGCGATCGCCTTCGCAACAAAATACGCAAGGAAGAAGGAAAAATTTATTCGCCCATTGTCGACCATAATGCTACGCTTTTTAACCATTTTGGCCTGTTCGAAATCATGCTTTCTCTGGATCCTGATCTGATTCCTGATATAAAAAATGAAGTCCTTACCATCCTCGAAGACCTCAAAACAAATCCCATCTCCCCGGAAGAACTCGAACGCATTAGGCTGCCAATTTTAAATACCGTTCGCGACCAGTTCAGAAATAATGGATTTTGGCTGGACCATATCATGCATGCCCATCGCCGACCCCAATGCCTGGAAAATCTACGTACTATGCGCCCCTTCTATGAAAATGTAACCCCACAAGCCCTCCTAGAAATAGCACAAAAATATCTCCATAATCCGGTCCATACAACCATCTCCCGTCAATCTTCGTCATAACTCTGGGGCTCCGGTTGCTCAGGGGGGCTCCGCCCCCCTGCCCCCCCCCCGCAAGGAGGCATAGCCTCCTTGAC
>JAITJQ010000005.1 GCA_031278845.1 Puniceicoccales bacterium
GTCAAAAAGTCAAGTTAAAAAAGATGATTTTGATTGAAAATTTACATGAAACTTTTGGGGCGTTAGGGCCAATTCCGGCTTGCTTTGTCAATTTTTTCGCTAAAAAATAAGGCGAGTGAGAATTTACGTCCATACATACGGTTGCCGGCTGAATGCCGCCGAATCGCGATAGCGGATGGGCTCTAAATTACTCCCCAATCTTTTCGTAATCTTCGAGATTCAACTCGCGGCTTAGTTCTTCCTTCGTTGGTATATAGGGCAGGTATTTTGCGGCAAAAATCTGCTCATTATCTTCCGGGAGCGTGTACTTTACCAAGGTATCACTTTTGTCCGCACAGAGCAAAATGCCAATGGGCGGATTATCGCCTTCGTTCATCAATTCCCTCGTGTAGTAATTCACATACATCTGCATCTGACCGATATCTTGGTGGGTCAAATCCCCGATTTTTAAATCAACTAGAACAAAGCATTTCGCGATGTAGTTGTAAAATACAAGGTCGATATAAAAATGTCTGTCGTCAAAATGGATGTGTTTTTGCCGCGCGACAAAAGAATACCCGCGACCGAGTTCCAACAGAAATTTTTGTAAACCCCGGATTACATATTGCCCTCCAGGGCCCGACAATCGCTTAGGATTGCCAAGAAACAGGAAGATCTATATTAAACGAAAAATTACAAATAAAATCCTGCCGGATTCAACGACGGTTTTTATTCAAAGCTTTCTTCCATACATCGGAATATTTCGAAATGGCACTTTTCACACTTTTAGTTTCTTTAATTATGCGTCTTACTTCCTCTCGAACAGCATTTCTAAATCCAGTGGATTGTGCCGATTCAGGTTTCTTTTTATCATATCGCACGTGATAAGCAACAGCGTTTTTCAAACAGAACCAAGAACGTTGATTCTTATGATCGTTATTTACATTTTTGAGATTCTCAGAATACTCTGAATAACCATCTGTTAAAACTTCAACCACTTCATTTTCGCTGTCAGCTGCTGTTTCACAGGCTGCTTTCTGGATTAAGCGACGGGCATAATTGCAGACTTTTCCCATTTCTTTTACGCCCCTTACTATGATCTCTTCGTTGTTCAATTTCACTCCAAATGCAGGAAAAGAAACGAAAGAACAACAACTAAAAATATAAACACTTTTTCTGTCCATGAAACCCCCTTTTGGCATTTATTCAAAGATGTCAACATTTTTAAACCCATATCCAATAATAAACACAATTCTTACCATTGGCGAGGCACCGCCTACATTAGGAGTTGGAATCGCTGCTGGAAGAGTAACAAAGTTCGCTGGGAATAAAACAATATTTTTCCTCCTTATTGCATGTTGGACATAAATCCCTTTTGTTCCGTCAGGATATACTAAAGGTGCGACCATTCCTGGTCCTAATAATAAATCGCGTAAATGTTGAGAAATATTAGTAGGATACATGCCTTTACACATTTCGCATATACGAGATTCATTTTTGAAATGAACAATAAAAGCTACAACATTAACAGGAACACAAAATGCGTTGAATCTTATTTGATTCTGAAATGGGTCTGCTTTGACTGTGTGTAAGAATTCTTCAAAAGCTCCTTCCGTATGTGCTTGATTGGGGTGGCCTTGTTGACGAATGCACCAATGAAATATATTATTACTACAAGCAAGAGAACCTCCACCAGGAAAATTTTGTCCAAATGCGTGAAAAAAAATATTAGGAAGCCTTCGAGCACACATAAGCCCGGCTGGTAGCTGAGTTTGTGAAGATCTAAATATCCTTGCAAAGAAAAATGAACGATAGTCATACGTCGCTGCTGCTGGTGGGACTGCATTTCTCGATATGACTGTAATGGCTGCCAACGAAAGATGGCGAACATCAGCCGGGTTTAAAGTTGCGGTGGTTATGACATTCCTAAAATCATCAATATTCGTTGAATAAAACTCTCGAAGCCTGTTGATTAATGCATTCATTAGTGGACCAGGAGCACCGGGAGCGGCAGCGGCCGCCGCAGGATCAAAGTCGCCTAGGGAAGCGTTGTGGCAATAGCTTATGAATTTATCGACGGCTACGGTGTCGGAATGAACACCAATCTGAGCGGGAACAGCTCCAAAAGGGCCTGCATTTACTCCCGCTGGAGGTAACACAGGTACTGCAGGCGGAGGTGCTCCAGGAACTGGAGGATTAGCTACGAGATTCGCATACCAAAATGGAACACCACCAATGGCATTAATAGGCACATTTAAGGCCGCTTCCATTCGTACATTAGGTCCTAAAACAGCAGCAGGGGCAGCAGGAGCAGGAGCAACCGAAAATGCATATAAATTGTAACAAACAAAGAATAAAAACGAAAGAATTTTCTTGACAAAGAACATCACCTATACCATAAACTCTCATTGGCGATAAAATTGGCGATAAATCAAGATAAAAATAAAAATATTTTTGCCTCCTTTTCGATTCTATTAAAATTTATTGTTTACCTTTGGGGGAGAATTGTTATAAAAATAAATAGATTATGTCTGACAGTTTAGCCGAACTTAATAATAGAATTCGTGAGGCTTCCAGTTGGGTCTCACTTTTCTGTAATAAGATGGATCGCTTCATTGTTGGTCAGCGGTACATGATTGATCGCATGATCGCCGGGCTCCTGATAGCAAGCTTGGGAAACCTTCCAGGTCATTGTATTTACTGGTGATTTATTTGTTGAACTCACGCTCAACCTTGGGAATCAATGCCTCAAACTCATGAAGATTGAGTCCGAAGATATCATTGAAGAACCTTGGACTTCGCTCAAAAAAATCAAGCCTTTCCCGGGGTTTCTCTTCACGGTGCATCGTTTGGGATGTCAATGTTTTGCTGGCACAGCCAGCTCTATCGAAGTCGACCGTGTCGACGGAGTTTCTCTTTTGCCAAGGAAGGTTTCGATTTGGTCTGTCCAGAGCTCGGGGATTTCACGGCGCATCGTTTGGGACGTCAACGTTTTAGGGGCATTTCCAGTGATAATTTGATGGACGATATCCGGTGCCAGCATCGCTATCCGTAAGTTGGATGC
>JAITJQ010000006.1 GCA_031278845.1 Puniceicoccales bacterium
AGACTCTTTGACTTGTTTTTCCTTTAGTTGCCGGGCAAACCCTGCGCAAATTGCGCAGGGTTTGCCCGGCACTTAATTTTTCTTTTCTTAAATTAGCAGCCCCGCGGCTTCGCCGCGGGGCTGGCCTCTGGCCCCTGCGGATTGATCCAGTGGCGGATGCCACTGGATCAATCCGCTAAAACCAGGTCCAGGAGGCGGTGCCTCCTGGTAGGGGTTGCAAGGGGAAGAATTCCCCTTGCAATAAAGCTTTGACTATTTTTCATTTACGCGTTCATTTTTGCCGTGCTACTGTCGGTTATTGTTCCCATCTACTGTAAGCCGCCTCAATTTTTACGGGAGTGCATTGAAAGCATTCTTAGGCAAACCTTAAATGATTTCGAATTAATTTTAATCGATGACGCATCCCCGGATAACCCCATGGAATTATTGGAGGGATATGCATTTAGAGATCGGCGAATCAAACTGATTCATTTGCCTCAAAATCGCGGTGTAGCTGCTGCGCGCAACGCTGGGTTACACATTGCACGTGGAAAATATATTTCATTTATCGATGCGGACGATATCGTGGATGCTTCGTACTTTGAAACTTTGATTACGATTGCCGAACAATTTTCTCTGGATATCGTCGCGGCCCATACCAATGATTTTCGAACGACGGAACAATTAAAACCCATTCATCCATTTCGTTTGGATATAAAAATCAAAAATATTCCGTTGCGCAGGCTTAGCGTTCAGCATTTTATTTGTCGACTTTTCCGTCGCTCTGTGATTAAATCGCTTGCCTTCGACGAACGCTTACATACGGGAGAGGATATTCTTTTCATTCATTGGGCGATGTTTGTTGCAACGAGGTGTATAGAAATTCGATACTGCGGCTATTACTATCGCCATCCGTCGGAACATTTAATGCAAAACTACTGCAAAAATTTTATTACTTTCCCAAACGAGCAGGTGTCATTGGGGAAAAAAATTTCGGAAATGCTACACCTGATTGCCCAATTTTGCGAATTAAAAAAATTTTCCAAAAATCGAGAAGATACGAAATTTATTCATTATTTCTCGCTGCGTCGCTTTCTACGCTACTCTAATTTCATTTGGAAATTGGAAGGAAAAAAGGATCAAGAAATTTATTGGCAAAAGTTTTGCGTTTTATTTTTTGAAAAATTTTTCGGTGAAATGAGAGAAATTTTCTGTTTCACCACCTATATCCGCTGGATATTTTCGCGGCCGAGCCCTTTTTGGGGAATACGTTTCTTCCTCTATTTGGCGCGTGCTTTTTGGGAGTTGTATCATGTGGAGCAAAATTTTTACCGTCTCGTGCGAATTTTTAGACTTGCCTGGAAAGGCTATGTATGCTAAAAATCATAATTAATGCGGACGATCTCGGTGGGTTTCAAGGGTGTAACGATGCCGTTTTTGAATTGATGGCAAAGGGAAAAATTTCGAGTAGTACGCTTATGGCAAACGGTCCATTTTTTACGGATGCGGTTATGCGTGCTAAAAATTTCCACCAGTGTTCCTTCGGCGTACACCTCAATATTTCGCAATTTTTTCCATTGATTCCCGATAGAGCCTTTCAAGAATTCGGTATACTCGATTCCAACGGTGCCTTCCGCTATCGCAAATTGATTATCCCAACGGGGGGATTAATCCGAGCCATTCAGCGGGAATGGGAAGCCCAGATTGCTAAAATTCGCGATTCTGGGATTACAATTACCCATATCGATTCCCACCAACACGTCCATACACGCCTTTGGATGTATCCGATTCTGAAGTTTATTTGCGAAAAATTTAATATAAAAAAAATTCGCTCTAAATTTGGACGCCATGAATTATCGCGGAGTGGCCATTTTCTGAAACGTATCGTTCGCCAAGTTCGCGGAGTGCCCCATCGCGTGATTCAAACAAAGATGCTAGGCTTACACTCTACCGATCATTTCGCCTGTCTCGGCGATGGATTGGATTTCCTCTCCTACAAAAAAATCACTGCCGATCTGACCATCGAACTCATGTGCCATCCCGGCGTACCCCATTTTGAAAGCGATTTACCCACTTTGCACAGTAATTATGAAAGTAAAATATGCTCACCTTTTCGGCTTATTTCCTACCGTGAATTGTGAAATGTGGAATTAATGTGCCATAAAATAATGGGAGGTGGGGAAATTTCTCCACCTCGTAACTGTGAAATCCTTGTCGAAACGTGGGGCATGACACCCCTCGTTTCACTTCGGAATGGATATATTTTTGAGAATTATGAATCATTTTGTGCGTCGATGATGCCACAAATTCCTTGTGCTATCTCATCGAGTCCCTGTTCGACACATCTTCCAAAGAAGAGACCTAGCGCACCGCTCAGTGTGTGCAAGATACCTTTTGTGAGATTTTTCTTATTCTCTTTTGTGAGCCTTTTACACCAGCCACAACAACCCGTTGCCACTTCGGCTACCTCATCGCCTTGCAAATATTCAAACATGGCCAACTTCAACGCGGGAATGATTTCTTCGAGTAAGTAATCACAGTACGCTTCCAATTGTTCGATTACTTCGTCGGGAATATTGCCCATAATCAGTACTTGGATGACCTGACGAATTTCACGCATAATCTTGTGCTTAATTTGATTAACAAGACCATCCTTTCCTGTAATGGCATCAGTGGCGTAACCGTAAATGGCAACGGCTTCGCGTGGAGAATGCAGACCGCGTACGATATGCTGGAATGTTTCGTGATCTACAAATGAAAAATTAAACAATTCTTCCAAAGAACATTCATTAACGCCTCCTTCCCTAAGCGCCTGTTTGAATCCATTCAGTGTTATAGCGGCAAAGACCGGCAAAGTTTCGTGAAGTTGATCCTGGATCCCATTGTGCATTATCAGCGCCAACCTTCGTTCCCGCTGACCAGTTGATAGCAAGCTCTTTTCGTCCAACGAACTCAAAGTGCCGGTTATCGTAGGCTTTCGCCGGCCCATTCTCGCCGTCGAATCCGCACAATGTGTTATAAACGCAGGAGTATAACCCCGATAAGGATTCGGATAGTCTGGCCCAAACTCACCGAAACTAAACGCTTCCAGACGAGTTTCTTTGCTAGAAGGATACTCCATCGAATCACTAGCACGAGCGTCACTGTAGGAGAATACACTTCCACCCAGTGCCGCTAACAATAAACGAATTTTAGTATTTGTTTTCATAACAACCCACAATATAAAGATATTTTGTGGATTTTTAATCGAATTTTACACGCAAAGGGCTTATTAAGATATTAATCTCCATCTAAACTAATATCTTTCGCGAAAAACAAACAAACATTTACAAACAGAATTAATCGTACTAGCAGAGGCTAATTTTCGCAAAAAATTTATGACCCATTCTGTGCGTTGATAATACCACAAATTCCTTGTGCTAACTCATCGGCTCCGTGCTCGAACCCATCTCCAAAGATGCGACCTAGCATGGCACCCAACATGTGACAGATGCCCATTGTGAGATTTTTCTTATTCTCTTTTGTGAGCTTTCTACACCAGCCGCAACAACTCGTTGCCACTTCGGCCACCTCGTCGCTTCGTAAAATTTCAAATATAGCCCGCTTCAAATCGGGGCAGATCCCCCTGAGTAGGTGATCGACGTACGCTTCCAATTGCTCAATCACTTCGTCAGGAATATTGGGTGTGATTAGTAATTGGATGATCATGAGAATTTCATCCATAATATTGCGTTTTATACGATTAATAATGCCGTCACGCCCCATAATGGCATCTGTAGCAAAGCCGTAAATGGCAACGGATTCGCGCGGAGGACGTCGGTCACGCGTAACATATTGGAATGTATCGGAATCCATAAGCGAAAGCGTAAACAACTCTTCCAGGGAACATTCATTAACGCCTCCTTCCTTAATCGCCCGTTTGAATCCCGTCAGCGTTAGATCGACAAAGGCCGGCAATGCATCCCAGAAATGCTTCTTGATCAAAATGGGTATTGCCCGAGCCAACCCCTGTTCCTGTTGACCAGTTGATCTTAAATCATCATTGTCTAATCGACTAAAAACACCGGTTAACGTAGGATTCCGCGATAAACTATGGTGGGGCGGCGGAGGTGGATCGAACGCTCTCCGGGCAGTAAACTTACTGGGAGTTGTTTCGCATAAATAACGCTCCCCTAAACCCTCTGAATCACTAGCATGAACGCCACTGTAGGGAAATAGATTTCCTCCCAGTGCCGCTAACAATAAACGAATTTTAGTATTTGTTTTCATGATAAATTATAATATATTTTTTCGGGATTTAATTGGAAATTTACATAAAAGTGCCGCTTAGGCCTATCCTCTCCCTTTGAGCTGATATCCAAAAAATAAACAGATATTTAAGCAGAATTTATCGCATTAACGGAAGCCATTTCCTGAAAAACCTTCTTCGTTTGTAATGCTTATTGCTTGGGCAGTTTTTAGGCATTTGAAACATTTTAAAACTCCTTTCCATCTCTGGATAGTAGTATAAGTTTTATCAATTAATAATCAACACTTTTTTTATGATTTTTAAAGTTTTTTGTATCTTTTAAAACTTAAATTTTTGGTTGCGAAAAATATCATCATTTCTTATTATGCAACGCATTGCCAATGGATTTTTTCCAAATACTTTGTTTAGATTTAAAGTTGCTCGATTTCGAGACCATCAAAGCCATTTTTTTCTTTGTTTTGGCTATTATTTTCTTAGGCGCATCGATTTTCGTCCACGAGTTGGGGCATTTTTTAGCAGCTAAGCGAAGAAGATTATTTATACCGCGTTTTTCGATTGGATTCGGACCGCGAATTTTTTCAAAAACGATCGGCGAAACGGAATTTTGTCTCTCACTTCTCCCCTTAGGCGGCTACGTCGCACTTCCCCAACTGATGGACGCGAAAGCAATCGAAGGAAAATATACAATTCCAGAAACGGCTAAACCCATTTCCCCGGGGGACAAAATTATCGTTTCGGCAATGGGGGCAATTTTCAACATCATTTTCGCATTCATTCTGGCTACCGTTCTTTGGGCAATAGGTATCCAATGCCGACAGAGTATAACCAATAATATCGTGGGCTACGTTTCCGAGGAAATCCAACTTCCCAATGGAATAAAAGTTCCCGGCCCAGCAAAAGTAGCCGGTATTCAAATTGGCGACAAAATTATTGCCATTGACGGTCACGAAATCCATGATTACAGCGATATTATTCACGGAATTGCCCTGGGAAAAAAACGCGATTCCCAAGGTCCTTTGTCCATTATTAGTATTTTGCGTGACGGCAAACGGCAAGATCTCACCGTCCATCCGGTCTTAGTCGAACAAAATCGGCGCTCCAAAGAATCCATCCGCATCATCGGTATTGAACCCTTCCAAGAATTAGCGATTTTCGAGATTTTCAAAAACTCTCCCGCGGAACAGGCTGGCCTACAAGTTGACGATAAATTGTGCTCCGTCAACGGCATCCCTCTTCTTTCTTACTCGCAATTTAGTGATATACTAAAAAATTCACCGGATGTCCAATTGACGGTGGAACGCTTAGGAAAACCAATTACCGTTGCCCTAAAATCCCAATTGCTCCCCCTCTCTCAACCCCATGTAAAACTGACAACGACGGACGGCGTTTTAGAAATTTTTCCCTCCTTTGGCGAAGAGAATCCCATAAAAGGCCCCTGTAGAGATACCTGTAAATTGCAAATATTGTCCCTCTCTTCCGAATTTCAGAAAAAATATCCGAAATTACATATCGATAGCCAAGTGACATCAATCTGTGGACAGGCCATATCTAATTTTTCCGATGCCCTTTTTATTTGTCAAAATAGGATCGAGACGCCGATTGAGATCACCATTGATGGTACTCGCCTGGACCTTGTCGTTGAAAAAGTAGAATTCGTTCCTTCTATAAATCGCTTCAGCTTCGGTGTCGAATTGCGCGAAACGGAGGTGCTGTGCCACAAAAATCCACTGGAACAGATTAGTAAAAATGCCTGCCTCGTCTTTTCAACCCTAGGTAGCTTGATTTCGCCATCTTCCGACATCCATTTGAAAAATCTCATGGGACCACCCGGAATTATAAAAACCTTGAATACATTTGCGACCGAAAATTTCCGCCTATTGCTTTCGTTCGTCATCATCCTCAATGTTAACCTCGCCATTTTAAATCTACTTCCACTGCCCGTACTCGATGGCGGAATTATCGCTTTGGTTTTGCTAGAATTACTCCTACGCAGAAAAGTCGCCACTCAGATTTTGATAGGTATTCAATGTATTTTTATGATCATGTTGATCGGTTTTACGATTTATATCAGTTTTTTTGATATCAGTCGCATTTTGGGCGAAAAAATCGAAGAAGAAAGATACCAAAAATGGCAGCGCCTCACCATCAATGAGCAATTACTTTGGAATGGTTTGAAATCCCAATAAGTTTCACTTCCCATCCGAACTAAAACGACCCGCTCCCATAAAAAGGAAGGCGAATAGTAATACAGCTAACGAAGCGTTCAGGAGGAATTCCGAATCGAAGAAGTTTTTCGAAAAGAACCAGGCGGTTAAAAGTTTGAGAAAAAATACCAATAAAAGCAGAGCGCAATTGGTGCGGAAAAAGAACCCGATGAGGAAACACATCCCCGATAAAATTAAAACAACTGCCGAAAAAATTCCCCATATACTCGGCCAAAATGTAATGCCAAGAATGTTGAAAATGGCGCCTAAAATTTGCAGCGACGACATGCCTCCCGAAAAATAACGAATACCGAGTGCAACAAAAAATAGCCCCACGAGTAGTCGAATAAATAGCTTTCCAAAGTTTTCCTTATCCCAAAGACTCATAGCACCTCTCATATTCAAGACCCTTACATTGAAAAAAAACTTTCCGGCAATACAAATTTTTTTATCACCGGACATAATTTTCACCATTTTTCCATCAACAAAACATGGAAGAAAGGGATAAAATAACCTTTATTGATGCTACCCTTTTCCCATATTGGTTGATTTGTCCATGCGCTTTAATTTGAAAGTTATCCCCAGCGCCTCCCGTTCCGAAGTAATCATCGAAAAAAATGGCGATTTAAAAGTCAAAGTACAGGCTCCCCCCGAAGATGGCAAAGCCAATAAAGCCGTTATCCAACTGCTCGCCCAGCACTTCAAAATTCCCAAAAACCGCGTCAAAATCATCGCCGGCGAAAGATCACACCAAAAAATTATCGAAGTATTTGATTTGCCAAATGAAAATACCTTAAACAAATAAAGCCATGCGAATTCAAAAATTCTTGTCCCAATGTGGCTATTGTGCGCGGCGTAAGGCGGAAATTCTCATCGCAGAATCCCGCGTCATCGTCAATAACCAACCGGCTATAATTGGCCAAATCATTGATGAATCAAAGGATATCGTCAAAGTCGACCAAATACGTATCCGCAATATCCCCAAACAACCCGTCGTGCTCATGCTCAATAAACCCCGCGGTGTCGAGTGCACCACACCCAGTAAGCATAACGCCGGACAAACGGTTTTCGATTTTATTCCGCGCCCCTTCGCCCGCGAACGATTCCTCTACTGCGGCCGTCTCGATAAGGAAAGTCAGGGGATGCTCATCCTCACTAACGATGGCGATTTTGCTCATCGACTTACCCATCCGAGTACCGATATTACAAAAATTTATTTCGTAATACTCTCAAAACCAATCGCCCCAAACCAGGTCGCGAAAATGTTACAGGGTCTCGAAGATGACGGCGAATTCCTAAGGGCAGAAAAAATTTTGGAATCTCCTCCCCATAATAAACACCAGGTCCTCGAAATTCACCTAAAACAAGGCCGAAAACGCGAAATCCGTCGCATGATCGAAAAATGCGGCAGCTACGTCCATCGCCTGAAACGTACCCAAATCGGTCAGCTAAAATTGAAAAATCTCGCCATCGGTAACGTCAAACTACTCGCCCAGGAAGATATCGATAAACTGTTTGCCTAAGGGCTGCGCGCCCTTAGAATCCCCGCCAGGAGGCACCGCCTCCTGGACCTGGTTTTGCGGATTGATCCAGTGGCAATGCTCCTGGATCAATCCGCAAGAATCAAAAAGAAAAGAAACTTGACCTTGCGGCCGAGCCCGG
>JAITJQ010000016.1 GCA_031278845.1 Puniceicoccales bacterium
CCTTGCGGGGGGTCCAGGGGGGCGGAGCCCCCCTGGGCAACCGGAGCCCCAGATTACAATGGGCAACTGGTATGGATGAATTCAAAGGGGATAGAAAATTTTTGTGCAATTGCTTTACCGAGAGCTTCGACGCCGAATGTTTCCGTTGCGTAATGGCCACAAACGTAAACATTAATGTTATTTTCTCGGATAATATTATAGTGGTACTGTTGGCAGTCTCCTATGATGAGTGTATGTGTGCCATAATTTTTTGCTTGGATGATCAAGCTACCACTACCGCCGGAAATAATACCGATTTGTTCAAGATTTTTGGGACCAAATTCCATAGCGATGACGTGAGGAAACGTTGCTTCCAGGATCATTTTAAGGCGATGGCGTTCGATCAATCGAATACCTATGATACCAATTTTTACATCATGGTATTCGAAGGCTGGTACTGGAGTTTCCAGTTCAAGCAGTTTTGCTATGCATGCATTATTGCCGATTTCCATATGTGCATCCAGAGGTAAATGGCAGGAGTAGACTGCGATATCGTGATCCATGAGTAATTTATATTTCTTATAAATATTTTCTGTTATGGGCACCGTTTGGCTCCAGAAGAGGCCGTGGTGAACGACCAAAAGGTTAGCACCGATGGCGGCTGCTTTTTCGATGGTTTCCAGGGAGGCGTCTACGGCCATTGCAATTTTCGAAATTTTTCCGCTATTTTGGAATTGTAGTCCATTGTATGCACCTTCGGCGTCTTCAATGGCATAGATATTTAGGAGTTTGTTGCAGTATTTTACGATACTGAAGAGCGTTGGCATAGTGATAGTCAATACATGAAGAGATACAAAATAGACAACAAAAAAATAAGCAACAAAAGTTCGAATAATTCTTGAATAAAATTTTTATGATCAAATAGTGGTTTTGCAGTGATAGATGTTCGAAATTTGAGTTATTCGATTGGGGGGCGTATTTTATTCGAAGACCTTTCCTTTTATCTTTCAGCTGATGCGACGGTTGGTATTGTTGGTGCCAATGGTTGCGGAAAGAGTACGCTTTTTCGTTTGATTTTGGGCGATTTAGCCTCGGATCGAGGAACGATTATCAAGCCCAATGAGGCAAAGGTGGTGACCGTTCGGCAAGAAATTTGGGATGATTCTGTGAGGTTGCTGGACTTTGTTTTGCAAGCTGATAGCGATCTAATGGATTTACGCCGTGCTTCTGAGGAGGAGCATGATGGGATGAAATTGGCGGAGATTTTCGAAAGAATAGAATCGATTGATGGATTTAATGCAGAAATTCGTGCCGCTACCATACTTTCCGGGTTAGGATTTTTAAATGAGGATCTACAAAAGCCATTGGGTGATTTTTCGGGTGGTTGGCAAATTCGTGCCGCCCTTGGAGCGACTTTATTTGCGCCTTCCGATATTTTATTGTTAGATGAGCCGAGTAATCACCTTGATTTTGAGACATCGCTTTGGCTGAAAAATTACTTGCAAAAAATTCACGGACAAAAAATGATCCTCATGATTAGTCACGAGCGTGATTTTTTGAATACGCTATGCGACAAAATTCTCCATTTACCTTCGGGCAACTTATATTCTGGGAATTACGATATTTTTATTGAGACGCGGGCTAATCAGCAGCAGGCGCTTGCTCGGCGGATTGAGAAGCAGGAGGTATCGCGAAAGCATTTGCAATCTTTTGTCGATCGTTTCCGCTACAAGGCATCGAAGGCTAAGCAGGCACAGAGCCGAATAAAGATGCTCGAAAGGATGGAAAAATTACCGAAATTGGATCGTGATCATACGGTTAGTTTTTCTTTTCCCAATCCGAGACCGATCGATCGTTTATTAATTCATGTTAAGAAGGGTATAGCGGGTTATGGTGATCGCATTGTTTTGCGGGATCTCGATCTTAGGATTGATGCAGGTGATCGCATGGCCCTATTGGGGGCGAATGGCAATGGGAAATCGACTTTAGTCAAAGTTCTTTCGAATCGGCTAGTACTTTTTGAGGGGAGCATTGAGTTCGCTAAAAAAATACAAATTGCCTATTTTTCGCAGCAGTTAACGGATGAGTTAGCGATCGAGAAGACGCCCTTTGAAATTTTATCGGCGATTTTACCCGATTGCAATGAGACGCAGGTACGGGCACAATTGGCGCGATTTGGGCTCATGCAGCAGAAATCTGACACGCGGGTGCGTGACCTTTCCGGTGGTGAAAAGACGAGGCTTTTACTGGCTATTATTACCCGTCAAGCACCCCACATTTTAATTTTAGACGAGCCTACTAACCACCTCGATATCGATGCAAAGGATGCGCTCATCGAAGCCCTTAACGAGTACGAAGGAGCTGTTATCCTTGTTTCCCATGATTTTTACTTTATTGAGTCGGTTTGCGACCAGCTTTTATTGGTGAAGGACCAACATTGCCGATCTTTTTCGGGGGATTTGGAAGACTATGTTGGAGCGATTCTCGTTGAAAAGCGGGAGATGAAAAAATCCGAAAATTCAGCTAAAAATACTGAAAAAAATCGACTACCATTGAAGGACGATAAAAAGAAAAGACAGCTTTTAAGGCAGCTCGAAGAGTTGGGGCGGCAGGTTGAGGTACTGAGTCAAAAAAAGCAGCAACTGGAAGCTCAAATCAATTTGGCCTATGATGAGGATCTTTTTCGTGATTTTACATCCATTGCGCAGGAGTTAGTGCAGAAGGAGCAGGAATGGTTACAATTGTCGGAATCGGTGGAATCGATGTAAGTGATAGGCAAGTGGAATTCTTCCCCTTGCAACCCCTACCGAGGGAATACCATCCCCTGGACCTGGTTTTGCGGTTTGATCCAGTGGCGTTGCCACTGGATCAAACCGCAATGGTCAAAGATCCGCCCGGCGCTTCGCGCCGGGCAGTGTTTTTAGCCCCCGCGGCTTCGCCGCGGGGGGAAATTTTGACCTTGCGGCCAAGCCATGCGCAGAATGCGCAAGGCTTGACCGCTAAAAGAGGTCAAAGAGTCTGTGACTCCTTGCGGAAGTCCAGAGGGCAGAGTTTTCTGGGCAGCTAACCTAAGGGCTGCTTCGCTGTTTATGTCGCAATATTATATATATAAATTATTGTACATTTGGAATCCGAATTAAGAAAAATTTGCAGAAAATTTATTTTTTATTATTCTCCGCCGGTGCCCTGATGGCATATGATTGCTAGTGCATCTTCACCTTTGTAGGCTGCTTTCACCTTATCGATGGAGTTGGTACAGGTAATCCAGGTGGAGTTGGGGACTGTTTCACGGATATCGGAGGTATAGCCTGATTGATCCCATTTTAGAAACTTTGCTGGTTTACTGCCGTCGAACCAGGTAATATGGCCGTCGCAATAGATGACGCAACCGCCCTTAGAGCCGTATAATCCGGAAACTTCATCCCATAAACCACTTTTATTGAGACCACGGGAAAAGCCTAGGGGGGTGGTATTAAGTGGGGCATGGGAAGGCAAATTGAGCATAAAGCAGTAACTAAAAATGTATTCATTCGTGACGATGCAATTTGTAGCGTAGGTATAACAATACGTGTAACCAATCACACCATTTTGGAGGCAACCGATGGCTTCCGTGGATACGCTTTTTCCCTGACCTTTGAGCTTCGAAGCGTATTTATCGCCTGGAGAAAGGTAAACGTAGGGATCATTAAGAATTATATCCGAAGTATTTGTTTTTCCTTGTCCAGCTAATTGTCGCGCGAAGCCGATGATGTACTTGGGGCCATCGTGAGTTGTTCCGTCGATGACCCAGTCACGGTTGATGACGGCCTCTCGCCAGGCTGTGGCGACTTTTTGGAGATTAGAAGCATCTTTTAGCTTCTGAGCGCTGAGTTTAATGGAACTCATTACGGGCAGAAAAATTGCCAGTAAAATGCCGATGATAGTGATGGTGAAAACGATTTCAACGAGGGTGAAAGATTTTCTCTTTTTCCTGTATCCCTGTATCCCTGTATCCCTGTATCCCTGTATCCCTGTATCCCTGTATCCCTGTATCCCTGTATCCCTGTATCCCTGTATCCCTGTATCCCTGTATCCCTGTATCCCATAATTGGCACTTCTAAGAATCTATAATTTATGTCAACTGAAAATACGAAAAATTTTTATTTTCCTCCAATTATTTTCTCTAAAAACAATTTGACAACCGTTGGACTTCTTCCAAAACTAGGAAACAGAGGGTGGGAGTGAGTGGCATATCTGCGATTTTTCATTTACCATTGAAATTAAAAAAGAATCCCGAGAACTTATAATCCTGGGTATAGGAGGTGTAAAAATTTGTATTATTTTCTCCGATGGGTTAGATGTTAGGCCGAAATGTTCTGAATAAGCGAAACCAACGGTAGAAATAAACCGATCACTACGGAACCAACAAAACCCGCAAGAAAAATAACGAGTATCGGTTCCACCATTGAAGTAATACGTATGATTACTTCGTCGAGCTGTTCCTCATAGGATGACGAAACTTTAGTCATCATTTCCCCCAGTTTACCTGATTCTTCGCCAACTTTTATGAGACCTTCTGCCATCACCGGTAAGACACTGCGTCGCCGTAGCGATTCGGTCAGCGATAGCCCTTGCTGTACATCCTCGATAGTCAGCGATAAATTTGTCTTCATGAAATAATTTCCTACACTTTCGCGGGCCATTTTTAGGGATTCTACAACGGAACAGCCGCAAAGCATGAGATCACCAAATGTCCGAGAAAATAAAACTACACTCCACTTCGTGATGCAATCGCCAATGAGTGGAATTTTCAAAAGAATACTGTAAATCATTTTTTTTATCGGCGTAATCGTTTTAGCAGCAATAAAGAGCAAAATGAAGCTTCCGATTATTAAAAAAACTTCCAGAAGATGGGAAGAAATAAATCGGCTGCTTTGGATAATCAGGGTGGTCAATTTCGGCATCCCCTTTTCGCCAATTTGTTCGGTGATAACCTTTTCAAATTTCGGTACCACAAAGGTCGTCAACAGTAAAACGACGACCGATGAGACCACTAAAACCGTTGCCGGATAGAACATGGCCGAAGTTATTTTTTTCTTAATGTAAACTTTTTTTTCCATTAGGCTGGACATTTTAGAAAGTGTATCGGATAATTTCCCTACCGCTTCTCCAGCGCGAACCATTGCAATTTCGGATTCGTCGAATTTTACGGTGGACGACATGAGCGCTTCCGAAAAGGAATCACCGGCTTCGATTTTTGTAAATAAATCATGAATGAAAAGCCAAATATTTTTATTACGGACCTCCTGTTCTTCGAGAATGGCTAGGGAGGATCGTAGATCCATTCCGGATTCCAATAAAATTGCCAATTGACGGACGACCTGTGCCTTTTTTTCGATTTTCAACTTTAATGATCCGGCCTGTTTTTTCTTTTTAACGCTTTTTTCGGCAGCCTTTTCGTTAGTTTTTGATTTTTTAGGCGTAAAACTATAGGACTTTTTATTTTGTTTTCCGATTTTTTTGGCAACGGAAATCATTTCCGGCCTTTTACCATAAACTACGGCAAAGTCGGCAGTTAGGTCTACAGAGTCCGTTTTCGATGCATTATTTTCTGGATGTATTCCGAGTGCGGACGGAGAAATATCTGCAGCCGAAGCTGGTGCGATCGATGCTAGGTCCGGGCCGGTAACGCCCGTTGGGCTGGAAGCAAATGTTCCGGACGAAATTACATTTTGATTGTCCGAGATCATTTCCAGCGATGAACTCGATACAACGGATCCCGTATTCACCGATCCCGTATCGAAGTCATTACCGAATGAAAAATGATTTTCTCGGGGAACGGCGGTAGACGGCGACCCAACAATCATTTGCTGTTCCGAATTATCGATGGGTTGGTTTTGCTCTATTGTCTTAGAGAGCCGAGTAAGCGCACGAAAATCGCTTTCCAAAACATCTTCATCTTCGAGCTCGTCCGGAATGGGATCCGGTTCTATTGCATCATCTTTGAAAAAATTTTCCTGATATTTATCGACGGCGTTTTGAAAGGAATTGCGTAAGAATTGTCTAAGTTTCATGGCATACCTCCTTTGAATTTCACTTTTCGTTTGGCAATATTTCGTGTGCTTTGTTTGATGGCAATATCGTTACTTTCGGCAATTTCTACGCCGATAATGCACCTAAAAATATTGCCCAGCACTAACACACCAATGATTTTATTATTTTTTTTGACAAATGCAAGCTTTTGCCACGCAACCTTCTGGGTTTGGTTATGGCATACCTCCTTTGAATTTCACCTTTCGTTTGGCAATATTTTGCACACTTTGTTTGATGGCGATATCGTCATTTTCTGCAATTTCTACGCCGATAATATGTTCGAAAATATCATCCAATGTCAACACACCGACAATTTTATTGTCTTTTTTAACAAAGGCGAGTTGTGTTAAATTTTTGAGTAAGGCATCCAGGGCATCGTCCACAAACATGTCATAGGAAAGCGCTTTGGGTGTTTCCATGAGCCGTCCCAGTTGTGTATGGGCACCGTTAGTCGCAAAGGCATGTAAAATTTTCCGGCGATGGACGATGCCTACGAGATTTTCCGGATTATTGGCGTATACCGGGATACGGCCTGTCGGAAGATTTTCATTGTTCGCAATAAAAACATCGCGGACGGTCATATTTTTGCTATAAACACTCAGGTGGTCGAGGGGGGTCATGATTTGTGAAATTACGGTATAATCCATTTTTAACGTATTTTCAATCATCTTGCGCTCCTGATTAGTGAGTGTTCCATCGCGTACGTTGCGTTTGGCAAGAAGCATGATATCTCGATCGGAGTAGATCGATCCCGTACGCCGTTTTTTACCGATAAGAAAATTTAGAATCAAACGACAGGTTTTCGAAAAGGGGTACATCGTCGGAACGATAATTCTTAGCAAAAATGCCGCTAGGATATATAGCTTTTTGCGATGAATCAACCCGAGATTTTTAGGTAAAATTTCTGCAAACAGGAGAATGCTAACCGTCATCGCTGCCGAGAAATAAACGAGTTTGTCTTCGCCGTAAATTTTGACCGCTAATCCACCGGCGACGATAGCACCAAAGGTATTGGCCAGAGTATTGAGCATAATGATCGCAGCGGAAGTCTCATCGATATTTTTTTTGCATTTTTCGATATAGTTAGCGGCACGTTTATGTTTCGTACGGAGATCCTCGAGTTCGATATCACTGGCACTGAGCAAGACGGCTTCCAGCAAGGAAGCAGTTGCGGAAACAGCGATTGTGAGAATAATGGTGAAGGCAAATAACTGGAACATGCAACAACTCTAATATAATAGAGACCCTTGCCGAAGATCAATAGCAATGTTATAAAAAAAATATTTACAAAAAAACCTGCATCGATTTAAAATTTTATTACCATGTGGCCCAATATGAAAAAGTACATTCCAAAGAAGTCGTTAGGCCGTGCGGGTTGCGGTCTACTAATAGTTGCAGGATCCGTAGGGAATATGGCCTATGGAAGTCAAGATGCGCTGCTCCGACACAATTGACGCCAAGACAAAAGAAGGGCAAGTTTTGCGGGCAATAGCTGGAGAAAAGATACCCAATGATCCTAACGGCGATACATGGTATTTGCAAGCCGTTCGGATGGGGGATCTAGAAAATGTCCGGCGTTATCTAAGCAATCTGCATTTGAATTTGAATGCGGTGGATAATAATGGAGACAGGTATTGTTAATCCGAATATTCCCGATGTGAATAGATTAACGCCTTTAATTACGGCGGTCGATGATGTACATGTACCTCCAAATTTAAGGGGGGCCATGGCTTGGCGATTGCTTAGGAGTCCTTTGACTAGCGTTAATCAGCGAGGACCGGATAATAAACTGTCTTTGCAAGTTGTATTGGGAAAGGGTTTGGGACCGCAACTTTCCGGGGCCATCATCCGACGCAATCTGGAAGATTATAATATAATCATTAGAGTCGGGGCACTAGAGTTAACGGAAATCAGATCCTCGAGTTGCAAATATACTTATGGGTTTTTTGGAGGATCCCAGTGTTTGTGTTAATTGCCGCCATTGCTCCATCGATCAATTGATTGACGTAAATCGTCGAATGATTCATTTTGTTTTGAATGATTTGGGGATCAATGTTGATGCGGCACCACTACTGGCAGCGAGACCAAAAGGAGAACAATAACAATGCCGTGGAAAAATATTTACAAAAAGCTTGCGTTGATTTAAGGTTTTGTTATTGTCCAATACGATATGGATAAATATATTCCAAAAAAGTTATTAGGCTGTATGAATTGCGGTTTGTTAATAGTTGCAGGATCCGTAGGGAATATGGCCTATGGAAGTCAAGGTGCCGCTGCTCCGAGACAATTGACGCCATGGCAAGTAAAGGGGGCAATTTCTTGGGCAATAGCTGGAGAGAAGATACCCAATGATCCCTACGGCGATACGTGGTATTTGCAAGCCGTTCGGAGTGGCAATCTGGAAGCGGTTCGGTGTTATCTAAGCAATTCGCATTTGAATTTGAATGAAACGGATAATGATCGGAATACGGATTTGATGCTCGCAATAAGAGGTGGAGAACAGGATGAATGGAGGCCGGAATATCGGGAGATTTTCAACCTCATCGTTCAGCGTAGAAATCGGAATTGGAACTTACAAAACAAAACAAAAAAGCAAACGGCTTTATTGTTAGCGGTAGGGTGGGGACGGCTAGAGGCCTTAGATGCATTACTACAAATTGATGAGATTGATCCAAATATCCCCAATATAGATAACACAACGCCTTTAATTGCAGCCATTAACAATTATCTTGTGTCTCCAGAAGTAAGGGAAGCTATGATTGGGAAATTACTGAACAACCCTCAAGTTGATGTTAATCGACCGACCCTCAATAATGTAACGCCTTTATTTGCAGCGATTGGCAATGTTAACGTGTCTCCGTATTCAAGGGTTAGCACGGCTTTGCAACTGATTAATCATCCTCGAGTTAACGTTAATCTACGGGGAACAGGAGGTATATTGCCTATACAATTTGCATATGTATCGGGTTTTGCGCCACAGCTTTCCAATGCCATCTGTCGGCGAAGTTTGGTGGATTATGATATGGCCGTTAAAAATGAAGCAAAAACTCTAATGGGACTATTGGTTCACGGTATGAACGACCAAGCTTTATTTATGATACAGCATTTGCTAGTCGATCCAAGGGTTAATGTCAATGACTATTACCATTGTCCCATCAATCAATTAGTCGATGCAGGTTGTCGAAAAACTCATTTTCTCCTGAATCAATTGGGAATCGATATCAGCGATTTGCCTAGAACTTCCGTAGATCAATTGCGCAAAATCGATGCCAATATACAATTGTATAACACTTTTCTAACGCGACAGGATTCGGCGAGTTTTTGGCGGCTTTGCTCGGAATTGCAATAGAATTTTGATAAAAAATAAATGGGAATAAAGTTTATATTCGGGCCTGGTTTCATTCTTGTCCCGAATATTTTGTATGGAGAAAATCTCTCAAAGAAAAATAAAAGTTGGTTAGGCCGTGCGGGTTGCGGTCTACTAATATTATTACGGGATCCGAGGGAAATATGGCCTATGGAAGTCAAGATGCCGTTCCTCCGACACAATTGACGCCAAGGCAAAAGAAGGGCAAATTTTGCGGGCTAGGGACTGGAGAAAGGAAAACCCTGAGGACGTTACTGGATAAGTTGGATACAAAGAATAGACGGTAACAACTTTAACAAAGATTCCAACAAATAGAAACCGTACCGATTGATGCCGGCACAGAAGAATAATTCAAAAAATCCGCTAAGTAAGCGACTTTTTCCCTCTTCACCAAAAAAATAAAAAATTCCTGCAAAAAAAGACTTGACTCATCCTAAGAATTCTGG
Organism: Puniceicoccales bacterium; assembly: GCA_031278845.1. GTDB lineage: Bacteria > Verrucomicrobiota > Verrucomicrobiia > Opitutales > LL51 > LL51. The sequence goes on from JAITJQ010000016.1 coordinate 9,865, forward strand.
AAGCATACTCCGTAGTTTAAAGAAAGGAAAAAATGAATAGTAGTAAAATAAAAATGTTAAACATGTGGCATTAGGCACTTCTCTTTTAGGAAGTTTAGGTGCTTTTTTAGGAGCCACTACATCGCTTGAGGCTGCAGCCGATTTTGACGCAAGGCTAGAGATGGATGTTCCACCAACGGGATCAGCGGATGAGGAAGAAATAAACTGGAGCATGAATAAGTCTCAGTTGATCAAAATAGCAAAAAAAAATAATATAGAAATTGATCCAGATCACGCGCAATGTGCTGCGTTTACGATAACCCAAGTATTTAACCAATCAGGGGTAAGGAGAGAAATATCTAATTACGCTGATAATCAATTACGTGCATTGAGGGTACTTGAACATGCATTGATGGCATTTGATCCGGATAAAATGTTGGGACGAGTAAGCCTAGATACCGTGCAAAAACGACTAATAGAGACAGTAGAAACATGGTCGAAGGGAAGAAATGAGGATACTACACAGGCAATGTTAGATGCAGCAAAAAATGCAAAAATAGTAGAAATAGTAGAGGCACGGCTAAGAGTTTTATGTGTCCCAGAATCTCCCGAAGAAGAAGCGGATTGCCCTCCAGCAAGAAGGCCTGATTTTGCCGCCTTTCGCATGCCTCAAGGATGGATGGATGCAGAAGCCGCAGAGCGCGCGAGAAAGGCACAATGCTTTCTGGCGGCTGAGGCATCAGCCCTTAGACAGGAGCTAATGGCATTAATGGAGATACTAAAAAGGCAGAATCCAGCTTCTTTCTATCAAATAGCATCAACATTAGAGAATCTCTTGGATGAGTAGAGCACCCAGATAATAGTTTTTTTATTGTGAAAGCATCTCGGAAGGGATGCTTTTGTGTTTGTTGTTTATACATCGCTTAATATCACAACTTTAATTATAAAATCGCTAATTTGATTTATGTAACCCCCTAGTAATTTATTGAAGATAAATGAATGCGAGGATGTTGCGACATTTTTATCGCGAAATAAGTGCCACGGGAAACTTGGCTAATCAAGATCTTGAGGAAATGCTTATTCGATTAAACAGAACGTACTCATCCCAATAGTATTTCGTAAAATAAGGTAATATACTGAAGCCAAAAGATCATCTTACCCATATATTCCAAAACAATGATTACTTTTTCGGACGAACGTAGGGATTTTCTCTTTTTTCTTTGCCAATTGTCGTTAACCACCCATGGCCAGGAATTACCTGCGTTTCGTCGGGAAGAAGATACAGCTTTTCACGAATATTCCTAAACAAAGTATGCTTATTACCTCCCGGAAAATCGGAGCGTCCAACCGTTCCAGCAAAAAGAGTATCCCCGACAAAACAAATACCAAGATCTTTGACGTAATACGCCGCTCCACCCTCAACATGCCCCGCAATCCATAGCGTTTGCACCGATAACTCACCAATTGTAAAATGTAGCCCATCGGTTAAAATGTGATCAATTTTACAAGATTCGATCGAAAAATCCATCGGTAACAGTAGCTCCGCACGCTCCACATGTTCGATAAAAGGAACATCGAGTGTATAGGCATATGTTTTGAGTCCCTTTTCGCGAAAAACCGATGCACTCCCAATATGATCCCAATGGTAATGTGTGATGAGTAACGCTTTCAATTGAATCTCTTTTTGTGCGGCAATGGAAAAGATCGTCTCTGCTGATTCGGGTGGAGCATCGATAATAAACCCCTGTCCTTGCCAAACGATGAATCCGACATTTGTTCGCAAAGGACCTAAAGGATATACGTCCACCGTGGTGTCCAACTGATTGTAAATATTCACTTTCCATAAAGATATGAATTGAAGATTGCCATTCAAGTTTGTTCTTTGGGAAATAACTTTAAATTCAATAAATGCTACATTAATGCAATGTTAGCGGCCAAACAATTCCATCTAACATTACGTAAATATTTAACGCCTGTCGCGTTATTTAGATGGTTTTGATTTTAAAATTTAGGTATGGGATAATTTAGACTTTTCTTTTATTAAAAATTTGACAGGCTTACTCTTGCATGGATACTAAAAAGAAAATCGATCAGTTTTGTCAGAAAATAGAAGATATGATAAAGGAGATTTCTTCTGGGGAGTTTGGGTTATCGTTAGGTATTTTAAGAGGGAATACGTCTCTTCTAATGACGATTTATCGCGCGGCATTGGATCGCTATGCCAGTGACAAAGGATGTTGGAAGGTTTTAGAGCAAATCATTTCCAAGTCTGGAGAGCGTCCTTTGCAGGAGGTATTTGCTTCATCGACGGAGAACGATGTACAAATTCTCACCAAATTTGCAGAAACATACTACAATGAGGGTAAGGTACAGATAGCAGCCCAATTGTTTCAATTTTTGACGTTACTCTGTCCCGATGGAGTTCCGCATCCCACCACTTACATGTTACTTGCTGAATCCATTTCGGAACTCAATATTGATTTAGGGTTACAGATCTACGATTTTGTTCTCAATATTTTTCCGGATCATCCGGCCATTTTACTTGGTGCAGCGAGGCGTTATAGTGATGGTGAGCGGCCTAAACGTGCCCTTCGTCTTCTTGAACACGCCAGGGAAGTTTGCGAACACAATGTGGAAACAGATCCGTCTTTGCAAAAATTTCTTGATATTTTTAATCCTGAATTTGAGAAAATTCGAAACGAGATTCTTGCGAAAGAATAACAATATTTTACTGAAAAGAGTCCTTAATTTTCGAGAACCAGGATTTTTCGTTAGAGCCGAGGGATATTGCGAAGGCCTCCAGCTTAGCGCGTTGTTCCGATGTCAATTTTTTAGGCACTTCAATTCCGATATGGACCAATTGATCGCCGCGGTGACCCGTTGAGAAATTTGGCATACCGTAACCGCGCATACGTAAAATCGAATCCGGTTGAGTTCCTGCGGGTATTTGGAGAACCGCCTCCGCATCAATTGTTTTTATATTAATTTCTCCGCCCAGGGCAGCTAGGGTAAATGGAATGGATAAACTACAATGTAAATGGTCACCATCGCGTTCGAATTGTTTATCATTTTTAATGAAGACGACGACAAACAAGTCACCATTGTGCCCACCGCGGACACCCGATTCGCCGAAACCATTTAATCGCAATTTCATTCCGTGGGCAATGCCTGCAGGAATTTTAATTTTCGTCTTTGTATTTTCCTCGACACAGCCTGTTCCCTGGCAAGCGCGGCAGGGATTTGTGATTTTCATTCCGGTACCACTACAATCGGGGCAAGTTTGGCGCATCGCAAAAAATCCTTGGGACATGGTTAAAACTCCGGAGCCGTGGCAAGTGGAACAGGTCCCTACCTGTGAACCCTTTTCGGAACCCGTTCCGTCACAATGAGTACAAGCTATATGGCGTTCGTAGCGCAATAATTTTTCCACACCGGTAAAGGCTTCTTTGAGAGAAATTTCCAAATCGTAGCGCAAATCGGATCCATCCTGCTGTACCGAACGTCGCTTTGCATTTCCACCAAATAAATCGCCAAAAATACCGCCTTCGCCCCCAAAGGCTTCCCTGAAAATATCGAATGGATCTTGAAAACCGCTACCATACCGACGTCCTGACTGATTTCCTTCTCGGGAATCAAAGGCATCGTGACCATAACGGTCATAGGTGGTCCGTTTCTGTCCATCGCTGAGGACATCGTAAGCTTCCGAAACCTGTTTGAATTTCTCCTCTGCCGATTTATCGCCAGGATTTTTATCGGGATGGTATTTGATCGCCATCTTTCGGTAAGCCTTTTTAATTTCGTCGGCCGATGCGTCTTTAGGTACTCCCAGCAATTCGTAATAATCCGTTTTAGCCATTCTATTTTCCCTCCATTTGAGCGCCTTTTGAAACCACTACCGCAGCGGGGCGTAGGAGGCGGTCGTGCAAAAGGTATCCTTTGCGGACCGTTTGAACGACATGTTCCTGTGGTATACTTTCATCATGGACATAGGCAACGGCCTCTTCCCACTGCGGGTTAAAAGCCTCCCCTTGGGGAGCGATTTCTTTCAAACCTCTTGTGGCGAGGAGTGACTGCAGTTGCATAAAAATCATCTGAAACCCGGAAAGCGCATGAGAATTTTCCCGCATCGACTTTAGTCCGAGTTCGAAGCTATCAAGAACGGGTAACAGTTCTTCGATGAAGTCGGCACAGGCGAAGCGGCGGAGATCGTCTTGGTCGCGGATAGCACGTTTGCGGTAGTTATCGAAATCTGCTTGAGCGCGGAGCAATTGTTCCCTAAGCTGCCGTAATTCCTGGGCTACGAAATCGGTTACCGATATATTAACGGGTATCTCGGCCTGAAGATTGGCAATTTTCTCCAACTCCTGGATTAAATTTTCTTTATTATCCGAAAGATTAGCCATATCCTGGTTATTTTCGATAGACTGACTGTCCAAATCTTCGATTTCCGGGTTAGCATTTTCCGGATTCCGTTCACGCTGCGTTTTTTCATCAATCGTATCCATGTGGTACAGCATATGTATTAGGATAAAACAATTTCAAGCAAACTTTTTTCTAACAATACCTAAAGGGACAAAAAAATAGACCTATTGCAAAAGCTCTCCCAAAATCACCCGTATAGTTTTTGGTGTCAAATATTTCATTTCGCCATTCGCGTAAGAGTCTATTCTTGACCTTGCGGCCCAGCCCTGCGCATACTGCGCAGGGCTGGCCGCAAAAAGAGGTCAAGGAGTCCATGACTCCTTGCGGGGTATGGGGCAGAGCCCCATAAAAAGCACATCCCGAAAGATGCGCTTCGTTT
>JAITJQ010000049.1 GCA_031278845.1 Puniceicoccales bacterium
TTACTTTATTGATATCATTCGCCTTGATTGCTTCAAAAAGCGCGTCATCACTCACAACCACATCCGCAAATTGCGCATCCGATCCGCTAAAATCCGCTGCTTCAAAATCCGCTGCTCCAAAATCCGCTGCTCCATAACTCACCACGGGCATCAAAAAGGTGCCCACCAACAATAAACTAACATTGGACTTCTTCATGATATTTATTTAACCGATGCTATTGAAGTTTTTTTACGTAAATTGTCAAGCAACAAATCCCTGAGTGTGGAATTAAATGTCTTTTTTATAAACTCTATTATCCTACAAAAACTTTCCAGGACATTGTATTTACTGGCGATCTGTTTATTGAACTCACGCTCAACCTTGGGAACCAAGGCCCCAAACTTACGAAGATTGTGGCCGAAGATATCATTGAACAACCTTAGACTTCGCTCAAAAAACTCATAATTGATTTCGTTTTCGCCTCCTGATGCTCCACTCTGCACAATTTTATCAGAGTTCACAGCAATCTGCTGCTTTTGCAAAGAGACAATACCCAAATCAAGTACGAAACACTATTCCACAGGTCTTACCAGGGGATACTATCCCCTGGTCGTGAACACCCAACTTCAGAAACTATGATGATTGAAAACAGAAATTACCTCCCCTTTTAGCCGTTGATCCATCAAATAACGTCGCCTTTCCATCCGCTTCGACAACTAATTCATAATAACCTTCTTTAGCATTACACGTAGCAAACAGCGGCCATACCCCCCTTCGTATTACCACTCTTGCACTCTCTCCATCACGCTTCCCCATGCCCATGCTGATATTATGCTCCCTAACGGTAACACTACCCCAACGTTTAAACTGAAAATTGCTCACATCTAGCCATGGAAGGGATTGCTGTTCATTGGGATTACTACAAATGATACACATTTCAGGCTTCTTAACAAAAAAAGTTAACAACTCCCCTGCTCGGTTTGTTCCATGGTGAGGTAACACTAGAAAATCCACAGCGGCTATTTCACGCCTATATTTTGGAACATTCATGATCTGAGTAAATAATTGAGGACTGACATCACCGGGGAAAAGGATTCTTCTCCCCGCAAATTCCACCAAATACATTATATTAAAATCATGTTCCGGATTTTGGGCTCCATTATCTTTCCACCTTTCTGGACGCATAGGAACAACCCTCACACGTGGCCCAAGCGAATTTTCTATGCACGGAAGATCTTCGTAACAAAAATTTTCCCAATCCTTTTTGAGCATCGCAGGCCTCTTGTTTGGATCTTCCGCGTCAAAGCCATCTCGACTCAATGGGCGTACAATCACGAGCCTTCTTCTTCCCCCTTTTTTACTTATTTCTCTTATCGCTTCGATCAGATTAGTATGGTCGGCATGGTTATGGGTAATCAATATTCCATAGTCGGTAATATTTTCAAATAACCTCCCTAATTTCTCATTCTGAGGTCTCTGCTCATTTCTTAAAATTTTCCCATACCTTCCTTCTGCGTGCAACGTTGAACCACAGTCAATAAAAATCAACTTCGAAGTCACCTTTTGAGTCCTTGGATTAACATCATTAGCCCGTACCGCAATCAAATTCCCTTGCCCTGTATTAAAAAAAACAATTTCAAGGGGAGATTTTTGAATGGCTAATACGATATTAACATAACAAAACATTAATCCTACAACCAAACGGCCAAACATAGTTTACCTCTGCCTTCCACTTATAGGGAAAAGAGTGGAAAATTCAGCCTTACTTTTTATTAATTTCACAAATTTTATCGCTTCTGATTGTGCTCCCTGCTGCTGAGATGCAGAACATAAAATTTCAATGGCGTCTCGCGCAGTCTCATTATGGAAATTATCCTGTAACTCACATACTCCGCGGCTTTCATCCCACGCTTTACATTGAGACATCAACAACAACTTCCCAGTTTTAAAGTCATCCTCTCCACATATCGTTACAATCTTTGTCCAACAAAACCTTACAAGCTTCCTTAATTCTTGGTTTGAACTTTCTTCAATGCACTTTTGAACCACGAAAGCTATCTCAATAATTTTAGCCTGGCACCATTCTCGCTCAGGGATTTGTGGGGGCACATCCTCAACATCTTGGCCTTTTTGATAATATTCAAAAGTTTTTTCAAGACGCTTCTTTAATTGCTGTTCATTAACTTCGCCAGACTCCATATAATTTATCACATCTTCCACTGAATTAAACACATTTTCTTCCCTTGCAGACTCACCTCCTTTTTGCGACAACGCACCACCTATTCGCCGCTCTATTTGTGCCATTCTTCCTGACATTTCTTGCGTCGTTATCTGCTGCCTTATTGATCCTTGCACCTGCAGTAACTCATATCGCTTATCTCTCACATCTTGCCATTCGTCAGGTGATATGCCTCCACGATTTCTTGGCAACTTACCTAATATTTCCTGCGTCAATGCTAACCCTCTCTTTAGATCCTCTAGTGTAGGATCTTTTTCATTCTGTATTGTGGACAAGTCATTTTCTAAGCCCTCTACTTCCTTTAAGATTTGCGACACAGACAATTGACTTCCCTCAACCTTTCGATTTTTCTCAACCGCTTCACTCGCTATACAATTCCCGAATAACAAAACACTACAAATAACCATTTCAATAACTTTTTTCTTAACCATATGTTTCGAAGCTCATCGTAATTCAATCGCCTGTCAACGCGATTTCCCCAAAAAAAGATTTTGATGAAGTTATTACAAATCAAGCTCAGCCTCAAGCACAAAGAATCCCAAAAATACACAAATAAAACCTAAACTACAAGGGTAGGCTCGGAAGTCACAACACGTTATTTGAACCGAAGCACAAGAGATAGCTATTCTTCGGTTATCCATAAAATAACCTGCCTAATCCTGCACCTAAACATGAAGATGTTCCAGCGGAAATTGCGGAAGCGTTTATCCCGCGATAACAGATGGGCTCCAATTTACTCCCCAATCTTTTCGTAATCTCCGAGATTCAACTCGCGGCTTAGTTCTTCCTTCGTTGGTATATAGGGCAGGTATTTTGCGGCAAAAATCAACAAAATATCATAAAATTTTTCGCTCATAACTAGAATCTAGCGCATGTTGTCAGAGCTCGGGGATTTCACGGCGCATTGTTTGGGACGTCAATGAAGCATTTCCAGTGATAATTTGATGGACGATATCCGGTGCCAGCATCGCTATCCGTAAGTTGGATGCCACTTGCGCGGCCGACACGGTCGACTGCGATACCGCTAACGCGTGAAACGTCAGTCCTTGCCGATCCAGCGCTGATACCAGCCGACGGAGTCGGCTCTATCGCTGCCAGCCGTGCTGGCGTCCTCG
>JAITJQ010000071.1 GCA_031278845.1 Puniceicoccales bacterium
ATAATATTTCCCACCAACTGGACGCTGAGATATTTTCCTGTTTCCCATGCGGAACCATCCAAAGGATATATATTTTCTCTCAATACACCCGCGGCTTTGGAGTCGCCTGGAAAAACGAATAGTTGTGAATTATTGAGTTCGCCTTCAGCTGCAAATTTTTCGGCCAATCCGACACTCGTATTCGCATCGGGAATGAAACCATTATCCTGGTAATAGCGACAATAAGTTTCCGCGATTTGTTTCATAGCGGCCTGTGCCTTTGATCTGCGAGCATTGACAAAAACTTTCTGCGAAGCAGGAATAATAATCGACATCAGAATAGCGATGATACTCACCACAATGATCAACTCGACCAATGTGAATGCTCTTTGATTTTTCAGAACTTTCATAGACTTCGCTGTTTTAAATTTCAAAATTACATTGGTTAAAAAGATTACATCCACTAATGGGAAACGTTCTCGTATCCACCTCCCTTGAGAATTCTACAACCAGCGGGAAGAGCATCCATAATTTTACTTACCGTTCCCGTCATATCGTACTTCATCAACTTGTTTGTCACATTATCAAACCACTTTACTTGTCCATCTAAAAATGCGATAAATCCGCCTTTTTTCCCAAAAACGCTATTGTCCGACCATGCTCCACCCTCTCCCAATCCACGGGTCCAGATGATGGGTGTCGTATTTGGCTGACAAGAATCGGGAACATCAATAGCGATCAAAACGCTGAAACTATCGTCCAGACCGCTACTATTTCCCCAGCAGTCCACTTCCGTTATCCCATCGCCATGAACAATTGTGTTCTTTTTTACCTTATTGATGGATTGCGCCTTAGCATCCGATGCAAAAACATAGCAATTGGGATCGTTTAAAAGGCCCTCCCGAGCCAGCGTCAACGCAAAATCTTTTATGTTGCCCATGGAACCTCCGTCTGTTTTTACAAAACCACCTTTATCTTCCCGGTACATGAGATAGGCATCGACAATTTTTTTAACACAATTTCGTGCCGCACTCTTCTTGGAGCGTTCTATGACACCACTAATTGAAGGTAAAATTAAACCCATCAGAACCCCGATAATCGAGATGACCACGATCAATTCAATTAGGGTAAATCCTCTTTCTTTTTTCATTTTCATTTTTCTCTATCTTAATGATTCCACGATTAAAACTAACACCAAACTAAGACTACAAGCTTTTCCTTTGCATTACAATGAGCAAGAGGGTTAGTCTGGGTCTCCCGTTCCGGATTCAGCCACACTACCATTGGCACTCAGAACAACCGCCTTGCCTGGAATTGCTTTCAAAATATCATTCGTAGCACCACTGCCTCCCCATTTCATCAATTTACCCCCATCATCATCTGGCCCCAGATCGTCGAACCACTCCACATGTCCATCGAGAAATGCAATGTGTCCCCCCTTGTCGCCATAAACACCGCTACTTGGCCACTTGGCGACCGTGGAGCTGCTTCCACTTTTATCATTCGTATTATCGGGAATCCCTCGCGTGAATGCAATGGGTGTCGTCGACAATGGGGCCCCAGCGGGGATATCGCTAATGAGATAAACACTAAATTCCTCAGGACCACTCTCCCCCCAGGCTTTGTTATCCTTCGAATCTGGATCTACAATTACTTTCTTCATGACCTTGGTAGCACCACTGTCACCGGAAAAAGTATACATGTTCGGATCATTCAAATATCCCGTCCTAGCCAACACTAAAGCCCAATCAAGACCACTCGTCGCTCCACTGATATTGCGCCCATTGACGTCATCATTGCAATACTGATTATAAGCCGTTGCAATCTGCTTGAGACTATTCGCACCCTTTGTTCGGCGCGCACTCTCCATCACCTTGTTTACCGCCGGTATCAATAGTGACATCAAAATACCAATAACCGCAATCGCAATGAGCAATTCAATTAACGTAAAACCTTTTCTTCCTTTTACTCCATCCATAATCATTTTACGTCTTCTATTATTGCGCTTTTTATAAAGAGTCAATATTTAAAATAAGGAATTTTTAAGATTTCTTCGACCGTTTCAACAAAAATAAATCCAATGCTCGCAGATAGTTGCCATCGGTTTGAATGGAGAGTAAATCGATCTTAGAACGCTTCAATCGCTCCTGAAACATTTCATCGTAGCGCCTCCTATTCTGTACATAGCTATCCTGAAACCTCTTCTTACCGGTATCGATTTCCACAACCTCCCCCGTTTCTGCATCTTCAAAAACCACTAATCCCATATCCGGTATTTCACGTTCCCTGAAATCCTCAATTTTTAAACATACCAAATCGTGGCGTCGATTGGTAATCTCGAGCGCATCGGTTAAATGCTTGATGCTCTGAATTTTGGCTTGTAGAAAATCGCTCAACAGAAAAATAATTGCCCGCTTCTTGAGCATATTATTGATATATTTGACGACATCGATCAGCCGCGTCCCCTTCGATTGGGGTTCGAAAAAAAGTAGATCGCGAATAATACGCAAAATATGCTTTCGCCCCTTCGCCGGTGGAACAAATTTCTCCACCCGATCGGAAAATAATAGTAATCCCACCTTATCATTATTCCGCGTCGCTGAAAATGCCAATAAGCTGGAAAGCTCCGTCAAAACTTCCCGCTTACTTAAAGAAATACTTCCAAAATCTAATGAAGCACTCACGTCCACGACCAGCAAAACCGTTAGCTCCCGATCCTCTCGAAACTTCTTGATAAACGGACGATTCATCTTCGCCGTAATATTCCAGTCGATCGAACGGATGTCATCCCCAGCCATGTACTCCCGCACCTCCTCAAAATCAATCCCCTGCCCCTTGAAGATACTGCGATAGGCCCCCATTAAATGTTCGTCGAGAAGACGATTCGTCCGGATCTCCAATTGCCGCACCCGCTTCAAAACGTTGCGCGTAATCTCCGATTGCATATCCATGGCACGAAATCAAGGAACGGGAACGGTATTCAAAATTTTTGAAACAATCGATTCAGACCTCATATTCTCCGCCTCCGCTTCGTAGGTGACAACGATACGGTGACGCAAAATATCCATGGCAATTGATTTGACGTCCTGGGGCGTAACGTAGCCGCGCCCCTGTAAAAATGCCCAGGCCCGGGAAGCCATCGCCAATGAAATCGTCGCCCGAGGCGAAGCTCCAAATTCAATGAAATTATCCATTGAAAGACCAAAATTGCTCGGCTTACGCGTTGCAAAAACAATCTTCACAATGTAATCGCAAATCTTTTCATCCATGTATATTTCATCGAGCAATCGCCGCGAAGCTAAAATCGTATCGGGTTCGATAACGGCCCGCACATCCACATTGGGCTGACTCTTACCCATGGCGCGAAGGATCTGCTTCTCCTGCTCCATATCGGGATACTCGATGTTGAGCTTCATTAAAAAACGATCCACCTGCGCTTCCGGCAACGGATACGTCCCCTCCTGATCGATGGGATTCTGCGTCGCAAAAACGATGAACGGCGAAGGCAAAGGATAAGTTTGATCGGCGATGGTAACCTGCTTCTCCTGCATAGCTTCGAGGAGCGCACTCTGCACCTTCGCCGGCGAACGATTAATCTCATCGGCAAGGACGATATGCGCAAAAACAGGTCCCCTCTTCACATCAAATGAAGCCTCCCTCTGGTTATAAATCTGCGTCCCAATGATGTCCGCAGGAAGGAGATCGGGAGTAAACTGAATCCGTCGAAAATCTGCCCGAATCGTCGCGGCTAACGTCTTAACGGTCAAGGTCTTAGCGAGACCCGGAACACCTTCGAGAAGGATATGACCATTGGCCAAAAGCCCGACGATCATGCGATCAATCATATATCGCTGACCAACAATAACGCGGCCCATCTCATCGCGCAAAAGTGAGACCCAACTGGAAGCCTCACGAATTCTATTATTAAGTTCGGCTAAACTGTCAGACATAATCTGTATTCTTTTATAATGGTCTCCGCCAAAAGGTAAATAATAAATTTTAATGGAAACAAAAAGGAACGAAAAAAATATTTTTATTTTTATCTTGACTTACTAGCAACAAAAATCTATAATATGGGTACATGTTCTTTGTCAAGAAAATTCTTTCGTTTTTATCTTTTATTTGTTACACTTTATATGCGCTTTCGGCAGCGGTCGTTGCCGGTCCTGGTATCCCCGCCCCTGCTGCTTCTGCTGTTGCTATTGGTGTTGTTATGAATGCACTAGTCAACAGGCTTCGAGAGTTTTACTCAACGGATATTAATGATTTATCTCGCGTACTACATTTGCTCGTTCCAACTCCCTAATGGTAATAATCCAACTTCAGGATGGAATGCAAATGATTTAAGACATATCACCTTGGCAGCCATTACAATCATATCGCGAAATCTACCGATAGGAGGAGGAATAGCAGGAGGAGCACCGCCACCAGCGGTATCGTACGACTATCGCACGTTTCTCTTTGAAGACATTTTTCGCTCTGGAGAAAATGGCTCAGCTTTATCTGGCCCATTTAATGCGAATATTTTTTTGCCGGATCATTTTTTTCACATATTCGGACAAAATTTTCCAGCTCCAGGTGCTGCACTTATTAATCTGCATTTTTCAGGAAATTGGCATACTGTGATAGCGCAGACAGGTAATAGAGCTCACTCGGAAGGTGCTTTTTATGATTTTTTGCAAACTGCTGCCGCTGCCCCGTTTAACAATCGGGCAAATTTGATGACTCACATTCCAAACGCTCAAAATATTGTAGCCTTTATTGTTCATCTGAAAAATAGGAATCCCATGTGTCCAATATGCCGATCATGGGTTCCGTCCTCCATTAGCAATCATCTGTGTACATTGCTTCTGAATCCTCCAGCAATAGCAACATGCACGCCTTTGGCTGCGATCCTCCAATAAAAGGAATGTATCTTTCCCCCACTGCCGCTGCTACCGCTGCTGGTATTGTTGCTCTTCCTGCTCAAGGCCTTCAAGGTCGTACAATGAATCATTTTCCTTTGAATTCAGTCATACCTCCTTCAGTTCCCAGTATACCGATTCCGAGCTTAGCAGGACCTCCTCTTGCTCCTAATAGCCAGCAAGCCGTAAAAATTGTGTTATTATTAGAAGCTCATTCAAAAATGTTGACATCTTCGAATAATTGACATGGATACTCATTATGAATATAAAAAATATTTTCATCGTTGGTAGTTGTTTTTTCCTCTTTTCTTTTCTCTCTTTTGGAGTCACAATTAATGGGCAGAAAATTTCTGTAAAGAATAGAAGAGACATGAAGAAAGTTTATACAGCCGCTGTATCGCGAATCGCTATGGGACACTACGGGTGAGCTAAAAATATACTTATTAAAGCATACGGGGAATATTCTCGATATCTAGATAACATAAAAAAAGATCTACAAGATCAGTGATCATGGCCATACCTAGATAATGCTATCAGATATTACGAAAGATACGATAAAAACGACCCAGGTTCTCAACAATCTCTAAATTTCAGCATCACAGTTTTGCAAGATATTCAAGCGGCTGCTGCAAGATAATTTTTCGGAAAAGAATAGAGAGTGAATGTTCTTGGATTTAATTAAAGGGAGATTGTTTCTGTGCTCGATCCCGAATAATTGCCAAGCCTTGAAAGTTAGGATGTGGCCCTGAGGAGGTGTGTTGTGCAGATAGCCTTCCTGGATCAAAAAGGGTTCGCGGACCTCCTCCAGGGTCTGTTGCTTTTTTAGTCCATAATATATCGCTGACCAACAATAACGCGGCCCATCTTATCGCGCAAAAGTGAGACCCAACTGGAAGCCTCACGAATTCTATTATTAAGTTCGGCTAAACTGTCAGACATAATCTATATTCTCTTATAATGGTCTCCGCTAAAAGGTAAATAATAAATTTTAATGGAAACGAAAAGGATTTAGGAAAAAAATTATTTTGATAACAAGCTAAAGTTAATTATCGTTTGGCAAATCAAGAATCATTTCTTCACCCGATTGATCATGTTCTGCGAAATAGGCAAGCGTTGATTTTCCTTCATTTTCAGGCTTCGATTTCCATTCATTTATGGCATCCTTTTGGTAGTCTTTTAGGATCTTTGCCTCCAACTTTTCACTAATGTTCGCTTTCGATGTGCTTAAAAAATTTTGAATCTGCCCGTCATTTTTCTCACGAGCCTTTATGTCTGCGATAAATTTAGCCAGCGTAGTTAACCCTTGTTTTGAAGCCAACCGAAGGCCTTCCTAAAAGTCTTTGGGCATATCTTTGGGCATGACTGAGTCCGTAACAAGCAATGAAACTATATTGGAAATTGGAGTAATTTTTTTCATTAAAATCACTTTCATTTGTTGGTTTCCCCAACCCAAGCATTACTTTTTTCACATATTGCATACCGTAAGCAATCGTATTTCCAATCCCACCCGTACCAAAGCTTTCAAGTTTTATAAAAGTTCGATCCTGAGCAAATCTCGTCTCTTGGACAGAAAGCTTTCCGAATAACAAAGTATTTCTACCGTACGACAATTTTTATCAGAGTTCAAAGCTATTTGTTAGTTTTGCAATAGGTCTATTGAGCGATTCAAGATCATAGCAGGGATAGTTAATCTGAAGAGTGGATTTAGATTTGCATGAATTGGGAATAAATAATCGGGAGATTGGGCTAATCTATCCTATGTCCTTTGATAATTACTTTTGCAACAGGTCTAATAAAAACAAAACGGTAAAATGTGTAAGCTTCTTCATAATGAGAAGTGTCCTTTAAATGATTGCATAAATGTCAAGATATTTTTGAGGTGTTTATTTTCAACCTCCGCAGCGAAGCCGCCAAAGAAGGGTAAGGAGTCTATGACTCCTTGCCGGAGTCCAAAGGGCGGAGCCCTCTGGGTAGCTGACCTAAGGGCTGCTATTTTACTGCCCGCTAGACCAATCGGAGAAGAGTAAAGGGTTTATTATTTTTTTGTAACCCCCTTCGGCCGTTGGACATTGTCCGGGGTCTACGAAGAGGGAATCATCTGCAATCTGATTGGATTTTAGAGAGAGGCAATCAGCTGTAAATTGAGCAAGTTCCCTTAAGATCGGTTCGGGATAGGATTGCCCAATTTCTGCTCGCATTGCAGCATTTGCTTCGTAAAACTTTTCTATTACATAGCGATTTCTCACTACATCTATTTTTGTTTTTAGGCCAACATCAATTCTTGCTCGGAGATCACGCCCAAATCTCATTTCATAATCCTGTACTTCTTTTTCATATTGTTTTTTATATGTTGTACCTTTTTCCTCAATCTGTTCCTCAAGTATGAGAATCTGTTGTTTGCATACGCTGACCTCTTTCTCGAATGAGACAAGTCGTTGTAATGCTTGTTCTCTATTGGCTATTAACTTATCTAATTCACTTAATCTTTCTTTTAAACGCGTTATTTCTTCGTCCGTTTTACCTTCGCTTTTGATTTCTTCTTCGGTCGATATAGCTTCTTTTTTATAGCGATTAAGTCTTTTTTGGATTGCGTCAAATCGTTTTAATTCTTCTTCTTTATCACTTATTTCCTGATTATATCTGATTAAATTTTCTTTTGAGGACATTATTTCTAATGCTAACTGATCTTGGGCCTGCTTGGAATCATTTTTTTCTTTTATCAATTCTTTTTTTATTTCTAATTTTGCTTTATTTTCCCATTCTTCCTGCTTTGTGGGGAGTAATGCAAAACGACCCATTTCTCAAGTAATATACACTTTATTTCCAAAAAGAAAGACGGGTATTAATGTTCCCAAGTGCATCATATTCAAAAAGATGATTTCGGGGTTTTCATCGCTATTTATTTTATAAGATCTTCCAAAATCAATGATTCTGAATACATATTCATACTGATCTTCGAGGGTTAAATTGGCTTTTGCTATTGCTTTTGCCTCGAGGAGTATTCGTTTATTTCCTTCGGTTAGATCTTTTTCTTCTCTTGTTATACCAGTCATTTGCCTTGCTTTAACCTCTACTTTCGCGGCTATTACTTCATCGGGAAGCTTCTTTTTCTCGGCCATAAGATTTAAAGGATGAAGATCGCCATGAACTATGCCTGCTTTTTCGAGTGCATATAGGCTGCTCATCAGGCCACACAGACGTTCGAGTGCCTTTTTGGGGGAAGTCGATCCAGCCGTTTTTAAATAAATCCGAATACCTAGTGAGGGGCACACCCTAAACTCTCTCTTGGACCAGAGATCCATCATTTAACTTTTTTCCGGGTACCATGAGTTCAAAACCCTGTGTATTTGCCAATTGGGTTTGTGGCGTAACGTTATGTCGCATATCCCTGATGAATTGTCCTATTTGGGCTTCATTGAAGATGTCACCTATTTTCCGTATAAATTGTTGTCCGTTACCGATCTCTGGAGTTTCCAATGCATAAACTTGGCCATCAGCTCCTCCTCCGATCCGGGTTCCCTGCGGAAGTACCGTATCCGTCGGAATGGCATCCAATGGATCCGGGTTAGCCGTTCGGTATTGTCCAACATCCACCAAACTGTAAGCGGCCCATATTGCCTCGGCTTCTTGACACAGTTGGTCAGCTGACGTTTGATTGCCAGTTTTGGCAAGTAAATCGGCTCGCTCCATGAGGCGCAAATAGCGTTCATTGGGTCTCAAAAGAGCCAACTCATCTTCAGTGGAGAAAGCCGAGAAAGGTATGCAAAATGATAAAAACAATACCGTAAAATATGTATATTTTTTCATAGCGAGGATCATTTTAAGAAATTCATATAAATGTCCAGATATTTTTTGAATAATATTTTTATTTCGAATCAGCTTTTCGGGTTAGAGTTTTATATTTTATGGCGAATAAAAATTTTAAAGAACAAGTTTACCCTTTAACTGTGGGAAATTTTAAAAATTCTACAGGCCCGCGGCGTAGCCGCGGGCCTGTAGAACAAGTCGAGGAAAAATGTTCCTCGCGAGAGCATAGGGCGGAGCCCTATGGCAAGTTTCATCTAAAGGTTACGTACCTTTCGTAACATTTGCTTGAAGAATGGTGCTTCTCTTTTAAACCTATTGCTATGACTAAAAATCTGGATCGGGGGATGACCTGTGATATTGCCGTTATCGGGAGCGGTTTAGCCGGTTTGACGGCGGCCAATTATCTGGCAAAATTGGGTTATCGGGTTGCACTATTTGAACAACACTATGTTCTCGGTGGCCTCGCCGCTTATTTTTCTCGAAAAAGCCACATTTTTGATGTCTCGCTCCACGGATTTCCGGTCGGTATGGTCAAGTCCTGTCGGAAGTATTGGTCCCCGGAAATTGCCAATCGTATCGTCCAATTGAAACGCATTCGTTTCGTGAATCCTCAGTTCGATATCGAGACAACTTTTACTCGAGAGGATTTTACGAAAATATTGATTAAAAAATTCAATATTACGCCGGAGAGAGTTGAAAGCTTTTTTAATAAATTACGCCAAATGAATTTTTACGATGACGATCGTCGGTATACGCGCGATATTTTTGAAGAATTTTTCCCCGGTCGGAGCGATGTGCACCGCCTACTAATGGAACCTATTGCCTATGCCAATGGATCGACGTTAGATGACGAAGCCATTACCTATGGCATTGTGTTTTCCAATTTTATTGGGAAAGGCGTCTACACCTTTGAAGGTGGAACGGATCTGCTCATAGAGAAGATGACCGAAGAATTGATGCGTAATGGTGTAGATATTTTTAAGCGCAGTAGAGTGGAAAAAATTTTGTTGGATAATGCTCGGGTAATTAGTATACGCGTCAATGGCGTTGACGTAAAATGTCGTGCCGTTTTGTCCAATGCACATGTTTTGAATACGGTCGAAAATCTTGTTGGCAAAGAGCATTTTTCGTCGGAGTTTCTGACAAAGATTAATGAAACGCGAATCAATAATAGCTCTTGTCAGGTCTACATAGGTATTAAGCCCGGAGAGACCATCGACGATATCGGCGATTTAATTTTTACTTCCGAAAATGAACGCTTCGATAGTCAAGGATTGAAGGATTTCCACACAAAAAGTCGTACCTTCTCGCTCTATTACCCTAAAACTCGGCCCGATAAACAACCGATGTATGCGGTTGTCGCATCGATGAATGCCAATTGGGACGATTGGGACCTCTTGGATAGCGAAAGTTATCGACGTGAAAAAAATCGCATTATTGAAGAAAGCGTCCAGTGTTTGGAACAATTTATCCCTGACGTTCGCCAAAAAATTGACCACGTCGAAGCGGCTACGCCCAGAACTTTTTTCCGATACACAGGACATCCCCGTGGAACCTCTTTCGGAACGAAGTTCGAGGGACTTGAAATTTCAATGGGCCTTTCCGATGAAATTCAAGGACTTTATCACGCCGGTTCCGTTGGGATTATTATGTCCGGCTGGCTTGGAGCTATGAACTACGGCGTCATTGCGGCCCATAAACTGGCGAGCTCTTTGTAGTATGGCTTGAATTTTGTCAGGGAAGCCGTCGGCAGGCTGAAAAAGGCCCACCCGGCACAAAGTGCCGGGTAAGCAGCTTTATTGCTTGATCCCTACGGGATCGGGCCTTTTTCAAGAAATTACCGAAAAGCTAAAAACTCCGTGGAGAAGGAGGATGGCGTTTCGTAATGCAAAGATAAAAAATTACCCCTGTGACTGTACCCTTGGAACATAGGTGTAACCAATACCATGGGAAGTGCGAATGACATCGTCGGTTTCGATACCGTGTGCGCTAAACATCTTCCTGAGTTTAACGATATATTGGTCCAAGGAACGGCTTTTGACATTTGCATGTTCTCCCCAAACATTGTGAATAATGCTTTTTCGACTGAGGATGAGGTGCGGATTTCTGGCAAGGTAGGACAAAATCCCGAATTCCTTGCGTCCAATCTTTTCAAAGGAACCGTCTTTGAATCGAACTTCTAGGCGACTCGGATCGACTTCCGTACCTAAAAATTCAAAGGCTCCGTCGGTTAGGGAGGTATTTGCCGTTAACTGAGCATCGCCCGATCGACTTGTCCGACGCAATACGGCGGATATCCTCGACAAAAGTTCACTCAATCCGAAAGGTTTCGTCATGAAATCATCGCCGCCTGCTTCTAAACTTGCCACTTTAATCTCTTCCCGATTCTCACCTGAAATGAAGATCGTTGGAATCGAAATACTCCTCTTTTTCAAATCCTCGAGCAATGATAGACCGTCTCGTCCGGGAAGATTGAGATCGAGCAACATCAGGTTCGAAAATGAACGCTGCAAAAATCTTAATGCGTCGTCCGCATTATAGAACTTTTGCGCATCCATTCCGGATACCTGCAGTTGCTTCTCAATCAACTCGGATAATTCGCTATCATCCTCGACCACCAAAATCAATGGTTTTACTCTCGCTGCCATAATGATTGAAGATCTATTGTATCTCGAAAACCTTTGTCAAGCACAATTTACTCGTTTTTATTAGGAAATTTTAATTTAGTCTTTTTTAGCAGAAAAATACTAGGGAAATAGCTCCTCTGCACTAGGGATTGGATTTTTTTAAAAAAAAGATTGAATAGAAAAATATACGTGCTAATGGTAGTCGAAGTTTTAAAAAAATAAACTATGAATAGGAAAAAACGTATTATCATTTTAGGGACAACCGGATCCGTTGGAACGACGGTTTTGGGGGAAATTGCCTATTTTCGAGAACAATTTGAGATCGTGGGTATTTCGTGCCATTCGAATATCGAACGGGCTGAAATGATCATTAAAAATTTTTCTGTGCAGGCGGTAGCGGTAACGGATCCTAAAATTTTCGTACCGAGAAATTTTTGTGGAAAAATATTCCGTGGGATTGATGGCTTAAGCGCCATGGTAGAATCGCTTGAGTTCGATATTCTAGTGGTTGCGATTGCTGGAATCGATGGGTTGCGGCCGGTACTGCGGGCAATCGATCGTGGGAAAACGGTCATTTTGGCGAGTAAGGAGGTATTGGTTGTTGCTGGCGAAATGGTAATGGGTTTGGCCCAAAGTAAGGGGGCAGTAATTTTGCCTCTCGATAGCGAACACAACGCGATTTTCCAGTGTACCCGGGGCGATAATCGTTTTATTAAGCGGCTTTGGCTAACGGCTTCGGGGGGAAAATTTTGGAATCAGGATCGTCAAGCAATTGAGCATGCGACCGTTACCGAAGTACTGCGGCATCCGAAGTGGTCCATGGGGAAAAAAATTACGGTGGATTCGTCGACGATGGCCAATAAGGGGTTAGAAATCATTGAGGCGATGCATTTATTCGGCGTGAGGCCGACGCAGATCGAAGTGGCCATTCATCCCGCCTGTACGGTGCATTCTCTGGTCGAATTTTGCGACGGCAGTTTCCTTGCGCAACTATCACCCGTTTCGATGAAATATGCTGCCCGTTACTGTTTATTTTATCCGGAACGTGTCGCTGTTCGGGAGCCATCTTTGGATCTTTTTCAGTTGGGTGAGCTTCAATTCTTTCGTCCCGATTTTGAGCAATTTTCTTGCTTAAAATTGGCCATGGAGGTGGCTCAGGGCAAACAAAGCCAGCGCATTGCCTATAACGCAGCGAATGAAATTGCGGTGGAGTCGTTTTTGAATGAAAAAATTACATTACAGGCAATTCCTGAAATTATTCGGGGTACGCTGTCGAAAATGGAGGATAAGGATTATGAGACCTTAGAGGAAATTTTGGCGGTTGACCAGATGGCGCGGAGTAGGGCGAGACAGTTCGCAAAACGGTTTTTTTAGTACAATGGTTGGAGGTGTACATTGGTGCAGGTGCATTGGGTAAATTTTGGGTATACAATGCATGCGGTGTGGTGCATGTGGTGTGTTGACGTATCGATGCATGCGGTATATTGGTGCACCCGTCCGCGGGAACCGCGGCGACCTTTCGGAGAAAGGTCGGGGAGGCTCTGCCTCCCACGGGTGCACCAAATGCAGCGCCGCACCAGATGCGACTGTGCCAAGTGTACCAAATGCAGCGCCGTGCCAGATGCGATATAGCGTCTAAAAATTTTAATTTTCTTGAGCTCAGGACGATCTTTCTTTTGAGTTAATGGAGCCATGGGTTTTGAGAATTTAGTGATCATCGGCAGCGGTTGTGCGGGGCTAACGGCGGCGATTTATGCGGCCCGGGCTGATCTGAGCCCTTTAGTAATCGAAGGAGATCAGCCAGGAGGTCAATTAATTCGGACGACCAACATTGAAAATTTTCCTGGATTCCCTGAGGGCATCAATGGCTTTGACCTGGTGAGTAACATGCGTATACAGGCGGAAAAAATGGGTGCTCGTTTCCGATCCGGTGTAGTTGAGCGGATTGATTTGGCGAAAAAGATTGTGATCTGTGAAGGCGATCGGATTGAGTCGAAGGCAATTATTATAGCGACAGGAGCATCACCGCGCATGCTTAATATTCCCGGTGAGGAGGAGTTTTTTGGCGGGAAGGGTGTGAGTACTTGTGCAACCTGTGACGGTACATTTTATAAGAACAAAACGGTTGCGGTAATTGGAGGGGGGGATTCTGCCTGTGAGGAGGTCATTTTTTTGACACGTTTTTGCGCAAAGGTTTACCTCATTCACCGGCGGGATCAGTTACGCGCTTCGAAAATCATAGCGGATCGTGTTTTATCGAACCCGAAGGTTGAAATGCTTTGGAATACGATTCCCCTTAAAATTTGTGGGGAAAAGAAAGTGACACACCTTCGCATAAAAACGGATAATGAAGAGCGGGATTTATCCTGCGATGGAGTATTTTTAGCAATTGGGCATGTTCCGAATACGAAAATTTTTGTAAATCAGATTGAGTGTGACTCGGAGGGATATATCCTTACGGATTGCGTGAATACGCAGATCCCTGGAGTATTTGTAGCGGGGGATTGTTGTGACCGGCATTATCGGCAGGCGATTACGGCGGCGGGAATGGGAGCGGCGGCAGCCATTAGGGCGGAGCGCTATTTGTCATGAGTGATTCCTTTAAATTTAAGCCGGAAAATCCGATCGTTTCCAGGCTAAGGCCTACGGCATTTAGTGATTTTACAGGCCAGAATCGAGTACTCGAGAAGTTACGCATTATGACGTCTGCGGCTACCCAGCGGCAAGAACCTTTGAATCATATTTTGTTGAGTGGTCCACCCGGATTGGGGAAAACGACGCTGGCCATGATTTTAGCGGCCGAGATGCACGCCAACATTCGCATTACATCGGGGCCGGTAATCGAGAGGGCAGGGGATCTTGCGGGTATGCTAACCGGCTTGGAGTACGGCGATGTTTTGTTCATTGATGAAATTCACCGCCTATCGAAAACGGTGGAGGAGTATCTCTATTCCGCAATGGAGGATTATCGCATTGACGTAATGATTGATCAGGGACCGAACGCGCGGAGTATCCGTTTAGATATTCCAAAATTTACGCTTGTGGGAGCAACGACGCGTACGGGCCTGCTAACTTCTCCTCTACGCAGCCGTTTCACGTTACAGGCGCGTTTGGACTACTATGAGGCGGAAGACCTATCAAAAATTGTGGAGCGAAGTGCGAAGCTTTTAAATCTCGTCATACAGAAGGAGGCGGCTTTTGAAATTGCGTGCCGCTCCCGAGGAACGCCGCGCATTGCCAATAATTTACTATTTTTTGTGCGCGACTACAGTCAGCAAAATTCCCAGGAAATTACTTTAGCTCATGCCCAGGAAGCCCTATCGCTGCTGGACATCGACGAACATGGCCTGGATGAAATGGATAAACGGATATTGGAAATGATTGGGCAAAACTATAACGGTGGACCGGTCGGTGCGAATACCATCGCCATTGCGATCGGGGAGGAGCGGCAGACCTTGGAGGAGGTCCATGAACCCTTTTTGATCCAGGAGGGCTACCTGCAACGCACCCCCCAGGGCCGCATACTAACCTCCAAGGCCTGGCAATTGCTCGGAATCGATCGGAAACGGGAGAATCTTTTTTAAAACATGCGCATTGCGCATGGGCTCGGCCGCAGGGGCAGGGTTTAAACCTTAGCGGATTCATCCAGGACCATGGGATGGATCCCTTGGCGGGGATTCTAAGGGCGAGCAGCCCTTAGGGGTAGCCCTTAGGAACTGGATGCCATTAAAATTTATTGTTTACTTTTTGGTGGAGACCGTTATAAGGGGATCATGTCTGACAGTTTAGCCGAGCTTAATAATAGAATTCGTGAGGCTTCCAGTTGGGTCTCACTTTTGCGCGATGAGATGGGCCGCGTTATTGTTGGTCAGCGGTACATGATTGATCGCATGATCGTTGGGCTTCTGGCCAATGGCCATATCCTTCTCGAGGGTGTTCCGGGTCTCGCCAAGACCCTGACCGTTAAGACGTTGGCCTCGACGATTCGGGCCGATTTCCGACGGATTCAGTTTACACCCGATCTCCTCCCTGCGGATATCATTGGGACGCAGATTTATAATCAGAGGGAGGCTGCCTTTGACGTGAAGAGGGGACCTGTTTTTGCGCAGATCGTCCTTGCCGATGAGATTAATCGTTCGCCGGCGAAGGTGCAGAGTGCGCTCCTCGAAGCCATGCAGGAGCGACAGGTTACCATTGCCGATCAAACCTATCCTTTGCCGTCGCCGTTCATCGTTTTTGCGACGCAGAATCCGATCGATCAGGAGGGAACCTATCCGCTACCGGAGGCGCAGGTGGATCGCTTTTTGATGAAGCTGAACATCGAGTATCCCGATATGGAGCAGGAGAAGCAGATCCTTCGCGCCATGGGGAAAAGTCAGCCTAGTGTGGATGTGCGGGGGGTTATCGAGCCCGATACGATTTTAGCTTCGCGGCGATTGCTCGATGAGATATACATGGATGAGAAAATTTGCGATTATATCGTAAAGATTGTTTTTGCGACGCGTAAGCCGAGCAATTTTGGTCTTTCGATGGATAATTTCATTGAATTCGGGGCTTCGCCCCGGGCGACGATTTCGCTGGCGATGGCTTCCCGGGCCTGGGCATTTTTACAGGGGCGCGGCTACGTTACGCCCCAGGATGTCAAATCGATTGCCCTAGATATTTTGCGCCATCGCATTGTTGTCACCTACGAGGCGGAGGCGGAGAATATGAGGTCCGAATCGATCGTTTCAAAAATTTTGAATACGGTTCCCGTCCCCTGATCTATGGATATGCAGTTGGAGATTACGCGCAACGTTTTGAAGCGGGTGCGGCAGCTGGAGATCCGGACGAATCGCCTCCTCGACGAGCATTTGATGGGGGCCTATCGCAGTATTTTCAAGGGGCAGGGGATTGATTTCGAGGAGGTGCGGGAGTACACGGCCGGGGATGATGTCCGTTCGATCGACTGGAATATTACGGCAAAGATGGATCGTCCCTTTATCAAGAAATTTCGGGAGGATCGGGAGCTAACGGTTTTGCTGGTGGTGGACGTCAGTGCGTCGCTGGATTTCGGGAGCATTGCTTTAAGTAAGCGGGAAGTTTTGACGGAGCTTTCCAGTTTATTGGCATTTTCAGCGACGCGCAATAACGATAAAGTCGGATTACTATTATTTTCCGATCGGGTGGACAAATTTGTTCCACCGG
>JAITJQ010000084.1 GCA_031278845.1 Puniceicoccales bacterium
ATGTTTTCACTGAAACTGAAAAAATCGATGCAATACCGCCCTGGCATCATATTCATTTAGGAAGATCTTTGAGGGAAGTACTTCCAATGGATAAATGTCCTGTAGTTATCGGCTATGGATTAACAGGATTAAAGGGATTAGTATTTGATCCCTTGGTTTTAGGTTTTTCCGCAGAGCAAGAGCGATCTCTTTTGGGATTTGGTATAAAAAAGGCAATGATTTTAAATGGATTAGATTTAAATGGCCAAGGTGTCTTTCAAAATATGCATGGGTGTAATTGTGCGGAATGTTCGCGTCGCAAGATGGAATTGTCATTGTCGTTGGTTAAGGTAAAATGTCGTCCGCATATTCAATTGCACAAGGAGTATATTGATCAAGCGACTGATTATTTCCAAAAAGCAAAAGCCTCCGCCTTGGCGGAGAAAAGCGGAGGAATAAAATTTTTTTCTAAAGAGGCAAGACGATTTTTAGAGATGGCAAAGAACGAAAAAAATGAAATAGAAAATAAAATTATCGGGATAATTGCCGAAAATAAAGAATGTTTGGAGCAATTTAGAGCAACAAAGCCTTCTTATGCTTTGCCTTTGGCTAGAGAAGGATTTAGTGGAAGCTTAATAGTCAACAAAAGAGATGATGAGAATTATGATGCTATTGGTATATACAGTGGTCCATTGTTTACGGGCGAAATAAAAAATTTCATAAAAAATGCGACGCAATATCACCACAATTGTTGGGTAGCTTCTCGGTAGGGAACTACCGGTAATTTTGGCATAACACCTCTGAACATCCTTGAACTGTGTGGTCAGCGCATTCCGCTCGCTGCGATATTGATTGGAGAAAGAGATTTATTCAAACGCAAAAGTTTTTCGGGAAAAAGATTTACGTTGAGTAAAAAAAGTATAATATTGTGCTGTTGTGTTACAAAACAGATTAACAAAATTGAGGGTACTCGGTATAGGGTTATTGCTGGTTATAGATTATAGCGAGGTGATGGCTACTGATTCTTTTGATGGAAGAGCTTCGCAATAGGAAGCGGAGCAAGTTGCCAATGCCTTTGGCGTTTTAAAAAATGGTACCGAAGCGCAAGTGGAGGAGGCTAAAGAGTCTTTGCACCCGGAAGGTATTATTCCTGGGGCTCTTTACACGCCCAAAAATGTCGAGCACGCTTGGGGGAGCAGATGGGCATCCTTTACACAAAATGTTGTTTGCGTTAATCAATTATATGATTACGACGACCAATTTCCGGGGTCGGGTACCGACACAGGTACCTTAATCAGTGTGGGTAAACCGGAATTAGAGGGAAGAGTCGTTCTGACCTGTGCGCATGTTGTATTACGTGATTTTGGAAGATTTCATGATAAAAATAATAATATTGAGGAATTATTTTCGCCTGAAAATGAAAGCGACCAAGTTATATCGATCCATTCGCAGAAATTAAGGCATTTTAAATGGATTAATGCTAAATATTGTTCTAGGGAGGGATGGTTTAAAATTGGTAAAGATAATCTTATTCTCAGCGTCAAGGCAGAGTGTCGACGGGGGGAATTTGGGGATGATATCCCCATTACCAATATATACCTTTTAACCGGCAATGATGAGGGAACAAATTGTTACGATGTGGCTATATGTATATTGAAAGAACCGGTGAAATTTGAAGGCAAGATTGTTCCTGGAATCGAGCTGGATAAACTAAATGCTTTCACTGAAATGGAAAGAGTCAGTGCAGTGTCCCCTTATCATCATATCCATTTAGAGGGACCCTTGGGAGAGGCGTTTCCCGTGGATCAACGTCCCGTAGTTATCGGCTATGGATTGACAGGATTAAGGGATTGGCATATAACTCGTCGCTTATCTTCAGTCTTTTCCGCAGAGCAAGAGCGATCTCTTTTGGGATTTGGTATAAAAAAGGCAATGATTTTAAATGGATTAGATTTGAGTGACCAAGGTGTTCTTCAAAATATGAAGGGATGTAGTTGTACGGGCTTTCCGTGTGAAATGGCAGAATTTTCGTTGTTGCAAATTGAGGAAAAATTGCGTACCCAATCGTGTGAGGCATATATCAATCAAGCGGCTGATTATCTCCTGAAAGCAAAAGGCTCCGTCTTGAATGCAAATGGCAGAATAACGAGAGCGGCGAAAATACTTTCTGAAAAAGCAGGACAATTTTTAGAAATGGCGAAGGCTGAAAAAAATGAAATAGAATGCATAATTGCCAGAGGTGAAGAATATTTTGAGCAATTTAGTGTAACAAAGTCTTTTTATTCTAAGCCTTTGGCTGGTGGCGGATTTAGCGGAAGCTTAATGGTCAGCAAAAGAGATGATGGGAACTATGATGCCATTGGCATATGCAGTGGTCCATTGTTTACGAGCGAAATAAAAAGTTTCATAAAAAATGTAGCACAGTATCATCGAGATTGCTAGATCGTGATTTTGTGTGCAATAGAAAAAATATACAAAAAAGCTTGACATAAAAATTTTTCGATAAAATGTACATCTCACTTATAAGAGAAGGCATATGAATATTATTAATGATAAGTTAAAAAGTATTAAATGGATAAGTGCCATAGTTATTGGAAGTTTGTTTAGCGGAACTTTTGGTGAATGCTAGTTCCTGGAGATCGAGATGGGCTGCTGATTTAGGAGGTCCGAGACAGGATGCGAGTGGATCGACAAGGTATAAAAGACTCTCTTCAATTCCAGAAAAAGAAAAAAAGTTAGAGGGAATATTAAAAAAAACATTTAGAATGTTTTTACCCAGGACGGGAGCGTAAAATAAAGCTTTTGTCCTCCGATAGATTGAATGAGTGTTGTGAAATAATAGGTGCTTTTTATTTTTAATTTTTTTTATATATCACAGATATGAACATACTCAGCAGGTAATTGGGAGCTATTCTTATCGTTGCGGGAACGGCGATTGGCGGTGGAATGATTGCATTACCGATTATGATTGCTAAATTGGGAATCGTATTGGGGATAGTGCTAATGTTTGCCATATGGGTTGTGGCCTATTATACGGCTATTGTCAATATTGAGTTAAATTTACAGGCAGGGAAAGGGTTACCAATTGGGCAACTTGGCGCGTTATTTTCTGGGAAAATAGCTTCTTTGGTGGGCGTGGGATGTTTGAAGCTTTTGATGTTTTCCCTAATGTCCGTTTATATTTATGGCCTAACATCTTTGTTTCGTGAGGTATTTAATTTAGATAGGGAATATTTCCCGGTGGTTGCTTTATTAGTTTCGCTAGGTACGGCATTGATTTTGTTTTTCCCCATACGTTTTCTCGATTACGTCAACAGGGTTTTATTTGTAGGCGCGCTTATAGTTGCAGGGGTTTTGATATTAGTTTTGGCCTGTTCGATCAATGGAAACCACATACCGTTTTTAGTTGGGAAGTACCAGGAATTCAGTTCTTGGAGTATAGTAATTCCGGTTGTTTTTACTTCCTTTGGATTTCAAGTTATTTTTCACACATTAAGTGATTATTGTGATCGGGACAAAGAAGTTTTGGGTAGAGTTTTCTTTTGGGGCAGTCTCATTCCGGCGATTGTGTATATGATTTGGAGCAGTATTATTCTCTGTGCAATTTACGATTGCGATCCTGATTTTTACGCATTAATGGTCGAAGGAAAGGTCGATGTCGGCGAATTGATAAAGGCATTGAGTTTAATTTCTGGTTTAAAAGCTATCCGAGTTATGGTTTGGGTTATTTCATTTTTGACCATGGCGACTTCAATATTGGGAGTTGGAAGAGGGTTATGTGATTCGATAGAATCTTATATCAAGACAAAAAGCAAGCATTCGAAATGGATTTCGATTATCATTGCCGTGGGTTTACCTACCGCCATTGCCATATTTATTCCCGGTGCATTTATTGCGATTCTAGGGTTTGCGGGAATGATACTTTCTGTCCTAGCGATTTTACTGCCTATTTATATTTTAGTCGTTGGGAAATTTAAAAATGTCTATTATACGTCCACGACCAACAAGTTTATGCTGATAGGATCCGTGATTATAGGTATTGTGGTTATATTATGTGAAGTGATCAACATTACTTTTTGATGATATTTTTGGTAATAATTTTTCTAAATTGCAGCCTATCATTATTCTATTCGGTGTGGGTATTGAGATGAAAAACTTACAATTGTATTTGATTTTTCACGGTAAGGGCTTATATTTATATATTTGAAGTCGTGAAGGAGCCCATTGATTTGACCGATAAATTGGCTAAAAAGCACGGTTCGTTGGTGCATGAAAGCGTCGCAGATCAATGCAGCAACGCACATTTCGATTATTTTTTTGTTTTTTCTATAACTTTTTCGTTCTTTGTAATGGTTTTGGAACCCTTATTCATTTTCATTTGGCCATAATCCTTGCAAGAATGTTACCGCATCCTGTATTTTTTCGATCGTTATAGGTTCATGCGGTTTACGAAAAGTGGCCAGTATTTCGTCTATCGATAGCTCGGATTGCAACAAATCAACTGCGTTTACTGTTCCTGTTGTGTATGAATCTAATTTAATTATGCGATTAGGATCGCTACCGATAGGTATTTTTCCCTTTTTTGGTAATCCGTTTGATAAGGTTTTAGAAATTCAGGCCATAGATTATCATCCGAAGAGGGTACTTCATCCGAAGAGAGGGGAACAACATTGGCGAAAATGTTCATTAAATACATAAATGGAATCGATTGGCAGGGTATTTTATTTGACTCGCTATTATTGTTGAACCTTTCTTGAAGGGCTCTTAATTCAGAATACATAGAGACATTTTCTTTGCAGCTGAGAAAAGCTTTGAAAAATATATTTTTATTTTTGGTGCATTATATCCCATATTCAAAGCTACTATCTAGAAGTTTCTGCTTATTTTTTGCAAATGATTTTATTTGCAGGGCGATGCTACCCCTGCTTTTCGGGAACGCCTGTGCCGCGCAAAGGGACGGTTGAGTGTGTGCATGTTGAATTCCTTTTGTATAGATTTTGCACGCTTCTGAAATTGTTTGTTAATCCTTACCCTCTTGTTGCCGTATTGTCGCCAACGCAATACCTTGGAAAAATGACGAACTTCCTTCGTATTTTCTTCCGTCTCAATGGCGCGTAAGTCGGAAAATCTATCGAAGCTCTTACACGCTGGATGCCTCCCTTCCGCATATAATAGTACCCCAATAAATGCCATAAAATAAATACTCTGCACCCAATATTTTTCCATTTTATTTCCTTGATTTTACTTTGGGTTCCTGATGTATCCCGAAAACAAGAAAAAATCCAATGAGTGTAACAACGGGCATGACCAATAGCGCCCATTGAAAATCGCTCGCGCAATCGTTACCTAAAAGATCGAGCACCCACCCAACAACGGGTTGTAAAATACCGCCCACCAATGAGACAAGCATATTGATCGTTGCAATTGCACTCGCCTTGGCATTTTCCGCATTCTTCTCGATACTTAAAACAAAACAAACAACCTGTGGTGCCGAAACAAATCCAGTTAGAAAAAGACACACCTTTAAAAATGGAATAGACATGCTGCTCCATAAAATTAAAACGAAAAGCAGTATGGACGCACTCAGTGCGCTGAAAAAAAGTAAGGAACGCTTTTGGCCAGTCTTGTCCGAAAGATACCCCCAAAAAGGTGCCCCAATGAGCCAACCTATATAAATCATGGAAACTACAGAACCCGCCTCTTTACGGGAAAGATGATGAACCGTCTCAATGTACTCTTTCCCCCAAAGATCGCCAAAAACAGTTGTCGGCATGTACAAAATTCCTCCGATTAATCCCAAAATCCATGTCTGCTTGTTGCGAATAACCGTAAAAAATGCGGAAAAGGCATGATTGGGCGCAAATTCCTCAAAATGTGCTTTTTGGCGTTGTTTTTCCCAAATCGGAGTCAATGGTATACTGGCGTAAAGAATAACAAACGAAAAAATACCAAATACACCCGCACCAAACCAACAGTCATGCCACGTGTAGCGGTCCGCAAAATAGGGAATCCATTTTAACGCTAAAATCGCTCCTAAAAACCCAATGGCTGTCGTTAAACCCGAAACAAAGGAAAGTCGCTCCTTGTGAAACCATACGGTTGCCAAATACATCACCCCAATGAATCCAAAGGCCGAGCCAAATCCCATTAAAAGCCGACTAATCGCAAATAACCAGACCGAATTCCAAGGGGCTAGAACACAAGCGCAGCCGACGGATACAATGATACTGGCCGGAAGCATTATGTGGCGTCCACCAAAGCGGTCCAGCAAAATGCCAGCGAAAATTTGCATCGGCGCATAGATATAGTAATAAATCCCCGAAGCTACTCCAAATGTGCCCGACGAAACGTTGTAATGAGACTGCATCGTTTGGAGCATTGTCCCTGGCATTACCCGGACAAATAATTCGAAAAAATAGAAAAATGCCGCCGCTCCCCAAACAACCCACGCTATAAATTGATTACCCTCTTTTTTTTCTTTCGTCTTATATGAACACATACTGAATTGCATAAGAAATATTTTTATACTTCTTGGCAATCTTATTTTTTCTTTTCCGATTATCTACAGAAAAGTATTGAAAAAATTTTTTGTATACTATCTACTAAACAAAGCATGTGTCTTAAGAAAAGGGAAATTTGGTCATAGAGGAGATAAGTTAGTGGCATTTTCAATACAGTCTCGACAGAAGTTTTGCGTGAAAAATCGCTTCGGTCTTCACGCTACACCGGCGGCAATGATTGTGAGAATTATCAATAAGTATAAGGATATTGAGGTTTGGGTCCGCAGGTTCGATGAGCAGGTTAATGGGAAAAGTATCATGGGGTTGATGATGCTCGAGGCCTATTGTGGAACGGAACTCCTCTTTATCATCGAAGGCGGCTCCATTACCGAACAACGCGCTTTAATCGGAGAACTTAAGGAACTTTTTGAGAAAAAATTTTTTGAGGAATAATCCCCGAGAGGGGAATCTTGAAAAGGGAATCTTGAAAGGGGAATCCTTCCCCTCTAACCCCTTACAAGGAGTCGTAGACTCCTTGGCCTTGCTATGCAAAGCTTCCCCCCGCAGCTTTTTGCCGCCGGGGGCTCATGGGCCTACAGAATATCCTATAGGCCTCAGAAATTCATAGATCTTAGAACCACAGAAATCTCAGAACATTCATTTCTTGATAGCTAATCCCAAAGTTAAGCAGTTCCGGAACAATACTTCCTGTGTCCATCACAAATACTAATTTCTCATTTCAATTCTCAATTTTGAATACAGAACATGCGCAATTTTTCTTTCAAAGTTTCGATACCCATATTTTGAGCGCATGAAATGGCTAAAACCGTTTCACCGGTAGCCTTTTTAAAGGCGGCTAAATGTTTTTCGGCTGGGTGTAAATCGATTTTATTGGCAACGATGAAGCGTTTTTTTTCTAAAAGCGTACGGTCATAGTGTGCCAATTCTTCCAGAAGTGTCCGATAATCGTCGATGGGATTGCGTCCGTCGACGCCGGCGATATCGATCAGAAACAGGAGCATTTTGCAGCGTTCGATATGTTTCAAAAACCGAATACCGAGGCCACGATTTTCATGGGCTCCGGAGATTAATCCGGGAATATCCGCAATGGTCAATGTTTGATGTGTTTCCGGGTAATGAATGACACCCACCTTTGGATTGAGTGTCGTAAACGGGTAGGGTGCTTCCTTTTGTTGTGCATCGGTCAAGATGTTGATCAAGGACGACTTACCCGCATTGGGAAATCCGACGAGGCCGATGTCCGCAATTGTTTTTAGAATGAAAGTAAATTCGCCCGTTTCTCCAGGGGTTCCAAGTGTTATTTTACGCGGTGCTTGATTGACGGAACTTTTAAAATTTACGTTACCTTTGCCACCATTCCCACCTTTTAGTAGCACGATTTTTTCACCGTCTTTGAGTAATTCAGCCGCAATGATTTTCGTTGTATCGATTACGACCGTTCCTTCGGGAACTTTTAGGAAGCAACTTGCACCATTCGCGCCATGGCAATTAGAACCGCGGCCGGGTTCTCCATTTTTTGCGGAAGCGTGGGGTACGAATTTATAATTCGTCAAATCCGTTACATTGCGATCGCAGACCAGTACCACATCACCACCGTTACCGCCATCACCACCATTTGGACCGCCATTTGGACGATACTTTTCCCGCAAAAAGCTGAGGCATCCGTTTCCGCCATTACCTGCTTTTAAAATCACTTTTGCTTCATCAACGAACATGGGCCCATTATCTTTTTCTCAAAATTATCTTACAAGAAAAATCGTTCGCGTTTTTGAAAACTTCTGCGAGGCCCCCGCGGCTGTGCCTCCTTGCGGGGGGGGCCAGGGGGGCGGAGCCCCCCTGGGCAGCCGGAGCCTCCCTGGGTAGTCGGGGAGCCCTCTGAGTAAATTCCTTTCCGAAGTAGGTATTGAAAAAAGTTTTTTTTCATCTAGGCTTCCTTTAATGAATAGAGCTGTATTGGTGATTTGTGATGGTTGGGGGATCAATAGGGACCCGAAGTTAGTGCAATGGGATGCGATTGCCAATGCTCAGACACCATTTTTTGATAAAATGTTGGCGACATGTTTACATACCGAGCTTGAAACGTGTGGACGAAATGTTGGATTACCCCATGGTGTGATGGGAAACAGTGAAGTTGGCCATCAAAACATCGGTGCAGGGCGGATTGTGGATCAAGAAATTGTCCACATCGACAAGGCTTTTGAGGAGAGGACTGCGGAAAATAATCCCGTTATTCTCGAAGCCATTGAGCGTGCGAAAAGAAATAACAAAAAGTTACACCTTTTGGGCCTATGTTCCGACGGCGGGGTTCATTCTGTTTTGCGGCATTTGTACGGGTTGCTCGGGATTTGCAAGAAGTATGAGATGTCTTCCGTTCGCATTCATTTTCTCGGCGATGGGCGTGATACGTCACCGAAGAGTGGGTTGGGATTCTTAGGGGCGATTGAAAAAAAATGTGATGAGTTAGGCGTTGGGAAGGTGGCCACTGTGATCGGGCGATTTTGGGCAATGGACCGCGATAATCGTTGGGAACGTGTGCAAAAAGCCTACGATTGTTTGACGGGAACGGGGGAGTCTTTAAGGGCAAGGAATGCGAAAGAGGCGATTGAAAATTACTATAAAAATCCGATCGATACGGCTCGGCAGGGCGATGAGTTTATATTACCGACGCAAATTGTCGATGAAAACGGTAAATTTTCCGGTGCGGTGGAAGATGGCGACTCATTGATACTATTTAATTTTCGCGGAGATCGGCCGCGGGAGATTACCCGGGCGTTTACGGATAAAAATTTTGATCAATTTCCGAGGAAGAAAACGGTGGATATATTTTGGGCGACGTTGACGGAATATGAGCAGGGATTATGTCCGAATGTTATCTTTACCCGACCGGAAAAAATGAAAAATATTTTAGGACATTATTTGAGTGATCGAGGAATTGCGCAGTTTCGCTGTGCGGAAACAGAAAAATATGCGCACGTGACGTTTTTTTTCAACGATTACCGCGAAGAACCATTTCCTCAGGAGGAGCGTGTACTGATTCCCAGTCCAAAGGATGTCGAAACCTACGATCAGCGGCCGGAAATGAGTGCCTATGCGGTAAAAGACAAAGTTGTTGAGGCAATTTTGTCGGAAAAGTATGGATTCATCGTTGTCAATTTTGCGAATGCGGACATGGTTGGGCATACGGGAAATTTTGCAGCGGCGGTGAAGGCTGCGGAGGTAGTCGACCACTGTTTGAAGGAAATTGCGATGGCGGTGGATCGAGTTCGCGGTACGGCATTGATCACAGCAGACCATGGAAATTCCGAGCAGATGTGGGATCTCGAAAACAAAGTTCCGCATACGCAGCATACGATGAATCCGGTGCCCTTGGTTTTGTACGGCGAAAAATATGGGACGCTTTCGCTAAAATCGGGAGGAAAGTTAGGCGATTTAGCGCCGACGCTTCTCGATGTTATGGATCTCGAACAGCCCGGGGAAATGACGGGTGAATCACTAATTAGTCGTTAAAATGACACTTTTAGAATTTTGGGACCATCCGACCTGCGGGCTGCTCATCTTTATACTCGGAGCATGTCTCGGTAGTTTTTTTTACGTTTGTATCGTACGTATTCCGAAAGATATTTCCATTATCTTTCCCGGTTCGCGCTGTGATTGTGGGCAGTCGATACCACTTTTTCTCAATATTCCGATAGTCAGTTGGATTTTATTGGGCGGCAGGGCGCGTTGCTGTGGACGAAAGCTTGAATTTCAGTACATTTTTTTAGAGATTTTGACGGCATGTTTGTTTTTACTGCTGTGGCAAAAATCGGATCCCTGGGAATTTTTAGTACACGGAACTTTTTTCGGCCTACTAATCATCGCCTCGGGAATTGATTTTGCAACGATGACTATACCTGACCGCTGTACCATTGGAGGGGCAGTTTTAGGTATTTTAGGAAGTGTATTATTGTCACATTTTTCCAGAGGGAATTATATTTTTTGTGGAGGAATGACATCGATCCGGGGTATGCTACTGGGATCGAGCGTTTTGCTATGGATTGCCGTTTTTGCAGAACTTGTTTTCAATAGGGAGGCGATTGGTTTCGGCGATGTGAAATTAATGGGCTGCATTGGCGCTTTCTTGGGGACAAAGGGAGCGATTTTTTCGATTTTTGGTGGGACCTGTTTGGGCATGGTGACCCTGTTGCCGCTTTGGTACCTTTTTAATCGAAAAAAAAATAAGATAAAATTTGACACTTCATTACCGTTCGGTCCGTTTTTAGCCCTTGGGGCGATGAGCTATTTGCTATTTTTCAAAACTGTCGTCGATGAATATTTTTCGCAAATTGAAATTTTGTTGGGTTAATGGGGCTCCGGCTGTCCAGGGAGGCTCCGGCTTCCAGGGGGGCTCCGCCCCCCTGGACCCCCCGCAAGGAGGCATAGCCTCCTTGACCTCCTTCGGCGGCCGAGCCCTCGGGCAGCACGCCAGAGG
>JAITJQ010000012.1 GCA_031278845.1 Puniceicoccales bacterium
TGACTCCTTGCGGGGGGTCCAGGGGGGCGGAGCCCCCCTGGCCAACCGGAGCCTCACAACAGAAAAAAATTCTTTACAATGGTCCAAACATTAGTAGCACAACGGATCTATCATGTCTGATAAAATTGAGTGGTGTATTGCGAAATTAAAAAATGACTACAAATGGTGGCTTGAAAAAACAAGTAACGATATGCATATTGATTCGGATTATGCGGGAATTATTGATCCGCGACAATTTGAATATCTCATAGAGCTAACGTTACCTTTGTTTGATTATGGTCTGCGCAACGAAGTCCTGGAGGGGGCATTTCTAAAGTTTCGGATACTGGCAGAACTTCCCGATAATCGAGTAAAGTTAGAATTTACGCCAACGAAGACCCATGCATCTGATGAGCCTTTGTTCCTATTGCCTAACAGTACTGCAGATAACGAAGGTCCTTACGCCGAATTTATTGATCATCTCATTCGTTTACGGGTAAAGTTGCTCAATGATTCGATTGATTTAAAGGTTCCCATCAATACGGAAGAAATCGAAGAGATTTTGCGCGAACGGTATCAGGAACGATATGTCGAAGGTGATAATGTACATGTTTTCGATGAAATCGTCGACATCTTGGAATACACTCCAGACGGATACGATATTGTGCAAAAAGGAGAATTTGATGAAAGGATAAACGAAGAAGAGAATGAAAGTTACGTAGAAGACGAAGGCTTCGAAGCGGAAGAAGGTGGCGATTGGGATAATGAAGAGCTGCAAAAATTAGAAATTGTAGACCAATGATTGACATTAAAGCGACGATACCACACCGCGAACCTTTTCTTTTTGTCGACTCGATAATCGATATCGGAGAGCGGGTTGTTATTGCGCAAAAGACGTTCCCGTCTACAGAATATTTTTATGGGGGGCATTACCCGGATAATCCCATTACGCCGGGCGTCATCCTTTGTGAGACCGTATTTCAAACGGCGGCCATTCTGGTACTGACGAATTTTCCAAATGAAAAAGGATTACCTGTTCTTGCGAAAATCGAAGAAGCGCGATTTCGATCGATTGTAAAACCCAACGAAGTATTGAAAATCACCGCCGAACTGGAAGAAAAATATGGAAAGTTTTTTCTCATGAACGGTACCATTCACAAAGCAGATGGTGTCCTTGCCCTCAAAATAAAATTTTCACTGGCAATTGGTTAGTGTACCCTAAGGGCTCCTCGCCCTTAGAATCCCCGCCAGGAGGCACCGCCTCCTGGACCTGGTTTTAGCGGATTGATCCAGGAGCAACGCCGCTGGATCAATCCGCAGGGGCTAAGAAGCCAGCCCCGCGGCTGCGCCGCGGGGCTGCCAATTTAAGAAAATAAAAATTAGGTAACGCGCAGCCCCTGCGCAGAATGCGCCGGGCTCGGCCGCCGAAGGAGGTCAAGGAGGCTATGCCTCCTTGCGGGGGGGCCAGGGGGGCGGAGCCCCATAGCAATATCAATTTTCAAGATTTTTAAATTCTTGTTCAAATTCGTGAGCTTCATGGAAATTTTTATAAACGCTAGCGAAGCGCAAATAGGCAATGGGATCCATCTGTTTGAGTTCTGCCATGACAAATTGGCCGATCGTTTCGGCCGATATTTTTTTCGGATAATGGGCATAGATATTTTGCGAAATATTTTGCATAATTTTCTCAATTTTACTTTCGCTGTGCTCATCTGCCTTAATGGCTTTACGCAATCCGAGTTCAATTTTATTGCTATCAAATTCTTCTTCTCTACCGCTGCGTTTGATTACCGTTAGTTCCGTTTTACAATAAACTTCCATCGTTGAGAACCGGTAGCCGCATTGGGGACATTTACGTCGCCGCCGGATACTCGTATGATCTGGAAAAACACGTGTATCGGTAACCTTAGTATCCAAGCAGCTGCATTCGGGACATTTCATAAGAATTTAAAAAACACTCAAAAACAGTAACCTTTGCATTTCTTCAACGGATATAATGGAATCATACAGGATGCGATACAGAGCATTGATAATGGGAGCATCGATTGCTTTTTCTTTAAAAATGTTATAAAAAATTTTAGTCGATCGATAGCCTTCCACAGCGGCTACGGATTGGCTAATAAATTCCTGAGGGTTATGATTTTGCGTAATTGTTTCGCCGAAGGTACGATTGCGGCTCCAACTTCCCGAGCAAGTCAACAAAAGATCGCCCAAGCCACTTGGTCCCAAAAATGTTTGTTGTTGTGCTCCCAAGCTCGTACCCAGGCGAATCATTTCGCGCAGGCAAGAGGTAATATAGGCACATTTAGCATTATCGCCCAATTTTAGACCATCACAGATACCGGCACCGATGGCATAAATATTCTTCAAACAGCCACCGAGTTCGACACCGACGATATCGGTATCATAGATAATGGACATATTGCTGAAGGTGACGTTCAAATTTTTGCAGCAATTATTTTCGGAAGCGAGTACAAGTTGTGTTTGGAGGTCGAGTGCCACTTCTCGCGCATAGGATGGGCCTGAAAGTACACCGAAGATATTATTTGGAAAATGTCGTTTAACATACATACTTGGCAATTCCCAGGTTGAGCTTGGAAGTCCTTTACAGAAGGAAATAATCGGTATGGAGGCTGGAAAATTTTCAGCTTTAATGTGTTGACAAACGTCATCGATAGCAGCGGAAGGACAGATAAGAAAAAGGATATCGCAAGTACGAATAGAATCGTAACGATGGGTTGCGGCAATTTTTTCTGGGATTTTAATTCCGGGAAAAAAAGTTAGATTTTCGTGATTAGTATTAATTTCGTTGGCATCGGCCTCAGATTTTGTGATCAATGTAATGGCATGGCCTGCCCGGAAAGTACTTAAAGCGACCGCGGTCCCCCACGCTCCTGCACCGATAATAGAAATATTCATGGCTACCACTTAAATTTATATAAAAAACAAAGTCAATAGAAGTCTGCCATATTTTTGCAAAACTCTTTGATAACCGATCATTTGAAGCGTTAGTGAATGTCAAGAATTTTCCGGATGATTATTCAATGGATCCTTTTCCGTAATCCCATGTAATCAATTTTGCGTTGTTACCTTTATACATATTTTGATGGCCGCAAGCAATTTCGGAATTAAAAGGAACTGCCTCACGAATATCGGAGGTATAGCCCGACTGGTCCCATTTCAAGAATCTCGCCGGCTTACTTCCGTCGAACCAGGTTATATGGCCATCGCAGTAGACGACGTAGCCGCCCTTACTGCCATA
This sequence comes from Puniceicoccales bacterium, assembly GCA_031278845.1. Taxonomy (GTDB): domain Bacteria; phylum Verrucomicrobiota; class Verrucomicrobiia; order Opitutales; family LL51; genus LL51. Next base: position 3,242 of record JAITJQ010000012.1, read on the forward strand.
CAATCCGGCTTGTTCATCCCAGGTACCGTCGGTACAGAGACCACGGGTAAAAGCTAGAGGTGTCGTATTCAGGGGAATATTTGAAATTGGTCCGTGGGCGATGAAACAGTAACTCAAAACGTAATGACTTGAAAAAAGTGAATTATCGATGTTACTAAATGGTAAACCGCCGCCCCACATGGTACCGACGGCAACAACTTTACTTTCATTTGAATCAAAGTAACAGACCGATTCCTTTACAATTTTCGAAGCATATTTATCGCCCGGAGAAATCCAAACCTGAGGATTATTGAGAATCATATCGGAGGTACTATTTTTATCTGCCCCCGCTAGCCGTTCTATATGTTCCGTAGCCCAAAAATCCCAACCATTACCTTTACCGAATGTCCAGCCGCGATTGACAGTACATTCGTACCAGGCCTTAGCAATTGTTTGCAGATTCGACTGATCTTTTACTTTTTGCGCGTTGAGTTTGATCGCGCTCATCGCGGGCAAACAAATGGCTAGCAAAATTCCAATGATTGTAATTGTAAAGACGATTTCCAGCAGAGTAAAAGATTTATTTTTTACATTTCTTACATTTTGTCGTTTTGTAAAATAAACATGTAACAATTGTTGCGATTCGGCGAATCTTGTCAAGCAGAAAATGTGAAATATTTTCATTTTTTCTAAAATTTATTTTCCGGAGATTGTTTCAGAAAAAATCTTTTTCCAAAATTTGAACTTACTACTCGGAATAAACAAAAACAATTATTCCCCTCAAAGTAACTTGACAGCCACCGGTTTTTTTTCAAGACTAGAAGATAGAGGGTGGGAGTGAGCGGTATGTTAAAAGTCCTCACACGCTACCCCAAAAATCGTCTCAAGATTTTCATCGATTTCATATTTTTAGCTCTACGTTGGCCCATGGCATTTCTGGATGCTGAGATTAGTCGCTAGAAATAATAAAAAATATAATCCACACCCCCAAAAAAGCAACAGTGGAAGGTGGGAATGAATGGCGCGTCGAAAAACAAGTTGGCCATTACTCTTGCAATTACTTCCGAAACAATATTTCATTAAACCACTTGACAGTCGTCGGGTTCTTGCCAAGGCTAGAAAATAGAGGGTAGGAGTGAGCGGTGCGTCGGCGGGCGATACGTCAAAATCTTTTGTCCCATACTAAACTATTTTTTAAATTTTCATTAAATTTTATTTAATATCCAAACAAGCTCATGACGTCCTTAGAGATTATAATTCGTCAACAAAAATCATATACAAAACGCAACTATTTTATGAAAAATATTTGATAGCCGTCGGTTTTTTTCAAAACTAAAAAGTCGAGGATAGGAGTAAGTGGTATATTAAAATTCCCCACGAATATCTTTATATAAATTTCGCAATAATTTAATTATCGCCGGTTCCTTTATCAAAGAGGATGATTGTATGATCCGGTTGGCCATCGCTGGAGAAAAGAAAGGGGACATCCTTAATATAGGTTCCATAATCGCCACACGTGATCCAGATTCCACCGGGAAAAGCTTTTCGAATATCGGAAGTATACCCCGTTTTATCCCATTTCAAAAATTTTGCCGGTCGACTCCCATCAAACCATACGGTATGCCCATCGCAGAAAACCACATAGCCGCCCTTAGAACCATAGAGTCCACATTTTTCATCCCATTTTCCGTCAATTTGCAGTCCTCGGGTAAAAGCCAAAGGAGTTGTATCGAGTGGAACATTGGAAGGTAAATTGAGCGCAAAACAGTAACTGAACATCCAAGAATTATTAATAATTAGATTGGTGACATCACTGAAAGCAGCAGTTCTATCAACTGTTTTTGAGGACATATAACAAATGGCCGTTTTTAAAATTTTCGAGGCATATCGATCGTTCGGGGAGATATACACATAGGGATCGTTAAGAATAATATCCGATAGGCTAGACCTATAACGTCCTGCTAACTGATACACGAAAGCAGAAGCTTTTATTCTACCGTTGTCACCAATCCCATCAAATATCCAGCCGCGGTTAATTGCAGCTTCCCGCCAGGCTGCAGAAATTGTTTGCAGATTCGACTGATCTTTTAATTTCTGCGCGTTGAGTTTGATCGCGCTCATTGCGGGTAGACAAATGGCTAGTAAAATTCCGATGATTGTAATTGTAAAGACGATTTCCAGCAGAGTAAAAGATTTATTTTTTACATTTCTTACGTTTTGTCGTTTTGTCGTTTTGTCGTTTTGTAAAATAAACATGTTGTAATTGTTGCGATTTGGCGAATCTTGTCAAGCAGAAAATACAAAATATTTCTACTTTTTCTAATTTATTTTCCGGGAAATTGTTTCGGGCAAATCGTTTCCTGGAAATACTTTTTTTAAACAACTTGACAAGCGTTGATTTCCCTCCAAGGCTAAGAAGTAGAGGGTGGGAGCGAGCGGCATGTCGAAAGCGGTAGACCCAAAACCTCAGGCTGTATCAAGCCATTTTTAATCCTCACTTCCCCATAAAGCAACTTGACAGCCGTCGCTTTTCTCCCAAAGCTGAGAGGTAGAGGGAGGGAGTAAGCGGCGCATCAAAATTTTTCAGTCGCCGCCGGTACCGACGTGGTAAAGGATAACGAGTTGTCCATTACTTGTATAATTCGTTTCTATCCCAGGGTTGCCACAGGTAATCCAAGTAGAATTAGGCACAGCTTCGCGAATATTGCTCGTATAACCCGATTGATCCCATTTTAAAAATTTTGCCGGCTTACTTCCGTCGAACCAGGTTATATGACCATCGCAGTAGACGACGTAGCCACCCTTACTGCCATAAAGTCCAGCTTTTTCATCCCACTTGCCATCAATGCGAAGGCCACGGGTAAAAGCGAATGGCGTCGTATTTAACGGAGCGTATGCAGGTAAACCCATCATGAGGCAATAGCTAAGAATATAACCACCATTGGGTGTCATAAAATTTGTTACTATAGCTTCCCCTGAACAAAGTCCCGTGTAAGTGATTACTCCACCTATAAATTGGTTTACGGATTCTTTTATCATCTTCGACGCATATTTATCTCCTGGAGAAACATAAATGTGCGGATCATTAAGAACCATATCTGAAACGTTTGTTTTCCCTCGGCCAGCCAATTGATCCACAAAAATCGAAATTGCTGGTGTACCCTTATTTGGACCGTCCATCTCCCTTCCGTCGATCGTCCAGCCGCGATTGACAGCACATTCGTACCAGGCCTTGGCGATTGTTTGCAGATTCGACTGATCTTTTAATTTCTGCGCGTTGAGTTTGATCGCGCTCATTGCGGGTAGACAAATGGCTAGTAAAATTCCGATGATTGTAATTGTGAAAACGATTTCCAGCAGCGTAAAAGACTTATTTTTATATTTCTTACGTTTTGTCGTTTTGTCGTTTTGTAAAATAAACATGTAACAATTGTTGCGATTTGGCGAATCTTGTCAAGCAGAAAATACAAAATATTTCTAATTTTCAGGAAATTTCCACCAAAATTGTCTTAAGGAAAAAATATTTCTCCTCTCCAAAATATTCCCC
>JAITJQ010000024.1 GCA_031278845.1 Puniceicoccales bacterium
AAGGCTATGCGTTTGCCCCGGCACCGGAGATCAAAGTTACCGTCCTTCCCAATGGAAATGTTAGCATCTTTATGCCATTGATATTTAGAAAACATTCGCAACGCCGGAAAATTATCGTGAGCGGGGGCGTTAGGGACTCGTCGGATTTAGATCCGCTATTGGTTTCGATTGCGCGAGGACGCCAGCACGGCTGGCAGCGATAGAGCCGACTTCGTCGGCTGGTATCAGCGCTGGATCGGCAAGGACTGACGTTTCACGCGTGAGCGGTATCGCAGTCGACCGTGTCGGCCGCGCAAGTGGCATCCAACTTACGGATAGCGATGCTGGCACCGGATATCGTCCATCAAATTATCACTGGAAATGCCCCTAAAACGTTGACGTCCCAAACGATGCGCCGTGAAATCCCAGAGCTCTGGACAGACCAAATCGAAACCTTCCTTGGCAAAAGAGAAACCCCATTTATGGGGAAGGCTTGAGATTTTTGAGAGGAAATCATATATATATAAGTCGCAGAGGAGATACTGTTTATGGAAAAGCACGAAATTGCAAAGATTAAGAAAGAATCAAAAAGTCATAATTCTCAATACTTTTTTCCTGTTGGCTTTTCCTGAAGATTGTTTGGGTATCACGAAACTCATAGAAGAAATAGAAAACATCGAAAAGGGGAATTCTTTTCCCTTACCTCCCTTTGGTGGCTCGGCCAAAGGGACGAAGCCCGAGGACAATCACAAAGACTGGAAACAGAAATTGCCGCTGCCTCTAGCCGTTGGCCCATCAAATAGCCTTGCCGTTCCATTCGCTGTGATAACTAATTCATAATATCCTTGCGCAGCATCACACGTAACAAATATCGGTGATGTTTCTTCTTGTATTTCTACGTTTTCCCCTCTCCCCTCTTTTACACCATCCTCCCTTTTCCTACTTACACGATGCCCCTTCGTAATAATACCATTTCCCATTTTAAATCGAAAACCCACTATCCCCTTCCATGGAAGATTATCTATATCCTTAGGATCACTACAAAAAATACACATTTCTGCATTAATTGCAGCCTTAGTCATTAATTCTCCCGACCGATTTGACCCATGATGCGGCATTATTAAAAAATCCACGCCCCCTATTTCACGTTCATATTTAGGATCCTTTATAATTTGCATAAATAGCTGAGGATTAATATCACCGGTAAAAAGAATCCTTCTTCCAGCAAATTCTACCAAATACATCATATTAAATTCATGTTCATGGGGCGTGATCTTTTGCCATCTCTTTGGCCGTATAGGAACAACCCTAACATACGGGCCTAATGAATCTCCTATTCGTCGGGAAAGAGCCCCCTGAAAAGTACTCCAATCCTTCTCAAGCTCCTTGGCTCTACTGAGCTTATTAGCATCTCTTGGATTTTCTGGATATCCTGAAAAAGTCTCTAAACTCATTGGCCTAATAGGAGCAAGAACAGAACATCCTTCTAGACGGCCTACTTCTGCTACTAACCCAACTAAGTTATCATGATCCACATGATTATGCGTGATAAGTATTTCGCATACAGAAACCCCTTTAAATAAATTTCTTAACTTTTTACCTGGATATTTTGACCAATCCCGTAAAAATCCCTCACAGGATTCCGCTTTTTTTCCTCTACCACAATCAATAAAAATCAACTTCGATTCAATACCAACATTCCGGCTAACAACATCACTGCGAAGGGCAATACAATTACCTTGCCCTGTACTAAAAAAACAAACTTCGAGTTGAGGCTCAGCCGCAATTCCCCATATAGCCGCAAGAACACAAATCACTACTTCCCAGATAATGTAATAGAACGCCATAACACTACACCTGTACCTTTAAGAAGTGGTCACCGGAGATAATTAGGCGGGAAAAAGTTTTCAAACCCTCCCTGCTGGTGCAGTGAACGCAAAAAGTTTTTCACTCCATTGACGACATCCACTTCTTCTTCTGGATCTTCCGCAATATTGCATAGTTTGGCTATTGCTTCTCTTACAATCATAGGATCTGCTTCCGCATTCAATATATATTTCCCATCCTCCCATATACCACTTTGAGACAGCAATAGTAGCTTCATGTATTCGAACCTTTCAAGTGAATCATCATTTCCCGTATACGGTCGAATCTCTTGTAAACACCTCTCAGCAATCTTCGTGTTAGGTAAATACCGCGCAATTCTATGCAACATTTCAACAACTTTAGCCTTTCGCCAAACCTCTTTTGGAACCGATCCAGGTATCCGAATATTCTGATCGGAAAGGTAATAATTCCTAGCCGCATCGATGTAACTCCGTAAGCGATCAACAGTAATTGCTCTATTTCTAAATTGATCGAGAATAGCCTGCCACTGACTCCATGACGTAAAAATCGCCTCATTTTCGCGCTCCCTACCTTCTCCTTGCCGCTCCGCTTGCGTTTGCTGTTGCATTTGTGCCATTTGCCGTATCACTGTTATCTGTTGTCTTAATATTCCTTGCTGCTGTAATAGCAAAGCTCGCTGCTCTCTCAGTATTTCCCGTGCTTCAGATGATAGGACTTTTAACGTATTCACTTTTGGCCACTCAGATAACCCTTTTTCTATCAGCTTCAATCCAGCCTCTAGATTTTGTATTTCATCTTCTGCAAATTCCTCACTTCTCCTAACATCCGATCCCTTACATATCAATGACACCTGAGCCTCCAGGTTCGTCAGCATATTGTCTTCACCTTGAGAATCCCCTTGCTGCACTACCGGTAATTCCCCCTGCAATGTCATTAATTGGGTCTCTAAGTCGCTCCATGAAATTATTTCTGGCGCAACCACCTGACTTGCCACACAATTTCCAATTAATAAAGCACTACAAACAACTATTTCAATAAGTCTTCTTTTAACCATATGTTCCAAAGTTCATCGCAATTCAATCGCCTGTCAACACGATTTCCCTAAAAAAACATTTTGATGGAATCATTACAAATTGAGCCCAATCCTAAGCACAAAAATCCCAAAATACACGAATAAAAAAACTAAACTACAAGGGTAGCGCCCCGTTGTATTGAAGGGGGAATCTCAGGGCAGCGTCCCCAGAATAAGTTTGTCCTTCGGGGATACGTTATCCCTCAATTGGTCCAAAGCGTTGAGTGTGTGCGCCACATTGCTCTGGATTACGTGCCGCACGCCATGATCGCTCCCCGTAACCATCTTGTGATCCACCGTCTGTTGGTGATGAATCTTGATGGGGTTATCCCGAACGAGCTTCATCGCATCTTCCGGTTTAATGGGAGTTTATAAAAAAGGCATTTAATTTTACACACAAGCATTTATTGGCTGACAATTTACGTAAATTTTCTTTAATGATCTTGATTTAATAAATGTTATGAAGAAGTTTAAAGTTAGTTCATTGTTGGTGGGCACGTTTTTGATGCCCGTGGTGAGTTATGGAGCGGCGGATTTTAGCGGATTGGATGCGCAATTTGCGGGTGTAGTGGTTTCTGATGATGCGCTTTTTGAGGCCATCAAGGCGCAAAATATAAATCTCGTAATTTATCTCCTCGATCACGGTGCAAATCCAAATGCCCGCATGCAGGAAAAGAGTATGATTGGGGGGGGGCATTTACCCATTATTTAAGTCCACTCGTTGTGGCCATTCGGACAGGGAACATCGATATGGTGCGCCTATTGTTACAGCGTGGTGCGAATGTAAATACGGAAGGCGGCAATGTCAACGTTCCTCTTTACGATGCGGTAAATAACATGGGAAGAAAACCCAATGCGGATATAGTCTGTTTACTTTTGGAACAAAAAGGAATTGACGTCGATGTGCCCCAAAATATTGGAATAAGCTATGATGAATATGAATCTGTCGGATATGGTGGAGGAGATTACCACTACCAAGTATCGGAAACTGCATTGGAAAGAATAAATAGAGTGGGTATAGGAAGTGGGCCAAAAGCAAATGAGTGGCATGCAATTGTCAGATCATTGCGTGAAAAGGGCGCACGCTGATTGGAATATGGATTAAAATTTAGGGAAGCTGTTTCGAACAGCTTTTTTTGTATAAAAAAATAGGCTAAC
>JAITJQ010000040.1 GCA_031278845.1 Puniceicoccales bacterium
TTTCTTCCGGCGAGGTATTCGGCTAGGAATCTGGGAGGGAAAGCCATTTGCAAAAGAAAGCTACAGGAATACTGCAATTTTGCGGTAGACAGGAAGATACCCGTACTGGGAGTTGTATCCCGTCTGTACGAACAGAAGGGGCTCGACATCTTTGCGAATATTCTACCGGACCTTTTACGAAATTTGGGAATCCAAGTGGTCCTTTTGGGCAATGGGGAAAGCGATTTGGAGTTGCGTTTCATTGGGGTTGCGAAAAAGTACTACGGCCAATGTTTTGTGCATATAGGATTTCAGGAGGCGCTATCGCATTTGATCGAAGCGGGATCGGATTTTTTCATTATGCCGAGTCGATTTGAGCCCTGCGGGTTGAATCAGATGTATTCCATGCGTTACGGCACACTCCCGATCGCGCGGGCTACGGGTGGTTTAAGGGATACGATTGAAAATTTTTCCGCAGGGATAGGAACGGGATTTTTATTTGAGGATCTGACAGATTCCGCGCTCTACGGCGTGATCCGTCGGGCCTGTGAGCTCTATCGTCGGGCACCGGAGGTGATTACGGCGATGCGCAAGCGGGCGATGGGTCAAAACTTTTCTTGGGGCACCTCTGCCAAACGGTACATCGACGTCTACCGTTGGGCAAAAAAATGTTAAAAACAAGGACAAAACACACCCCTTCCTTTGCTTGAGGAGCCCAAGGGATATTAGTTTAAATCTGAGGAGATCATTCCTTTCCCTGCGGTGGAATGATTGTCCCCGGTTTGAGGCCGAAGGACTCGCCGTTGAAAACCTTCCTTCCAATATCGACTAACCGCGGATCATCCGTAAATCCTTCGCATCTTCCCAAACCTGGAATATCGCAGGATATCAGGTCTTCCCAATCAATTTCCTCGATATCTTCCGTACCGAGAAAAACATATCCTTTTTCAAGAATAAGTGGTTTCGGTTCTGCGATCTCTGCCGACATATCCCCAATTCTTACGCTCACTTCTCCCCGTTCTCCGATCCATACGATCTCCACAGGGAATTCCTTTACATTGATACTATTTATATTTTCAGCTACATCACTCATTTATTTCCTTTCTTTTTATAATCCTTTGAACATCATTGTTTTTTATAATCAAAAATCAACGGTCTAATTTTGTATAATTTCTGCAGAAAGGCCATTAAAATTACACATAAATTCGCGTTCACGCCAAAAATTTACACTACTTCCACCAGAATCTTCTTTGAATAAATGACAATTGCATTCTTTGGTGAGCATAATCTGATTGCGTCTGACTTACTCTCTCCGAATTGACGACACGATCAATTGTACAAGTTGAAGTCTCTGGATTTTTTCCAGGGAAATCAATTTTATCCAATGCAACTGCTACAAATGCTTTATGCATAGCAACTGTTTTAGCGTATTTTTCTTGATCTCCATCGTAAAATTTCTTGCAAACTTTTTCAAATTTTGCTTTCATCTCTTCCAAGGAAAATGTTTTTGCCGGACCTGAATTGCGTATTTCGTATGCAGGAAATTCATCAAATAAGTTTCCACCTATTACTTTTATCGCTGCCTCTCGATTTTCTTCGTTTAGTTTGTTAACCCATGCAGGATAAATTCCTTGTTCCAAGTTTGCTCTTTGGATAGGATCCAACGGCGTTCTTGCTTGTTTTCTGTCTTCCTTATCCAACTTTCCATACCACGCAGGCATTTCACGCCCCCAAAGACTTGATTCTTCCGGATTTTGACGTTGCGTTAGCCAATGATATCGCATTGCTTGACTTTTCCTGCATTCACTTGAACCTATTTGCTGCACAAGAAAATCTCCCATTATACCATAATCCCCGCCACTTTCGCTCATAATTCGCGATAATTCGTTAACTGCAGTCTCCATTGCTTTTGCTTCAGCTTTAATTGTTCGAGTTAATTTAAAATCACCATCGCTACCTATTTTTGGTTTTGTAATCTTTGCTGGCAACGTTTCATCGATCTTTGCTTGGTAAAGCTTTACCATATTTGCGCATACGGCAATTGCGAATTCTGCCTTGTCTCCTCCTTCGATCATCTGTTGCGAGTAAGTTTGGAATTACCGCGAAAATGATCACAATAATATTTCCTCTCATTCGTTCAATTCGTTCATTATTAACGCAAAACCTTTATGGTAATCAAAATTTTCACTTTTCATAGCGCGTTCGAGAAAACTGTAATTTACTTGCAATAAAGATGCTTTGTATATTTTGCGCAAAAAAGACGTCTTGTAAATGCTTGCTAATATTATAGGAAATCGTTCGCCTTCTATCCCCCTTTGGCCACTTGAAAAAAATGGCCATCGTTACCGTGAAAATATTTGATGGCCCCCAAAAAGATCATCTATTTTTCAATGGTGGTATAATTGTCATATCCACAAAAATAAAATAAATAAAAAAGCGTTCTTGCCTAAAACATGTTTCCGTTTATGCTTTGGGTGTGAAAAAGTTGGATTACTTGTATGGAAAACACTCGAAAGATGGCTTGACACTTCTTGAATTGTTCATCGTCATCCTATTGATCTCTATTATAAGCGCAGTGTTATGCAGAGTAACATTCCCGAGTAAGGAAGATTTACAGAAAAAGGGCCCCAAAGAAGCATTGGAAATCATCATTAAAATGGCACGGAAAACAGCTAATCGCGACGCTCAAAAAATGCGTGTCCTATTTCTCGATCAAGCTATACCAATCACATTCGATAATAATGCAACCGGTAGTGGGGCCGGTCTCCATATCCAATTGTCCGAAGTAGATCCAAATTGCCGAGATTCTGTTTTGAATTTTTTACAAGAAACGGTTGTATCGCCCCCTACGGCTTGGCCACCCAAAAATGGGTATAATACTAAAACCCCCCTCTTTGTCGTAACAGACGCGAAGGAAAAGGTCACATTCGATGAGGATAAAATATGTTACGTCGTTCTCGCAAATCCAATCAAAGGCCAACTGACAAAAGGTTTCCATACAGTCTTCGAAGAAGGTCACGTCGATTCTAAAGGACAATGGAAAGGAAAAAGAACGTCTCATCGATATTTTGAGGTTTATCCCTCCGGTATGTGCAATTCTGTTAGCTTTAAGGGCGAAGAGTGCCAAGAATATAATCGTGAACATTCTATTAATCCCGTATCCGGTATAGTCACCGTACATAAATGAAATCATCCCCCTAGTATTCTCCCATCGAATTGACGATCCTTAGCTCAGTTCTCTTTGGGGGCTTCATAGTCTGAGAGAGGATAGGCTTAAGCTTCTTAATAATCCTACAAACACTAGCTCCATCAAGACCCAACAGTATACCCATAAATCTCCGAGTAACGTAATGCCTGTAGAAGTACATGAGTAGAATCATGACCCTGCTCCTGCCATCCAGCTTGTGAAACCTTTCAGGACGTTTGTACTTACTGGTAATCTGTTTGTTGAACTCACGCTTAACCTTTGGAATCGAGGCCTCAAACTTGTGAAGATTGAGTCCAAAGATATCATTGAACAACCTTGGACTTCCCTCCCAAAACTCATAGCTGATCATATTTTTGCCTCCTGATACTCTACTCTGCACAATTTTTACAGAGTTCGAAGCCATTTGCTTCTTTTACAATAGGTCTAATCTCTGAACTCACACCGTTCCTCTTCGCAACATTTCTATTACTTATTTGGCTATATCCCCATCATTTCACCACATCAATCGCATTCTCCTCGGAATCGTCGACATTTTTCTGAACCAACAATTGATGACTACTCGCCGGATTGATCATTCGGGCAAGATTGTCCTCCAGGTTCATATCCTCCTTACTCGGTAACATCTTCATCACCGATTCGGTTATGCCCTTGAAGAAATCTTGGCTAAAACGACTTATCCCGACGATTAAACGTTTGGCATGTTTTATACCCGGTAAATTAAAAATCGCTTCGAAGGCATTTTGAATGATTAGATTGATACCATGTCGCTGTAAACGTGCCTTAATTGCTTCAATTACCTCGCTCTGGGAGCGGACATCGGTAAAATTCCATGTCGCATTGACCGCAATTTCAGTACTTTCGCCTTCTCGAATCACATTATAGAGCTCGAATTTACCGAGATAAACGAGCATTTTTTTAGCTACACATTGACCGCTTTCGTGGATTGAAAAAAATCTTAGCGGTACTCCATTGTTGAGTTTATCGGCTGCTACTTTCACGGGATATTTTTTTCGTTCGCGATCGCTGCGATCATTTTTAGGCGACTTCTGGACAAGCTTCGAATCCTTCCCTTCGGAACTCGCAAAGGCCTCCATAAAACTCAGAATATTGATCTCACTTTGCTTATTCGCATCACAAACAATGCGATCCACTTCAAGAATGACCTCTTCGATGACCATTTCCGGATTGAAAACGGTCAGCAAATTCGCTTTGACCATGATGCGACTAATCTTTAAACAATCGTCCTGCGAAAATTTTCCTTCCGGATTCCTCACTTCAATGCCATTAAAATCGATCAATCCCCGGTAAAGCGCACACTTGGACTCCTCAATTTTAAATCTAAACTCGGATTTATGGACCACGTACCATTTCGCCACCGAAGGAAACCATAGGTTAAAGGAAAATACCAAACCAATTGCCAATAGGGATACAAAAAATGATAGAATCACCAGAAAATAGATGAAACCAGAAAAAAAATGCCACAAAAAACGTACCGCCCTAAAGGAAAAAAGAAGTAACTTTAGAAACATATGAGCTATAATCTAACAATCCTTCCCATTCGTCCAATCTTTATCTTGATCAAAATTTCGTCAATTATTAAACTTTAAAAACTCAATTAAGTTAAGCGGAAGTAAAAATATATTGATTTTGTATAAAATTACTCTAAAATACAATAAAAGAGACGACCTATGAATATTAGAACTTTAAAGATTTTTTCCGATCTCGTTGAGAATGCAAATTTTTCGAAAACGGCCAAACTCAATAATGTTTCCCAGTCTGCAGTTAGCCAAAAGGTTCGGCTTTTGGAGGAGCGTTTAAATGTCAATTTATTAGAAAAGAAACAAAAATCATTCCAATTGACAGATGAAGGAGCTGTTTTCTACCACCATGCTAAACTCATTCTCTCGGAATACGACACTATGTTGAAAGATTTACAAAATTACGATACCCAAACGTTAGGAGGAATCAGTCTCCTGGTCAATTACTGGATTGGGAACTACATTATCCCACATTACGTTCGGGAATATTTCAAGACATCCAAAATTTTTACATTGGACATTCATTACGGCGACTATAAAAATATACAAACTGCCAATTTAGATCCCCGGATCAACCTAATCGTCCTAGAATCTCCGCTACAGAACGAAGGGTTCGCTTCGGAATTGTTTACGAAGGATGAATTTGTCATGGTTTGCCTTGCCCAATCGGAATTTGGAAACCGACAAACGTTTTCGATAGAACATTTGGACACGCACCCCCTGATCGGTTTTACAAAAAATCATTCTTTGCGTTTGATTTTCGAGCAAGGCCTTGAAAAGAAAATAAGCCGGCCGCATTATTTGATGGAGTTTAATCAGATCGAACTCATCAAACAGGCCATTGAAATGCACAATGGAATAGCCATTTTGCCGAAAAGCAGCGTCCACTTACCCCGTGAAGAGCACCTTTTTCAGGTACTCCCTCTCAAAGATATGCACATCGCTATCCCGCTCTATTTAATTTATCGAAAAACGCAAAAGCCTAACCGTGCTATGGAACATTTCATCGCAATCCTAAAGGGAAAAACAACCATTTCGATTGCGAAACCCATAAAAAACACTTGACAAATTTATGAATAACCTCAAAGCTGAGGGCAGAGGGAGGGAGTAAGCGACGCATTCAAAAGTGGAGCACGATCTTTTAAGATTCCCCACAAATTTGCCAATGTTTTGCTCCGCCTACCCATGCAAATAACTTTGCCCATGCGAGTAACCTTACGGTCTTTGTCCACGAACGCAGAAAATTACTTCGCATCCTGCTTACGTTTGGCAAAATTTTCCACGCGAGAAAACCAATGGAGTGGAAACTCTTTGAGCAACTGCAGCCACATATGTTCCAATCCTCCCTCGAATTGTTCAGCTTCGTCGAGATAGCGCGCTACATACCGTTCAATCCTCTGGCGTGGCGCATCGTTCGCATAACTCTCCAATTCCATTTCGTTACCGAAGTTTTGCGCAATATAGTGTTCCACATCAGCAATTGCCTGTCCTTCCGCACCTTGTTCCAATGGCATTTCCATTGGATTTTGCGTAATTCCATAAACAAGGTAAGCCGGACTTACCCGAAATAACTTCGCAATTTCTTCGATTGTCTGCCGTGCCGATGGAATTCTTCCATTCCGCCAGGTACTCACCGTAGAAATTGCTGCCCCAGTAACAGCACTGATATCTCGCAGCGTTAAATCATGGTATCCCATTAATAATCGGAACCTTAATCCAAATCCGCCACTTCCCTCTTGATCACTCCCAATCATCATAGAATCAAAAAAAATTCATTCCAAATGGAATTATTTTGACTTTCTCAAAAAACACAACATATCTGGACATAACTTATAGTTCTATTCCTTTCTTATCCTGGATAGCAAAATAGGCAAAGGTGCGTGAATAGCAATTATAAGTTTTATGCGTTGAAAGATTTTTATGGTCAATATGGATGATGATATGGAAAATGCTACCCGAAAATTAATCGAATACGTGCTGACAAAACTTGAAACAGAACCGGTTGCGGAGCGTATTAAACTCTACAATATTTTGGCGGACTTTCTTCCGAGCGAAGAAGCGAGTGTCCGATTACGAAAATACAATGAAGAACTACAACGAATCGACTTTGAATTTCAACGCATAAAATCACTCTTTTTTTTAACCAATAAAAATGAAAAATCATGAATAGTCATACTCAATTCTTCAGTTTTATGGTCCCGGATAAGGAATGGTTTTCGCCGAAGGAAATGGCGAATATTGTTGGGAAAACCGATCAATACATTCGTGATGCGTTCGATAATCAAAAAATTTTCGGACACACCTCCAATGGCCGTTCTCCCCGGGGCCATGAAAAACGTAAAACCTACCAGATTCACCGCGATGGTGTCCTCCTCTACCTACTGGAGACAGCTAATTATTCTTCGGAAGACTTTACGGAGCGTATCGTCGATCTCATCCGTTCGAAACCGGATACGATACTCAAGAAAATAAAGTCAACGGTGGATAATTTACTTATTAAATGGAATTGATCGTCTTGATCATCTTTGCTTTTCGAAATGAAAAAATTTCGTGATGTGTGACAATAACGTGATCGATGAAGCAAAGTTCGAGGGATTCGGCTGCTTTTTCGATTTTTCTCGTCAGAATACAGTCATTATCGGACGGTAAAACATTTCCGGATGGGTGATTATGGGCAATGATAAAGGCACTTGCATGATTTTGCAATGCGTACTCCATGATTTTACGTGGATAAGCATTGGTTCGATTGACCACACCTTCTTCAAGCCGAATCACTCCATCCTTAAGTAATCCCAAACATGTATTAAGTAAAGCGACCTCAAAAACTTCATTTTTCAACCCGCCTAAACGCAAGCGCCAAAATTTTTCCAACCGTTCATAATTATCGATGATACATTGATTCGTGGGTATATTTCCGTTCAAATAAATTTCTGCGAAAGACTTAATCATTCCGATGGCGATGGGAGCAACGGTCCCCATCCCTTTGATTTGGTTTAACTCGCCGATAGGGGCATCAAAAATCGCATGGATGGAGCCAAATTTTCGAAGCAGTGCTTTAGCTATCGATTTGACGTCTTTCCTTGGCAGGCACAGTGTCAGAAAAAGTTCTACAATTTCATGCTCCGCAAAACAGGTTAATCCGGAACGCATGAAGCGTTGACGCAGACGTTTTCGATGACCATCACAATTTTGGGTAACACTCATGAAATATATTTCAAAATATCCATTGAAGATAGGCAAGTTTTTTATGGAAAAAACTTCCAAATTTTATTCAAAATTCCTCATTGGAAAAATACGACACGAAGGACAAGCTTCAGCGTAAAAACCTTAGCAGCTAGAAAACACAAGACAGAGCTTATATACAGAGCTTGCACGCAATACAACTTCCGGGAAAATCGCCATACTTTTATATTCTCCGAACTACTTTGCCCTTACCTGCCCTCTCCAGATAATCCAGAAAAGAGCAGGGAGACAAAAAATATTACTTTATCCTAACTTTCTTCGAAAACACTATCTTTCTCTTCGGAGACAATGAGCTCTTCGTGGACAGTAGGTTCTTCACGGAAGGCTTCCGGAAACAGCAGACTCTCCTCCTGGGACGGGTCTTCAGGTACAGCAGGCTTTCCGGACTCGGAAAACCACCATCGGCCATTAAAATCTTGGCATCTAAGTCCTCTCCTCTTCCCTCCACTGGGCAAATCCTCCGGTATTGCCACCATAAAATGATTGCCCCCATAATTAATAACCCCACCACAGTCAGGAATCTCTCCCAAAGCCCGTGGATTGTTACCATCTACGCAATCAAACTGATATACCCCCAAAGCCTCATATGCAAATGGTAAAAATGCATAATCAAACCAAACCTTTCCACCTGCTATATCCGCACAGAGCTGATCCCAATTAAAATCAGAATCGCCAACAACATATTTATGATATCGCCTATCTTTGCTGAGAACGGCTTTTAGGGTTACAATTTCATCTGTATTGTTGGAACCCTGGCGCGAAATCTCCCCGCCTATTTTTCCCATACACTTATTTACTTCTTCTATGGCAATTGAGATGACTGGCAAATCATCTTGGGCATGAAGTAAAGCCAGAAGGGAATAAAAGCCACACCACCCATTTCCTAAAGTATCGTATAACACCATCCGGGGTAGTAAATTCTGTTGAATTTCTCTCATTTTTTTCCATTTACCGCGTATTTTTTCCTTTTCTATTTCTTTATATTTCTCAAAGAAAACACTCAAGTCTATCTGTTCTTTCCCATTTGCTCCCGATGCGGGAGAAGCGGCAGGCGACGGAACTCCAGAACTCCTACCGGAACCCCCATTTGCTCCCGATGCGGGAGAAGCGGCAGGCGACGGAACTCCAGAACTCCTTCCGGAACCCCCATTTGCTCCCGATGCGGGAGAAGCGGCAGGCGACGGAACTCCAGAACTCCTACCGGAACTCCCATTTGCTCCCGATGCGGGAGAAGCGGCAGGCGACGGAACTCCAGAACTCCTTCCGGAACCCCAATTTGCTCCCGATGCGGGAGAAGCGGCAGGCGGCGGAACTCCAGAACTCCTTCCGGAACCCCCATTTGCTCCCGATGCGGGAGAAGCAGAAAAACCCCAAACGCCACAAGCCTTTTTTAAATCTTCATTCAGATACCTTGGCATAGATAATAAATCATTACTGCCTACTGCTAGGGATAACAATATAGCCGAAACAGCCAACTCTTTCTTTATCATGGAATGCTTATCTCAAAAGCCTTCTAATCTGTCAATATTTTTTTATTTTTTTCCTGATCTATTTTTTGATCGATCCGAAAGACTAAATAATATACAACATTCTTGAAAATATTTGCCTAAAACCAACAATAATTAATTCGTTGAAAATTGCGGAAAATATAATCTTCACAGAAATAATCGCCCTGTCTACTGTATTTCCCTAGCCATTTTGCCTATATCCGCCCTCCTCCAGAGAATCTAGAAAAGAGCGGGAGACGAAAAGTATTGCTTTCCTAACCTTCTTCGAAAATAATACCCTCCGCCTCGAACAGTAAGATTACCCTAAGCCATAAATACTACTTCGATCATTTCGAATTATTCATAACGAACAAGCATTCCTGAGTCCGAATACCACCATTCACCATCTTGTTCTTGGCACATGAGTTCAACCCGTTCCTTTCCATTTCTCGGTAAGATAACCATGAAATGATTAAATTCCCTGTGACGAATAGGCAATCCATAATAACTAAGAGGTGGACAATAAATAGGAGTACCCGTGGGCGGAATATTTCTCAAAAAATTTTCATCATTGCTCCTTGGAATAGCATCTAAATTCAAACCTAAAGCTCTACATGCAAACGGTAACATCACATCGTTCATCTCAACCTTTCCGTCTCTCATGTCGTCGAGGTATCTCTTCCATACCACTTCACCTTGATTATCGCAATATCTCTCTTCGCCTAGAAGAACGGCTTGCAGTATTTCAATTTCTTTACTTATTTTTAAACTTTGCGATTGATTTTCAAAATCGTGCTTGATTTGATCGGCTATACGCGCACAATATAAATTCAATTGCTCTTTGGAAATTCTGATTTTTGATTCATGGGGATTATCCATAACAAATCGAATGGCCAAAAGAGCAAAATAACCAGATTTTCCAAATCCAGGAACATCCAATAATATCATATTCAGAGGCCCTTCTATCCGAAATGAAACTGCCGAAACTTCATTGATAAGCTCCCCAGGCATAGACCTAAGGAAATAGCCATCCCAATCTTCACATATGATTTCTGCTATCTCAACCCCACAATCCGTCCTCTTCGGTAACGCAACCACAAAACGACCGGACTGACACTGAATTAACACACCATAGGGACGAAATTTTCCCAACTGAGCTACGTCATCGCTCGATATAATGGAGACTTCTCGAGGTAGCCCCAAAGTCTCGAGCGCAAATGGCAACAACTCGGTACCTATCGGAAGATCCCAATTTCGCAAATCATTAAGGAACTTGTCTCGCACAATCTTTGGAATATCTGAACAAGTCTTATTTATAAGATTAGCTAGACCACCTAAAAATGTATTTACCATACTTCTTGAAATCATAACAGTCGATTGCTCGGGAAATTGACGGACGAATCGAATAGCCAAAAAAGCATAATAGCTGCCTTCCAATTCGGGAAGGTCAAATAATACCATACCTTTGTGTAAACTTCCCTGAATTCTAGCTATTTCATCTAATGATTCAACCACAAAGGCCTCTCCCGCAGGCTGCGGCAATGGAAACGCATCGGCCACCGGCATGAATCGCGCAGACGGAATTATACTGGCAGGTTCTCCAATAACGGAACGCCACTGTTGACCATCCCAATCCTCACATATGACTTCTTTTATTTCTACTCCATTTTTTAGGATCCTCGGCAACGCCACCACAAAATGATTGCCATCAACACCGATCAATGCACCATCGCGAGGAATCTCTCTCAAAGTCTGTAAATTGTTACCATCTACACAATCAATCCCCGATAGCCCCCAGGCTTCACACGCAAACGGGAAAAATGGATAATCAAACCAAATCATCCCCTTTTCTAGATCTTCGCAAAACAAAGGCCAGTTAAATTCATTGGGAGCTTTAACATATCTACGATATCGCCCATCTTCCAGGAGAGTGGTTCTAAGGATCGCAATAGGGCTATCTTCTTCTGCCCCGCCATCAGAAGAACTTCTTTGCTCGAACTCGATAGCCTGACGCAAAATTAGTTCACTCATTCTTTTCATACCTGCCCTTACATCACTTATGGAAACTTCGAGAATTTCTTGCGGAGAAGTCAGGACTTGACTTAAAACCTGAAGGGAATAATCGCCACATAACCCATTGCTTGGCATATCGAATACGATCCTCCCTTCGGGTAAATGTTGCTGAATCAATCTAAAATTTCCTTGACTAATTTCCTTTCGATCTGCCAATGAAGCCAAAACAGCTGCCTGAAAGTCGTCATCATACGCTCCCTCTGGAGGCGCCGCAGATGCTCTCAATGGATCGCCTCTCGTCCCTACATCGAAGAATTGCCCATATTCTCCATGTGCCTTATGTGCCCCAAAAGCATCGTCCGGCCTAAACATTTCACTGCAACTACCAGGCATAGTGGCGAAATTTGACGAGCTATCAACCGGAAAATCTAATAGGTCATCCGCCGAAAAATCAGAAAAATCAAAACCTGCCGGTGGAGTAGCTAATTTCATTGCCGTAGTACGATGAATTTTTACAGGACCACCAGGAGCACTCGGCGGAATGGATGACGAATCACTGCCTTGCCAATATTCCCCACGTCTCTCATGGTCCAAAACAGCATCAGCCGCCCCAAACGCTTCACTTAGATCCCTAGACGTAGAAGCGAAATTTGATGGGCTATTACTCGGAAAAAAGCCCGTCGCCGAAAAACCAGAAAAATCAAAATTTGCCGGTGGAATATCTAATTCCGTTGCCATAGTACGACGAATTCTTACCGAACCATCGGGAGCACTCGGCGGAATAGATGGCGAATTACTACCATAAACCGTTGCTGAAAATGGCAATACACTTAAAATTGTTAATATTTTTTTCATTTCAATATCTTTTTATTTAAAGCTTTCTAATTGTCAATATTGTTTTATTTTTTTTGATTTATTTTTTAATCTATCTGGAAACTTCAATATTCAGAATATTTCCATGAAAATAGTGTCCCGTGAATCATCAAAGGGAATAACGCCAGTCGACAAGCCGTAATAAAAGAAATCGTTCGTTGTTCCAAAAATCAAAGGCAATACATACGAGAATGTCAACATCCCGATTCCGCTCCGGAAAATGAGAAGCCATATCCCACCCAATCCCCGATAACCATGGCCTATCCTTCCGCTCAATCCAAAAACGAACGTGCTTCCGATCTATGCCAAAAAATTCCGTCGTATCCGTAAAACGAATATTCTTTAAACAAAATATGGGTTCCTCATTCTGCTGTCCGTAGGGATGAAGGTAATCTTCTAGCTCATTAACGAAAAATTCATCAATATCATCCCGATCTAAAACATAGGCAATCTCAATTTCTTCATCCCCTGTCCGAATCTCGCTGCAAAGCTGTAAAATCACTCGATTGAATGTATTGCGAAAAATATCGATGTCCCCCGGCTTTAAAGCAACCCCTACGGCCATCTTATGCCCACCCCAATCTTCCAGATAAGCCGAACATTCCGCTAAAACATCAAATAAATTAACACTCGAACTCCGCCCAGATCCCTTCGCAACCCCACGCTCCAATGATAAAACAATGGCTGGCCGACCATACTCCTTCGCCAATTTCCCCGCCACAATACCGACTACCCCCGAATGCCAATCCGGATTAAAAAGTACGATACCCGGATCATCCCGATAATGCTCCTGAACCATCTTTTTCGCCTCTAAAACAACCGCCTGCTCGATACGCTGCCGTTCCCGATTCATCCGATCGATTTTTTGGGCCTTCACCATCGCCCCAGAAATATCGTCTGCTAACAATAATTCTACCGGCAATAGGGCATCGAATAGTCGACCACTCACGTTAATACGCGGCGCCAACTTGAATGATACATCCGCTTGCGTAATAGCCTGTCCCGAAGGAATATTGGCAACGGCGCAGAGTGCATCAAGTCCCGGGCGACGCTCCTTGGCAAAACTCTGTAGCCCATATTTCACAATGATACGATTCTCATGGAGTACGGGCATCATATCGGCAATCGTTCCGAGGGCGACGATATCGAAATAGCTCTTGAGACGAATGGCGAAAGCCCGTTCATCGCCCTGTTTCCGCCGATGTTTTAAAAATGCATGCACAAACTTGAAAACTAATCCAACCGCACACATGGACTTGAGCGAAACACTGTGCTCGGATAAATGAGGATTAATAATGATCCCGGGTGGAGCTTGATTCACCGTCAACGTATGGTGGTCGATGACCAGGACATCGATACCCTTATTGACGAGAAAACGAATCTCATCCACGGAATTGGTACCGCAATCCAAGGCAATGACGAGACCTGGTCTACTTTTTTTGAGCATGCGACGGACGATCTCTTTGGACATACCGTAGCCCTCCGAAAAACGTCGTGGAACAAAATATTGCGGCCAAATGCCAAATCGTCGCAGAATATCAACCAGTAACGCCGTACTGGTAATGCCATCCACATCGTAGTCCCCAATGATGGAAACAGACGATTTTCGCTGCACATATCGATCCAATAGCGCGATGGCATGATCCATATTCTTGAGCAAAAACGGATCATTGAGATTGGAAATTTTAGGTGCGATAAAGCGCTCCGCATCGGTAATTTTTTCAAAACCCCTCTGAAGAAGAATGGCGCTGAGGACCTTCGAAATGCCCAATTTCGCAGCTAAAAAATCCATCTGACCCTCATCGCAATCCAAAAATTTCCACCTTACTGTACGGTTCGCTACCAAGAATACTTCAATTGTAGATCATCTATTAATTTTAAAAAAAGCTAGCAAGCCTTTATTTGGAAAAAGAACAAGGGGGAATCCTTCCCCCTTGAACCCCCTTGCCAGGGGATCCATCCCTTGGACCTGAAAAATAAACAATCCCGATACCCAGAATGAAAAAATTACAAAAAAGAATATCTCAAAAACGCGATCCTTACTTCCCTTGGGAGGATCATTAGTTGCATTGATGCCCAATCTCGCATTGGGTCACATAGTGGGCTATCCCAATAACGCGGGCTATCCTCACACTCCCCCTCTACATAGGGCAGTCGTAGCTCAAAATTTGAATGCCGTGCATGATGCGTTGATAACGGATAGGCGTGCAGTAAACCGTAGGATTACCAATAAAATCTTCACCGCTCCGAATAACCGCCGCGTTCAATTTTAGCACGGCGGCCAAATCATTGACTTGCCGGCCAAAAGATGGACGTGTAAATGGGGAACACTTTCACCGGCATCGGGACCGTTATTAATCACGATGCGGAATCCCCCCGATAGACCCTGATTTTTCGCAAACCGCTGGGCCACTAAAAGTAAATGCCCAAGAATAGGTCCATCGTCTTCCGTAGCCTCTCCGAGTCGGGGAATATTTTTTTTCGGAATAATCAAAACGTGTACCGGTGCCCCCGGATTAATGTCTCGAATGGCGATGCATTGGTCATCTTCCATGAGAATTTCAGTGGGGATTTCGCGGTCGATAATCTTTTGAAAAATATCTTTTTTACTATCCGGATCCATGGGAAACAAATGATGAGATTTCTAAAATTTTTTCCAGCGCAAATTTTTCTTTTCTTTTTCATTTTGGTCCTATGCTCAAGGGTATGTTCAGGAATTTTTGTGGTATTTTATTGTCATGCGTACTGCTATTGAGTGGTACGCTCCATGGTTTCACGGTTCAAAAAAATGCCTACAGCAATGGTATCGTAGCCTATGTGGCCAATCACGTGATCACGGAACAGCAGGTCGAAGGCGGAATAGCCCTGACCACCGGTGGGAATACTTTGGCCCCGGAAGTAAAGGATGAGCTGCGGACAGAGGTACGCAATGCGCTCATCGAAAAAAAAATAATTGCCAAAGAATTCGAACGGATGAAAGGACAGTTACCGGAATCCTATGTCCAAAAAAAGTATGAAGAGGTCGAGGCGCGTTTCGACAACGATCCATTAAAGCTTATGGAAACTCTACACCGTCAAGGAAAATCTAAAACAAGCTATAAGGCTTGGATTCGGGAGGAAGCAATCGTTTCCTGTATGTATGAACGCAACGTCCATAAACCTAACTCGGTCAGCCCCCTCGATATCCAAAATTATTACCAAACCCATCCGGAGAAATTTATCCGGGGTAGGCAATTTGATATCGATCAAATTATGGTAAAAAAGGAGGATACGGATACCATTTCATCCATCCAGGCGTGCCTAAAGAAGAGATGTTCCTACGAAGCACATTGCCAAGATTTATCGCAAATTCCTGGTATTAACTTCAGTCATATGGAAGCGATCAACGAAAGTGAGGTATTGCCCATCATCGTCGAAAAGATTACGGCGCTTCCGATCGGTTCCTTCAGCAGCGTCGAATTGGATGAACAAATCATATTTCTTGGACTCCGTAATATCCGGGAAGCCCGTACTTTATCCCTCTGTGAAGTGCGAGAAAGTATCGAACAAACCCTATTGAGCGAACGGCATCAAAAGCTACGCCAAGAGTGGCTCGATCGATTAAAACAAAAGGTCTATTATATCATTTTATAATGTTGCTATTCCTATTTAAACGGATTTTCTTTGTTATTCCTACGTTCTTTGGGGTGACGTTTTTAGCCTTTGCCCTCATCCATTTCATACCCGGTGGACCTTTTGACGGTGAACGAGAAATGCCTTCCGAAATTCGCCAAAGATTAAATGAACGCTACGGTCTCGACAAACCATTGAACGTACAATATTACCGTTACATTCGGAATGTTTTCAAAGGGGATTTGGGACCATCTTACAAATATACGGACTGGGATGTCATCGAGCTCGTTCAATCGAAGGCTTGCGTCAGTTTCGAATTAGGTGTCTATAGCATGCTATTTGCGCTACTCGCAGGTATCTTCATGGGTGTAATCGGGGCTCGATTTCATGGAACGTGGCTAGATACCCTCCTGAATATTTTTTCTACGCTGGGTATGTGCCTACCCGCCTTTGTGGTGGGACCTTTTTTGATCTACATTTTCGGGTTAAAATATCGCATTTTCGACGTCGCCGGCTGGGACCACTGGAGCCAAAAAATTTTACCCATTCTAACAATCGGAATCCTTTATGCATCCTACATTTCCCGTCTAACGAAGGGCGCATTGACCAGAGTTTTGGATCAATCTTATATCATGGCAGCGCGGGCACGTGGGTTGAATGAGTGGAGAATTTTTTTCGTACATGCCCTCCGTAACGCCCTATTGCCCGTTATCGCCTACATGGGACCGGCATTTGCAGGAATCATCAGTGGAGCCATCGTAACGGAAACTGTCTTTCAAATTCCCGGCCTAGGCCGCCTCTTTATTCAGGCAATTAGCGGTCGCGACCACATGCTCATTCTAGGAATTGTAAATTTTTATGCCCTCACGATTATCGTTTGCAACATGATTGCCGACTGTATTCAAGCCTGGTTGAATCCCAAAATTCGTTTGCAATAATTTTTTAGGGAGGTTTAGAAAAACTGGTATTATTTTAGCTTGCAGGAAGCGTAAAAATCCATACTTCCCATGTAACTTTTATGTTTAGCAAGACTTTAAGAAAATCGATTCTATCAGTTATCGTTCTGCTATGGGCCCTATGGAGTCTTATTCCCCTCAACGATCGGCCCTTCAATGATTTCATTGCCCATCGGGCGACGGCTCGAATGGATGAATTTACCGGCTTACTTTCACGGGCTAAATTACGGGTACAGCTCAAGCAATCGCCCTCCATTTTTGTCGCTCTGAAAGAAATTGCCAAAAATGAAAAAATTGATCTCTCCATCTACTTTGCGGATATCAAGCTCCAGGACATTAAAAATCTCGACCGGAAGAATAAAATCTTGCTGGAAGTACTGCTGCAGGAATCCAAAGGGCGACTGAAGCAGGGACTTGATTTGAAGGGAGGTATTGCATTTACCCTTAAAATCGCGGACCAATCGGTGAAGGAAAAGGATTCGGATTTGCGTCAGAGTCAACTTGAAAAGGCGGCACAGATCATGCGCCATCGGCTCGACGGTATGGGTGTCGCGGAACCGGTTATTCGCGCCCGTGGCAACGATGAAATCGAAATCCAATTGCCGGGCATTTCCACCCAGGATAATCCGGAAATTGTCGATGCGGTCAAGCGTCCGGCGAAGTTGGAATTCCGTCTGGTCCATGAAGACCAACCGCAGAGTATGGATCCCAAAGCGGCACCCATCGGCTACGAGCTACTTTTTTCCGAGCTAGAAAATCAGAAAACCGGCGAAATTGATATGATTCCCTACTACGTCAAAAGGATTCCAGAAATGACCGGCAAAATGGTAAAAAATGCCCATGCGACGATAAACCAGTACGGTGGATTCGAAATCAGTCTCGAAATGAAATCGCCGGATGGCGTCGACCGCTTCGCAAAGATCACCAAGGATAATATCGGCCGCTTACTGGGAATCGTTCTCGATGGAAAGCTGTATTCGGCACCGCGCATTAATTGTGAAATCCCCAATGGTATGGCGAGTATTTCGGGACATTTTTCCCAGCGGGAAGCGCTTGAGTTAGCCAACGTGCTCAACAATCCCCTGGAGTTCGAGCTCATTTTAACGGAAATCCAAGAAATTGGGCCGTCCCTCGCCGAAGATGCGAAGACGAGTTCCACCTACGCGACCATTCTCGGCATCGCGTTAGTCATTCTATTCATGGTCGCCTACTACCGCACATCGGGATGGGTCGCCGTTATTTCCGTCCTTGCGAACGCGCTCATCGTCCTCGGTCTTATGGCGATGATTGGTGCGACGATGACGCTACCCGGTGTAGCCGCATTAGTTTTGACCGTGGGGATGGGTGTCGACTCGAATATCCTGATTTTCGAACGCATGCGGGAAGAATTGGCGCTCGGAAAACGAATGCGTACGGCGTTAGCAGCGGGCTACGATAAGGCATTTTCGACGATTTTTGACGCCAATATTACGACATTGCTCTCCGCATTCATTTTAATTTGGATCGGAACGGGACCGGTTCGTGGATTTGGTGTGATTCTGGCGATTGGTATTTTTGCGACCATGTTTTGCGCCCTGGTGCTGAGCCGTGCGCTCATGGCAATTTTAATCGATTTTGGCTTTGAAAGTATACTGAAAAAGCATAGTGGCGAAGTTAGAAAATTCGATTTCCTCGGGAAACAAAAGATAGCGTCCATTGTATCGCTGGTCGTTGTTGGCTTAGGGTTGCTGGCGTTTGTCATTCGCGGCAATGGGATTTACGGCATCGATTTTACGGGTGGCGACGAAATGACGCTCCAATTTACGGAAAAACTCAACACCAACGATATCGAACGACTGGCTAAGGAGACTGGTATTGGCGAGGTGGGGACGGTTTACCGCAAAAACATCAAGGATTCCGGTGAGGTTTTATGCCTCCAGACGAAGGAAGGCAAAGGGAAATCGCTATTCCAAGCGTTAAATAAACAGTACCCGCAGGCCCAATTGAAGATCATACACGAATCGAGCATCGGATCTTCGGTGAGTGGAAAAATCAAATGGAATGCGTTTTTGGGGGTAATGGCTTCGCTCCTAATGATTCTCATTTACATCGCCCTACGTTTTGAAATAGGGTTTGGCATGGGAGCGTTGATTTCGACGATTCACGATATCCTGGCGACGATTGGCATTTATCTACTTTTGGGGCGGCAATTTTCGGCACCGATGATTGCAGCGATCCTGATGGTCATCGGCTATTCGATCAATGATACCATCGTCGTCTTCGATCGCATTCGCGAAGAGCTCCACTTTAATCCAACGGCTTCGTTGAAGGAGATTATTAACTATTCGGTCAATTGTACCCTATCGCGGACGATTTTAACGGGTTTTACAACATTTTTAGCGGCAATGGCCCTGTACTGTTTTGGAGCAGGTGTCATCAACGACTTGGCTTTAATTTTCATCATTGGCATTTTCGTTGGGACCTATTCTTCCATCTTTATTGCGTCGCCCATCTTTTACCGCTGGCACAAAGGTGATCGGCAAACGGTGGAAATAAAGTAATTTTTACCTCTCGGCATTGGAAGAAAGCAGGGTCATGATTCTCAATCATGTACTACGGGCATTACGTTACTCAGAGGTTTATGGATGCGCTGTTGGGTTTTGATGGAGCTGTGTTTGTGGGATAATCAAGAAACTTGGACCTATCCTCTCTTCGGTTATGAAGCTTCCTAAGAAAACT
>JAITJQ010000056.1 GCA_031278845.1 Puniceicoccales bacterium
TGAAGATATTTGCGGAAGGACTTTTACCCAAATACTATTCCAAACATCCTTCTTATTCATATTGGCAAAGGGCATGGGAGAATACCTCTAGACTCTTTTAAAAAATAAGAATGAATCCCAGCTTGTTTCTATCCTTATCGAAGAAAATAAACTGGGATTTTTAAAAAAAATTATCATTATGGCAATGTGATTATTTCGCAGGAGGAATTGTTAACTTTCGTGTCGGCGAAGCATTCTCAGCCCCACGATCGGCTAGGAATGCACTTTTGGACCGAAAATGAAAAAAAGAAAATCGTCGTTCGGGCATTTCTAGCAGAAACGCAACGCTGTTCCGTCATCGACGTGGCGGACGGTAAAAAATATGCCATGAAAAAACTCGATGCATCCGGTTTTTTTGAAGCGGCTATCGAAAGGTCCGATTGCTTTAAATATCAGTTGCAATCCGAAGATTTTAGAGGCAATAGGAAAATATTTTTTGATCCTTACTCCTTCCAACCGACGATTTCAGCATTCGATCAACACCTCTTCAATGAAGGTAAACATAGAAAAATTTATAAAAAATTAGGTAATCATATCCTTTCCATCGACGGTATCGAAGGTACACGCTTTTGTGTCTGGGCTCCAAGTGCGCAACGGGTTTCCATCGTTGGCGATTTCAACCATTGGGATGGCCGCTACGGATTGATGCGAATGCTCGGAAATTCTGGTCTCTGGGAACTGTTTATTCCGGAAAATTTGAACGGTTGTCCCTACAAATACGAAATTGTCGGCGCCGATGGCAATCTGCGCTTGAAAAGTGACCCTTATGGCCATTACTTCGAGGGTCCTCCGAATAATGCCTCCATCGTGATGGGCTCAATATCCGATTTCCCTTGGAATGATCAGGCTTGGCGGAAAAAAATAAATGATTTCCGTTCCGATGCGATTAGTATTTATGAGGTACATATCGATTCCTGGCGAAAAGTCGTCGAAGAACAAAATCGCCCTCTGAATTACCGCGAATTGGCCCGGATACTGTGCGACTATGTCTGTGAAATGGGATTTACACACATCGAACTGATGCCCATTATGGAACATCCTTTTCTCGGTTCGTGGGGATACCAGGTTACGGGTTTCTTCGCGCCAACTCACCGTTATGGGATACCCGATGATTTTCGTTACTTTGTCAACCATTGCCACCAAAGGGGGGTCGGTGTGATTCTCGATTGGGTCCCCGCCCACTTCCCAAAGGATGCCTTCGCCCTGGAGTATTTCGATGGCACACACCTTTACGAGCATGCCGATCCACGCCAAGGTATGCACAAAGATTGGGGGACGTTGATTTTTAATTACGGACGCCACGAAGTGCGTAATTTTTTGATCGGCGGTGCGCTCCATTGGTTCGACCAATTCCATATCGATGGCATTCGCATCGATGCGGTTTCCTCCATGCTTTACCTCGATTATGCGCGAAAATCCGATGAATGGATCCCCAATCGCTACGGAGGTCACGAAAATATCGAGGCCATCGAATTTTTACGGGAATTAAATGATACGATCCATGAAAAATTTCCCCAAGCGATTACCATTGCCGAGGAATCGACTTCCTTTGGCGGCGTAACACGTCCAACGAATTATCACGGGTTAGGCTTCGATATGAAATGGAATATGGGTTGGATGCACGATACGCTAAACTATTTCTCCCAGCCAACCATTTACCGAAAATATTACCACAATCAATTAACATTTGGCATGCTTTATCAGTATTCCGAACGCTTTATGCTTGCATTTTCCCACGATGAAGTGGTTTATGGCAAACGTTCTCTAATTAGTAAAATGCCCGGTAACGACATGCGCGAGAAATCGAAAAATTTGTGCGCACTTTACGGATTGATGTGGGGCTGGCCTGGAAAAAAATTACTCTTCATGGGCGACGAATTCGGCCAGTCCAATGAATGGGATCACAATAAAAGTCTGGACTGGCACCTGTTACAATATTCGGACCATCTGGGCGTCCAACGGTGGATCCGCGATCTCAATTTTCTTTACCGAAAACAACAATTCTTAGCCCAATCGGATTTCGATTTGCACGGATTTTCCTGGGCCGTTGTTGACGATATCGATAACAGCGTGTTTGCATTTTTCCGCCATGGTCAAAATGGAGAATGTTTGCTCGTCGTTTGTAATTTAACACCGGTAATACGCCAAGATTATAAAATAGGTGTGCCCTACGAAGGGTGTTGGAGAGAAATACTCAACAGCGACGCGAAACATTACGGGGGCGATGGCCTGGGTAATTCGGACGAATGTCATACTCAGAGCGGTACTTTCCATAATTATTCCCAATATCTGTCACTGTTCCTCCCGGGTTTGAGCGCACTATTTTTTCTAAGGGATACTTGCCCTTAGAATCCCCGCCAGGAGGCACCGCCTCCTGGGCCTGGATTTGACCTTGCGGCCAGACCTGCGCAGTATGCGCAGGTCTGGCCGCCAAAGGAGGTCAAGGAGTCTTTGACTCCTTGCGGGAGTCCAGAGGGCGGAGCCCTCTGGGCAGCCGGAGCCCTTAAAATCTACTCAATTTCGCGGGCGAAGAATGGAATTCTATCCAGGATACGTTCCTGAAAATATTCCATGCAAACGTAAATTACGGGCGTAAGGTAAAGGGTTACGATTTGGGAAAATACCAGGCCGCCCACGACGCACAGGCCCAGGGGAATACGCGATGCGCCGTCTGCACCCCAACCCGCCGCAATGGGGATCATACCCATCAGGG
Organism: Puniceicoccales bacterium; assembly: GCA_031278845.1. Taxonomy (GTDB): domain Bacteria; phylum Verrucomicrobiota; class Verrucomicrobiia; order Opitutales; family LL51; genus LL51. The sequence goes on from JAITJQ010000056.1 coordinate 2,753, forward strand.
CGGCGAGGGTGGTCATAATGATGGGGCGAAAGCGGGCCATACTCGCCTCATGGATCGCATCTTCGGGAGATTTTCCTTCCCGCCGACGGGCTATGGCAAAGTCCACAATCATGATACCATTCTTCTTCACGATACCCAGGAGCATGAAGAGGCCGATGCAGGCGTACAGCGACAGCTCCATGCCATTGAAATGGAACACATCCTTTGCCAAAAGTAGGGTCGCCAGTCCCCCGAGCATCGCCACGGTCAGGGAGGACAGCACCGTAATGGGATGGATATAGCTTTCGTAGAGAATACCTAGGATGGTATACATGACAAAAATGGCAACAAAAAGTAAAATCATGATGATGCGCATGGTTTCAGCGAAGGTCGCCGCCTCACCTTGGAAAACTCCCGTTACCGATGGTGGTAGAAGTTCTTGAGCTTTTTGGCTGATAAATTTCGTCGCATCGCCGATCGCATAGCCCGGATGTAAATTAAAATACAGCGTCACCGAATTCATGTTATTAATGTGGCACACGCTTACCGGCCCAAGGTGTTGTTTCACGGAGGCCACCGATTGGAGGGGGGTCAGATCCCCACTGCGCGTGCGCACGTAAAGGTCCTTCAAATCGTCGGGTGAATTTTTCGCATCCCCTTTCGTCGTCACGATGACCTTGTACTGGTTGATATCGCCCTTAATCAAATAGGCATAGTTTTCCGAGAAAGCATTTTTAATTTCATTTTCAATGGCGGTCACGTTGACGCCGTAGAGGGAAGCCTGTTCCCGGAGAAATTCAATTTCCAACTCAGGGTTTTGCAAATACAGATCGGTGGAAACACTCGCAAACCCGGGATGGGTCATCATCGCCAACTGCAACTTTTGGGCCGGTTCCACGAGGTCCTGAAAATTATTGGACGTCAAAGAAAAACAATACTTTCCCTGGTTCGTCTTTTGGGTCCCCGTATTAATTTGCAGATTGGGAATGGGCTGTAAAAAAGTCATTGCGCCGGGAATCATAAATAATTTTTTCGTAAGATTTCGCGCAATTTCCTGGATCGTCGTTTTTCCGCGGTCTTCCTTTAAAAACACGATAACGAGGCCCTGATTTTCCTGCATAAATCCGCTGATTCCCGTTACCAGCATCGCCTGGCGCACATTCTCATCGGATGCCAATGTGGCCTGCACCTGGTCCTGGTAGGCGTGCATCTGCTTGGGCGAAGTTCCCTCTTTCCCGATGAAAACGCCCATCATCATGCCGCTGTCTCCCTCCGGTAAAAACGTTTTGGGCAGCTTTAGGAAGCAGAGGTAGGTCAGGACCGTACAGAGCAGCCAGATAAATATCGCCGTCCACCGCTTATCCAGAAACCAGCGCAGCGTCACTCCGTAGAAACGTAAAAATTGTGCCTCCAAAAAATTGGCCAACCGCTCCAATGTGGTGCGACTTTCGTGGGCAATCGGTTTCAATAGCCGCGCACACATCATGGGCGTCACCGTAATCGATACCACTCCCGAGGCGAGAATCGCCACCACGATGGTGATCGAAAACTCCCGAAAGACACGGCCGAGTTGGCCCGGCATGAAAATCATCGGTATGAAAACGGCCGCCAGGGATAACGTCATCGACAAAATGGTAAACGTGATTTCCTTACCCCCTTCGATGGATGCCTGCAGGGGTGTTTCGCCCAGTTTTTCCATGCGGCGTACCATATTTTCCAAAAAAACAATGGCATCATCCACTAAAAATCCAATGGCCAGCGTCAACGCGAGTAGGGATAAATTATCCAGCGAATAGTTCAATAGCCGCATCACCACGAAGGTGATGAGCAGGGACAGCGGCAGGGCAACCACCGGAATAAAGGTCTCCCGCAGACGCCCCAAAAAGAGAAAAATAACCGCGACAACCAGTAAAAATGCGATAACCAGCGTCTCCTTCACATCGTCGATGGAATTGGCGATTTTGTGGGCGCGGTCATGAACCGGCGTCAATGTCACCGACGAAGGAAGCTGGCGATTGATCTGTGGAATTAATTTTCCAATCGCCTCTGAAATTTTGACGGCATTCGCTCCGGCTCCCCGTGTAACGGCAATGGCCACGCTCGTCCTTCCCGGCGGCATATCGCGATTCCAATAGCACATGCGCACGTCGTTCGATTCGACACCCTCGATGGCCTCGCCCACGTCCCGCAAATAAATGGGTGCCCCATTTTTGTAGGCAATGATCAGGTCGCTGTAGCCCTGGGCAGTTTCCAATTGCCCCATGGGTTTCAAAACAACCGAATTTTTCTTGCCTTTCAAACTACCGGCAGCCATGGATACGGTCCCCAGGCGTACCGCATCGGCGACGTTCGAAATCGTAATGCCTTTGTTGTAAAGTTTATCCGTATCGAGTTCGATGCGTATGGCCCGTTTGATGCCGTAGACCTGTACCTTCGATACGCCATCCAAAATGCTAATTTTATTGATGATTTCTCGATCGGCGAGCTCGTACAATTCCGCCTGCGATAGGGTATCGCTGCTCAAATTCAGGAAAAAAATGGGAATGCTATTGGGATCCGTTTTTTCGTAGACCGGTTGCGCCGGCATATCGTGGGGGAGCTGGCTCGATGCCCGCGTAATCGCCGCCTGCACATCGTTGGCCGCCGAATCGATACTTTTATTCAGATTGAATTGCAAGGTAATGCTCGCCATTCCCTGCATGCTGGTCGAAGTCACTTGATCGATGCCCGAAATTTGCATGAATTCCTTTTCAAGGGGCGATGCGATATTGGCCGCCACCATTTGCGGATCCATTCCCGGGTATCCCGCGCGCACATTGATGACGGGATAGTCAACCACCGGAAGGTCACTAACCGGCAGCTCCCAATAGCTGAAAACTCCCGCGAGGATGACGGAAATAACCAGCAGCATCGTCATCACTGGACGTTTAATAAAAATTTCACTTAAACTTTTCATAGTCTATCACTGTTTTGGCTGTTGGAGGGCCTGTCCAGCGGGTGCTCCAGCGGGTGCTCCGTCGGGCATGGGAATCACATCCGATCCGTTGCCCAGTAACATACTGCCGCGCAAAATAATCGTCTCCCCTTCGTTTATTCCCTGTTTTATGGTTACAAATTCCTGATTTCGGTAGCCCAATTCCGGATAAATTTGTTCCGCCCGGTGTTTCGTTGCCGAGGCTTCATCGGCCCGAACCCGGTACAGATAGGGCTTTCCCGCGTTGTTGACCTTCATACTTTCCGAGGGAACTACTACCACGTCCTTCAAAACTTCCAGCTCCACGTTGACGTGTACCGTACATCCGGGCCAAAATTGGTAATTTTCGTTTGGAAATTCACCCCGCAGATGAATGATTCCGCTCTCCGCGTCGACCCCATTGTCGAGAAACTTCAGGACGCCCTTGGTCCGAATCGCTTTATCGGCAACCAATACAATTTCAAGACCCAATTGGCGGCCGGTTTCGAATTGCCGTTTCAGTGTAGGGAAATCGTTTTCCGAAATGAAAAAATCGACACCCAACGGCGTCATTTGGCGAATCGAAACGAGTCGCTGCATGGCACTGATAACCGCACCGCGATCCACCAGGCGCTTCCCCATCATCCCGGAAAAAGGAGCCCCGATGCAACAGTGTTCCAGATCGATTTTAGCGCGCTCAATGGCGGCTTCCGCGGAAACAATATTCGCCCGATCCTGGGCCGCGCGCGTGGAGTAGGTTTCAAATTCCTGCTTCGAAATATAATCCTTGTCCATCAGCGACTTCGAACGCTCCAGCTGGACCTGATCGATCGAGAGCTGGGCGCGATGGCGATCCAAATCCGCTTCCGCTGCCTTTAGATTGGCCCTGTATCGCCGATCGTTGATATGAAATAACGGCTGTCCCTGCTCAACCAATGCACCCTCCTCAAAATCGACGGAAATAATTTCGCCGCTAATCTGGGAAACGATGTCGACCGCATTGTAGGCGCGGCAGCGGCCTACCGATGACAAATACACCGGAAAATCCCGTTTAATCGCTCTAGTTACAACGACCGGAACGGGGGGGCGCCCTTTGGGTTGATCCAGGGAGGAGGCCGTCTCTTTGCCACATCCCCCTAGAATCATACCACAGGCAATGGGAAAAATTTTTAACACTGATTTTGACATATTTACTGTTTTTCTAGAATTTTACCCGTACAATAGGCCAGCCGGACCCAACTGACCGAGAGATCGTTCTGGGCACATACGAGCTGTTTTCGCGCCACGGAAAGCGCATTCTGGGAGGTCAACAAATCCGTAAAGGAACACAACCCATTTGTGTAGGCCTCCTGGGCATAGTTGGCCGACTCCCAGGCACATCGTTCCGAATTCTGTGCCGAATTCAGCTTTTGAATCGCTGATTTTAACGTATAAAAGTGCTCCCAAACCTCACCCACAACGCCTAGGGCTTTCGCCTTCAGCTGTTGGCGGGCGATTTCCAATTCTTCGCGGGCCATTAAACGTTCCGCCATCTTTAAATGGCCGTCAAAAATATCCCAACGGAGTCCCAGATAGGCTTCAAAATTATTGTACATTCCTGGCGTATCCTGAATTTTTTTCCGTGACGCTTTCAATCCGGCAACCAGTTCCGGATATTGGTCATATTTTTTCGCTTCCAGGTTGTGTTGCTTCGCCGCTAGCAATTCTCCTTTTGCCTGCATATCCTGTCGCATTACCAGTGATTGCTCGATCAAATTTTCCAACTCATCCACATCGGGAATTGTCTGAGTATCGCTTGCCATGATACGTAAACCGTTGCTCACGCGAACGCCGATGGCAACGGCCAAATGTGCCCGTGCGGATTCCACTGCTGAACGGGAATTCTCCAGTTCAAATTCGGCGGCACTGTGCGCGGCCTGTGCCTTTAGCAAATCCTGTCGATTGGCCAATCCCGATTGGTGTCGATTCTGGGCGGCATCCAGCGCCACCTTCGCGTCCTCCAAATTTTGTTTATTAGCTTTTACAATTGCAAGAGCCGAATCCAGGAAAAAATACGCCAACTCTACCCGGTAAGCCACATCCTGCAAGGCCTGGTTGAATTGGAAATTAGCCGCCTTTAGCGCACTGAGTGCCGCCCGGGACGATTCCCTATGCGCACCAAACTTGAATAGGGAGTAATTGATTTCGACCTGGGGATAAATGACATTGGAGACGGAAGTTGTTAAATGTTTTTTATCGGATGCCAGAGCGCCCAATTGTTCTGCGCGTGCGGCATTTAAACTGGCCGTCACATGGGGATAAAACGCACTATCGGCCTTTGTTTTTTGGGCGGAAGCGAGTGCCGATTGACACCAGGCCACCTTCGTTTCAGGATTGTGTGCAAATGCCAAATCGAGCAACTCGTAGAGATCCAATTTATGGTCAAAGGAAATGACAGTTTCGCGACTCGATGGTTCCAGTGAAGTTGGGATAGTATTTATTTTGCTCATATGGTGGACCCGTTGTTCATTCTCCTGGACAGCTTTTTCAAAGCTACTACAACCGCCCAACCCTAGGAACATTGGGAATGTAAATATTTTCGCCACTACGGCACAAACAACACCAGTTCCACTCCAATTCTTCACGCTGTAAGGATATCTTAATTTTTTTTACCTGTCAAGTTTCTTGTTTCTCTAATATTTTTTTTCAAATGTTCTCCGAGCGAGCGTTATCGAGAAAAATGACTTGACGGTCCTTAATTTTCTTCAGAGGATTGGAGTAAGCGGAATGTAATTTTTTACGCCCGCATTAAATTGCTTTAAATTTTCATCATGTTTTTAAGGTATTTTCGGTGATTAATTTCACTCATCGCCGGTACCGGCGTGTTGAATTAACAACGGTGAGCCATCGCTATCTGTGATATTGGGGTTTTCCAAGTACCCGCCGGAAATAAACGCGTTATTTGGGATAGTTTTGCGGATATCGAAGGTATATTCCTGACCGTTCAAGTGTAAAAATTTCGCAGGCTTATCGCCATCGAACCAGGTGCCGTGTCCATTACAGAAGGCGACGTGACCGCCTTTATTGCCGTAGAGTCCGTATTTAGAATGCCATTTGCCATTTGCTTTGAGGCCGCGGGTAAAAGCTACGAGTGTTGTGGCGAGCGGCATCGATGCGGACAGGCCGGAAATTAGACAATAACTGAACGGAATACCCGGTCCCGTTGTAATATCATTTCCGCCCCTCCCATACGCTCCAAGATAAGCACCCGCATCGCCTGCCGGACCACTAATTGCCTCTCCGAAGACTTTTGAGGCATATTTATCGTTCGGAGAGATATAGACATAGGGATCATTGATGATGCATCGTTCCTGACCTTGCCAACCGGGCCCACCTCCCGACAGACGGTGTACAAATTCCATATGTTCCCTAAAAAAAGCTCCAAAGTTCTTATCGACGGTATAAGTTTTCCAACCTTCTGCGATTTTTCGCAGCGAGTTTAACGGTGCTCATTGCAGGCAGAAAGATGGCCAGCAAAATGCCAATAATGACGATAGTAAAGACGATTTCAACGAGCGCGAAAGATTTTTTCTTTTTTTGCTTGATATTTGCTGTCTTACTGTCATAGTTGCGATTCTAAGAATCTATAATTCATGTCAATAAAAAAACGAAAAGATTTTTATTTTTTCGGCAACTGTTTCCGGGAAATTGTTTTTGAAAAAATATTTCCTCGAAAACGCTTGACAGCCATCAGTCTTCTTCTGAGGCTAAAGGTAGAGGGTGGGAGCGAGCAGCACGTCAGAATCTTTTCGCCCGCACGATGGATTGTTTGAGTTTTTATTATTTCTTGATATCTAGCAAACTTGTGACACTGCAATGGTAGAGATTCATCCGCAAGAGTAATACCAAAAATATAAATAAAAAAATCACTTGACAGCCATCAGTCTTCTTCCAAGGCTAGTAAATAGAGGGTGGGAGCGAGTAGCACGTCAGAAATCGAATCACCCATTTTAGTCGGCAAATCCTGGATTGAGCTAGACAGCGGAGTTTTGTTCCCTTTTGGAAGGGAATAGTATAAGAATAAATGCGGCTATACACAGGGCCGTATCGGCGGCATTGAAGGTCGGCCAACGGTAAATTTGTAAATTAATATCAATAAAATCGACCACAAATCCACGGAATAGACGATCGATAGCGTTTCCTAAAATACCGCCCAGTAGCAAACCAAAGGCGATGGGATGTTCATAAATTCTTAAAATGTTTCGTGCATAGTAGACAAAAAATAATACGACAACGCCCAGAACCCCCAAAGGCATTGTATGGTTTTGGAAAAGGCTCCAGGCGCAACCCGTATTATGGAATAATGTAAAACTGAGCCAGGGGGTGAGGATCAAACTTTGATATCCAAAATAAACCTCGGCGAAATGTTTCGACACTTGGTCCAATAGAACGGTACTGCTCAAAAATCCCCAAAGAAGAAGATTATTCTTCCTCCTCATAATTTTCACCGAAGACATCTTCCGCTTCATCTCCGAATAAGGGGCTCGTTTGTTTTTCTTTTTTCAGGGTCATTTGTCGTTCAAACATTTGCTGACCTTTTAGGGAATAGCGTGCAAAAGGCACTGTTTCGAGGCGTTCTTCAGCGATCGGTTCACCGGTAATTTCGCAGGTGCCGTAGGTTCCGTTTCGGATTCGATTCAGCGCATCGCGTATTTCCTTTCCGGGATCCATTTCTTTTTTGAGGAGGCTCCAAGCGAATTCGATTTCCGTTGGTATGGCGTTCAATTTTTTTTCAAGCGCTTCCTGCAGTTGTAGAAGTTTGATATAATACTGCTCATATTGGGCCGGTATTTTTTCTCGATCTACGGAGAATATCGATGCCCTACGGGTGGGATCGAAGCCCAAAATGTCGGCAATTCCGGCGGCAGAGACAACCGTATTTTTATTTTCGTGCAAGACCTTCTCGATAAGTTTTTGTTTATTTTGAATTTTGATGCGGTTTTCCTGTTCTCGCTGTTCATTTTCGCGCTCGATAAGGACGCGCCGCACATCTTCTATCGAAAAATAAATAGCATCCGCATTAGCCAATGTATTGGCTTGCTTCTTGCGACTTTTTAAAACATTTAGCAACACATGCGTATCGTTTTTTACACTTTCAACCCTGTTCATTTCTATTTTTTTTGTAAAATTGCTTCTAGCGCCAATTGGCAACGTTCCGAAATGTTTTTAAATTCCCCATAGCCAACCCGCTCGGGTACGCGCCGCCAACTCCGTTGGCAACGTTCCCAGGAACACGGTTCCGCTTCAACAACCGTATCGTTGCGTATCCGCTCCAAAACGACCTGCGAAACAATAAAGAATTCCGGTAAATCTTTTTTGTATTTTTTTAGAATTTCAAATAGTGCATCGTCACCTTTGATCACGACCTTTGCGTCGAGGGACTGACCGATTGTTTTATTCTTTCGGAGAACTTCCAATTTTTCGTGAATTTTTTCGCGAAATTGTATAATCTGGTCCACCTCCCATTCTTCTGCAAAATCTTCAATTTCCGACGCATCCGGCCAATTCATGAGGTGTACCGCCACACCATCGACATATTCTTGGTTTCCCTGGAAATAGGCCATTGCCTCGTCGGTCGTAAAGGTCAAAATGGGCGCCAATAGCCGCACGAGGACTTTGAAAATCATTGCCAGTGCGGTTTGGGAAGAACGGCGTTCTTTCCAATGTGGTGCGTAGGTGTACAGCCGATCCTTTAAAATATCATGGTAGGTCGCCGAAAGCTCCACGGAACAAAAGCGATTCAATGATTGATATACCTTGTGAAAATCGTAGATCTCATAGGCCTCCGTACATTGCAAAATGAGCTGCTTCAATCTCTGCAAAATCCAGCGATCGATGGGCGTCATTTCCCTTTGCTTGACCGCATCCTTCGATTCATCGAAGTCGTATAAATTGCCGAGTTGGAAGCGCAGTGTATTGCGAATGGTCCGGTACGTCCCCGACACGTGATTCAAAATATCGTCCGAAATGGGAATATCCGCCTTGAAATCCTCCGATGCAATCCATAGGCGGATCACATCCGCACCAAATTTATTTACATAATCATCCGCCGTCTGCAGTTTTCCGTCACTTTTGGAAATCTTTTTCCCGTCTTCACCCACTATGAACCCGTGGGTTAAAACTGTCCTGTAGGGCGCCTTTCCATCGTTGATCACCACACTCGTCAATAGGGATGACTGGAACCAACCGCGATGCTGGTCGCTCCCCTCCAAGTACAGATCTGCCGGAAAGGATAAATTTTCCCATTTTTTTAGAACGGCGTAGTGGCTCACTCCGGAATCGATCCAAACATCGAGCGTGTCGGTACCCTTTTTTAATTTCTTTCCCCTAAAATTTTCCGCTAAATCGACTCCCTCTAAAATTTCTTCGGCACTGCGATCGAACCAAAAATTGGATCCGAATTGTTCGATTTTCTCCGCGATGGCACGGATCACCGACGCATCCAGTAACGCCTCACCGTGCTCGTCAAAAAATACCGGCAACGGCACACCCCAGGCGCGCTGACGGCTAATACACCAATCCGGACGGGTCGATAGAGAACCGCGAATGCGATTCTCTCCATACTCCGGAATCCATTTCACCCCTGCGATCATCTGCTGCGCCTTTTCCCGCATATCATGCTCATCCAGGGCGATAAACCACTGGTCCATGGCACGAAAAATAACCGGCGTTTTTGAACGCCAGCAGTGGGGATACTGGTGAACATAGGGCCGCATCCCGAGCAAGGTACCTTCTTTTTTTAGGCGCTCAACAACTACTTCATTCGCTGCGCAATGCCCATCCACATCGAATACACTTACGCCCACAAGCGCCGCCGGCACTTGGCCATCATCGATGTAGCAACCTTCATCATCGACCGGACAATAGGTCGGCAAACCATATTTTAGCCCCGTAATATAATCTTCCAAACCGTGGCCTGGCGCCGTATGCACACAGCCCGTACCCACATCCGTCGTCACGTAGTCCGCCAAAACAATGGGACTATCGCGGTCGATAAAGGGGTGTTTGGTCATCAAATGCTCAAAGTCGGCTCCGACAAAACGCTTCGCAATTTCAAAATGTCCCAAACTACATTTATGCACAAAATCCTGTACGAGCGCTGCCGCAATAATAAAATGTTCTTCCCTGACTTTTAATAAAACGTATTCCACTTTGGGATGAACCGCAATCGCCAAATTGGCCGGCAATGTCCAGGGTGTCGTGGTCCAAATCACAAATGAAATAGCCATTCCCGTAGAAATTTCTTGGTTATCTGAAGACAATCCCTCAGATGATCTAAAAAAATTTAAACTTTCCTCTCGAACGGGAAATTTCACGTAAATCGACGGACTCGTATGCTCCCTATACTCTATTTCCGCTTCTGCGAGTGCCGTTTTACAGGGAATAGACCAGTAGACCGGTTTTTTTCCGCGGTAAACTTGGCCCTGTTCAACAAATTTTGCCAAAACCTCCAAAATTGACGCCTCATAACTGGGTTCCAAGGTCCTATATTCCTGCTCCCAATCCGCCAAGACGCCCAGGCGCTGGAACTGCTTACGCTGCTTCTCCATAAAACTACGCGAAAAATGGGCACACTCCTCCCGCAATGCACTGGCCGATAGCTCCCGCTTCTCCTCCTTGAGCGTTTTGGAAACCTTATGTTCAATGGGTAGCCCGTGGCAATCCCAACCGGGGACGTAGGGTGTCCGATAGCCGCGCATCGACTTGTAGCGCAAAATAATATCCTTCAAAATCTTATTGAGTGCTGTCCCAATGTGCACATCGCCATTCGTAAATGGAGGACCATCGTGCAAAACGAACAAGGGACCTTCCGCATTTTTTTTCTGAATCGCTTGATATAAATCGATTTTCTCCCACCGCATCACCCTCATAGGCTCACGTTCTACGAGATTCGCACGCATCGGAAAATTTGTCACCGGCAGATTTAATGTATCTTTTAATTCCATGATCGTTCTCACTGTTCTACAAAAATTTTTTTCTAAAAAAAACTGCGGGCAGCTTTAAACTTTTATTCACAGTGTCAATAAGAAGATTTAATTTTTTTCTCCTTGCGGGGATTCTAAGGGCGAGGAGCACTTAGAAAAATCTACATTCTGAATATGGAACCGAAGCTTTTGCCCATAATAGTAGAGGCACCGATAATCGTGATGGCAAGGAAAGTCATGGCCCAAACGCCGAGGGCACAGGCGAGGAAGGGACCATCGCCGAGCATATGGACGAGTTCGTAGATAGCTTTTGTAATGGGATAGAACTGTTGTTTTTGGGCGAGGACCATAGAATCGGAGACACCGAGCATAGATTGGGAGAAGACGAGTAAGCTACCGGCAATGAGATTAGCGCTGATCAAGGGAATTGTAATTTTGAGAGTTGATTTTAGAGGAGGGCAGCCGAAACACTGGGCAGCTTCTTCGTAGGTTATACTTGTCTGTTGAAATCCGGCTACGGTGGAACGGACCATAAAGGGGAGTCTACGGATAGCGTAAGCAATGACGAGCAATGCCGTTGGATTTTCGATGGGGTTAAGGAAAGCGAATGGACGTCCCGGTTGGCTTATGGCCAGGTAGCCGAATGCGGTAACGAGTCCTGGGACCGCCACGGGCAACATGGAGAGAGCATCGATAATACTTCGTCCTGGGAATTTTGTTCGGACCACGACGAATGCGATAGAGATGCCGAGGAAGAGGGTAATAAGAGTAGCGCAACTGGAATAGACCAAGCTATTTTGGATAGAGGGTATGGTTAAGAGGTGACCGAGAGCGGTTTGGTAATTTTGGGAAGTCCAGGAATTTGGCAATGGGGAGCCGTACCAATCCATGGAGCAGGATTTAATGATAACGGCGATGTGAGGTAGTAAGGCGAGGAGTGTAATAAATAGGAAAGTAGTACTGAGTAGGAGTTGATAAAATGGCGAAGGTTTCGAAGTTATAGCGACATGGGCAGCTTTAGACACTGTGGCGAAATTTTGGCGACCTAGGAATCCTTTTCCGACGGCGTAAAAGAATACGGAGAAACAGAGCATTACGGTGACAAGGGCATAGGGAAATGGATTAGAACCGATATCTTTAAGGCCGGAGTAAATTTGGACGGAGGTAATGGTATTATAGTCAAAGATGAGGGGGACACCTAATTCAGTAAAAGCCCAGATGAAGACGAGCGTTGAGCCGGCGAAAACACCGGGCATAATCAGGGGGAGAGTAATTTTAAAGAAGCGTTTCGTTCCGGTACAACCGAGGTTAGCGGCAGCTTCTTCCATTGCGGGGTCAATATTGGACAAGGAGGCGATGATGTTGAGGTAGAGTACGGGATAAAGGCTGAGGGAATTCATGAGGATCATGCTCAAGAATTTGTATTGTCCAAGCCAATCGGTTACGCAGGTAGGGGGGATGACATGCAAGTTAATTAGGATGGAATTGAGAACGCCATAGGAGCCGAAGATTTGTTGAATACCGATTGCTCCGACGAATGGAGGGAGCATAATGGGGAGGAGGGCGATAGAGGTGAGTAATTTTTTAAAAGGGAACTCATATTTATGGGAGAAGTAGGCGAGAGGGAGAGCGATAACCAGAGTAAGCAGGGTAGAGAGGAAGCCGGAGGTAATTGCATTAAGGAGTCCTGCGATATAGGTATTATTTTCGAAGATTATTTTAAAGAACCCGAGGGTAAATTGGCCATCGACGTTAAAGAATCCGCCCTGGATAATTTCCCAAATAGGCCAGAGAAAGAAGCAACCGAGGAGGAGGATAGTAATGACGCATACGGTGAGGGAGAAAATCCTTGTCATAGATTTTATTTTAGATCAGAATTTATTTTTTGATAAAAGTGCAATATTTATTTAAGGGGGCGATGGTGGGACGGAGAGATTATTAGCCCCCGCGGCGAAGCCGCGGGCGGGCCTCTGGCCCCTTGCGGATTGATCCAGTGGCGATGCCACTGGATCAATCCGCAACCCCTGACCAGGAGGCACCGCCTCCTGGTCAGGGGTTACAAGAGGAAGAATTCCCCTTGTCCTCTCAAATTTTTGATGTACTATTGGAGCTGGGGGAGGAAAAAGTTGCTTGCGTTTACTTTGAATAGCCTCGTTTTTGGGGGGTAAGATAGCAATAGGTGGAAAAAAGTATGTTTTGCCAAATGGATGCGATTGACTGTAGCCAAAAATGCCATCATTGAGTAAGGTTTTTAAATATTTTTGAATAAATTTAAAATTTTCGCCGGAAGTGATCATGTCCAGGTGAAGCGGTTCGGCGTGATCGTAGGGATCGCCATTGAGAATGAGCAGCTGAATGTGTTGGTAGCCAAGGGTACGCAGCATCAATCCGTAGAGGACCAGTTGCAGACCGGTCAGCGATTGGGGTAGGTTGGTAAATTTTTTGACTAATTTTTGAAGGTCGCTTTGGGAGGTGGTACCCGTTTTGAAATCAACGATGAGCATATTATTTTGGGCGTTATCTTTGTGGAATGTTTTTCGGAAAGGATACAGGGACAGAATGCAATCGATGCGGCCATGGAGTGGGAGAGAAATTCCATCGGGAAGCATAATCGGAGCATACAAATCGACCTCATTGATGATGAATGGAAAAGTTTCAAAAGTGGTGAGTTTTTTAGCCATAATCGATGCCTTTGCTTCCGAAGATCCGATGGCTTCTTGGAGTAATATTTGCGGTGAGATATTTGAAAATTTTTGTTGAAAATGCTGTTTTTGTAAAGCGATGTGCCCTTGAAGCTCCCGGAAAGAGGGGAGAATATCATGGGGCCAGTGTAAGAAATCATGAGTTAAAATACCTTCAAATTTACTTTTTTCAAACGACAACCGGGGGTGATCGTTTTTTAAAATATAGCGATACCAAATTTCTTCGGGATCGGAGTAGGCACGTTCGATGGCCGTAATGGGAAGTGAATAATTTTGAATTTCCGGGATCGTGTATTCAAATGCTCCCAAAATTGAGTGTTCATTGTTGCGAACTTCATGAATTTTCTTCAAAAAACCATATTGTTTGGAATTATTTTGTGTGATTTTTTTTGACGATAAATAAACGCCTTGTATGGCATTTGTGTCTAAATTTTTCCCCGTATATAGGGAGTAGCGTTCCATAAATTCCTGCGAGACATTGGATTTTATGGCGATATAATGCATATCTTTAGCCTGGAGCGATGAAATGGGAAACGGCGTGGAATTTGAAGTGTTTTGGGAAAAGATAATCATTTTATCGAATTGCAATTGCGATGCCGAGAAGGGATCGAGAAGGAAAATCGAGGCAGGGGGGGATATATCGGGTTTTGATTCAAAATGGAGATGAAAAGCGTAATCTAGAAAGGCCTTCTTTGTCACTTGAAAATCTTGCAAAAAATGTTTTGCCGCCTCCATAATCTCAGGGATTATGCGGCCTGTTTTTTGGGAAAATTCGTGAAATGAACCACTTTCACCTAGCATTGGGTAATGTTTGAGAACGTTTTTTAAGTAAGGGTTCTCGGAAAAATTAGTCAAATCTTGCACGTGAAGTGAAGGGTAATCGTTAAATATTTTTGTTAAAATCTTACCGATATCAATATTTTGTGGGAGCAGGTTCGGCTCTGAATGTTGTATGAAATCACAAAATTGCATGAATGATTTTAAATCATTTTTTACCTGCCAGCGATGCCAGGCGAAAGCAAGGTTATGGCGGGGAGTAGAAATGGGCCGAGGAAAGCCATTATGAAAAGGAATCTGTGCAGTTTCGAGATGATGTGCGACGAGTGTTGCGAAGGAGGGCGATGGGCAGATAATACCCGTATTTCCCTGTATTTTTGCGGGCGAAAGTAATGCTTGGATGTATGTAGCGGCATCGATGGGATCGTCGACAAGAATAAAGTTTGCTTTGGCCGTTGAAGTTTTTGAGGAGTTATTTTCACTGATATTTTCCGCAGGTCCGAAAATATTTTCGAGCCATTCAAAGGTTGCCAATTCAGAATCGTCCCAGTCAAAAGCGAAAAATGTCACATGATGTGCAATTTTTTGTAGTAATTTTAAAAAAGAAATGCCAAAATAATCCCGTGAAGAAAATCCAAAAAGTAGGCATTTTGCAAATAACTTGGGAGCACTTACCGTAATTTTTTCCAGAGCTTGTCGGGGCATTTTCCAATTTAATGCCTGAATTTGTTGCTTCAATGATCGTAGGGCGTCGAATGTGTCCGGACTAGTCTTCCCTTGAATTGCACAATTTTCTTCTAAAAAAAACTGCAAAAGTACATGCGGTTCCAAATGAATTTGTTTGTTATGCGCTAAAAACTCAAGATCATCAATGGAAATAATAGGATATTCAGTGAAATATCTGTTTAACATTTCCGAGGCAAATGTATCGAATGTATTAAATAAAAAATCGTTGCAAGCACAGCGATGATCCGAAAAAAACTGTTTCAAAAACATAATTTCGATCAGTGAATGGCAAAGAATAATGGAAGGAAGTTCAGAAAACTTTTCCCCACCATACATCTCCTGAAGCAAATGCTTTTCTATGGAACCGAAGTGATTGGCAATAAATCCCGACATTACTCTTCAAAAAAAAGAAGCAGTATAATGTTGCAAGACCGGAAAGATCAATACTTTAAATTCCGGGGTTATGCATCAGATTACGTTCAGCAACCAAAGTTTAGCGGAGTTCAATAAAATGGATAAGCTAATTCAGTTACAGTTTATTGATAGATTGGGCGGCTATTGCGATGAATGTTTGCGAAAAGAATTTTTAAATGTAAAAAAATTCCGCCGTAGCAATACGGACATTTATCGCTGCCGCATCAATGACCTGCGTGTGTATTTTGAAGCCAAAGAAGATATTATCCTTTGTACCTATATTTTACACCAGCACACGCTTTCTGACTTTGTGTATCGCAATAAATTACCTATCAGCGATGAACAAATGTTCGAGCAATATGATTCGTTTTGGAAATATTTGGAGACATTATGTAAAAATTAAAACCAGGTCCAGGAGATGGATCCCCTAGCAGGGATTCTAAAATTTTGTATGCACATTAACAGCAATGGGTTGGGATTTGTCGCTCGGTATAATTGTGTTTTTGAGATATTTTTACTTCACAGCGTACGAGATAAATGACGCTAGGAATGATGATAATGGCACCCAAAATGGCGTTAGCCGAAATTTTTTCGTCAAAAAATAAATACCCAAATACACTCGCTAAAATCAGTTCCACGTAGCGGAAAGGTGCCGTTGCCGATACATCGACGTAGCTAAGCGATTTCAAAATGAAAAAAAGTAGAAAATTGGCACCTATACCTAAAAGAATAAGCAACATAATGTTTTGCCACCCCGTTGTAAATACTCCTGTCAAAGCATAGGCCGTGTCCTTCGAACAAATCATGGCCCCTAATGTGCATAGCATTGTGAAAAGACCCGTAAAAAACAGACTTCCCAACGTTGTTTCTTTGGTAACTAATTTTTTATTGAGAATGTCCAGTAGTGCAAAAAAAAAGGCCGATAGGAGGAATAATGAGGCCGTTGCCGTTGAAAAAGAAGCCGTACGCGGATTAAGTACGGCCGCTACCCCTAGAAATCCAATGAAAGTCGCCCCAATACGTGCTTTTCCAATTTTTTCTTTCAAAATAAGTGCCGCTAAAATTAATGTGAACATGGGTGTCGTAAAATTAATCAGACAGGCAATGCTTAATTGGGATACATCAAGACCGTAACACCATATAAACATCCCAATAAATAGAATGAATCCCCTCAAGAAATTTGCCAAGAGGTAACGGCTGCAAAAATTTTCCCTATGTTGTAACATGAACGGCAGCAGGGCTAACGTACTAAAAAGAAATCGTCCCCATATAACTTGCAACGGACTCAGACTGCCTTCAAGAAGTTTTGTGATTACATCATTGGTCTCACATACCATGAGACTCGCAATAAACCACGCGATTCCTTTGAAATAATACCGCCTCGATTCTTCCACCATGCTGAGAAATGGATCAAAAAGATTTTCGAAAGTCAAGTTTTTAATGGTCGTTCAGTGAAATTTTGCCAAAATATCAATTTTCGTCAATAGGCCAACCGTCTGATCAATCAATTTCCCGTTATCAAAAAATAGCATCGTTGGAATCGAAGAAATTTCGTACTCCTCCGTCAGGGAAGAACATTCATCCACATTGATTTTATAAATTGTAATATCTTCGTGTTCCGCGGATAGCGTTTCCAAAGTTTTCCCTAAGGAGCGACAGGGACCACACCAGGGCGCCCAAAAATCAATAATAACTTTTCCCTCATTTTCGCGGATCGTAGACTCAAATAAATCTTCAGAAAGAGGAATTACCTTTGGCATATTACAATTGTTAATGATTCTCTTTTTAGTTCAAGCCATTTTGCAAGGGGAGTTTGTCCATTGGTAACTTTTTGCCGGGGGATCTTTCCTGGGACCTGAGATTCCGGAAGAGGTTTAAAACCCGCTCGACACTTCGCCGTCGAGCGGGCAATCCATAAAACACTTTCTCTTTGAACTGAGATACTTATCCATTTCAAAAGAGAACGTTTTTTAGTTTATTTTACCATATGATTCCGACTCAGGCGGCTAAAGAAATATTCGACATTTCACGGAACACAAGAAAATTCTACAATAATCTAAATTTAATCACTTCAAAGTGAGATCGTTTCCCGTCACAAATCAAACTTTCCTGCTGCTTCGCGACTGCGGTAACGATCTCCTTATGAATGGTAGGGAAATTTCACTGTACTGCGCAGCATCCGCCTTCGCCGGAAGAATTCAACGGTGGCGTACTGTTGACGCCTTGACTCGCGAGCACATCTTTTATATATCTTAAACTCAGGGTAGCGTGGGTTGAACTATTGATCTTATCGAGCATACCCATGGCAAATTGAATGGCCTGATCTTGGGCACGAATGGAAGAACCGACGGAACTAGCTATGGAACCGAGTAATTTTCCCGAGGTTTCCATTGCTTGTTTTTGGGTTTCAATTTTAGACATTTCAAAAGAAATCGTACCAACCACAAAACAAACCTTTTTTCGCTTTGCGATTGGTAACGATCTCTTCATGAATGATAATAAGAAGAAGAAAATTTTCACTGTACTGCGCAGCATCCGCCTTCACCGGAAGAACTCAACAGTGGCGTACTGTTTACACCTTGACTCGTCAACACATCTTTTATATACTTCAAACCCTCAGTTTCTCCAAGCGTATAATAACTTAGAAGTAGAAAGTTCATCGCATTAACATGAACACTCGTAAAGCAATCTTCTCTGCTAGGAATGCCGCTGATACTATCATTCTCATCACACAGAGACCATTTCACCTTACTAACGTAATGGACATTAATTTCCCGAGTCATAAAAAAATCAAAAAGACATCGCTCTCCGTTCCATATAGCCCTCCAAAAGAGCCAATAGCAACCGGGGTCGTCCGCCCCCCCTGAGGTTGCTGAAAGGCGAGATAGGTGGTAATATCATCGTGTCTCCCGTAAACCGCTTCGCGGAACGCATGATAAAAATAAGCTGGTGTTCGACCTTTTGGGGTATGCTCACAAGTATACCGGACAGCTCGAAAATTACCTCCCCGCGCAGCCCGAACCAACGGCTGGTCCTTTGCTTTTTCCCAATCTTGTACACGTCTTTGTCGATACGCTAATTGTTTTGGTGTAAGTGGTGCACCCGTAAGAACAACCCGGGGAGGTAGTTGTGAGAGCTGAGTTCCAAACACAAACGTGTACGATTTTGACAGAAAAATCAGCAGTAAAACCCTTAATAGCATATTCAACATAACAGATATGTACCATGTCCAGTTCGATTTCGTGTCAAGCGTTTTTGGGGGGGGGAATATTTTTAATTTCTTTTTTACCGCATATTGCCGATGATTCTGCTCAGACTGTCATGGGCCAGACTGTTGATCTTATCGAGCATACCCATGGCAAATTGAATGGCTTGGTCTTGGGCGCGGATAGAGGATTCGACGGAACTAGCTATGGAATCGAGTAATTTCCCCATCGTTTCTGCCACTTGCTTTTGGGCATCAATTTTAGATATTTTGAGATCGAACTCAGCACAAATCAAACTCCCTGTCGATTCAATGATTGTTTTAACTGCTTCGCCGCCTAACTTTCCTGCTTTATTAATGTTCTCTCGTTGATCTTTCGTATATTTAAGGCCTCCTGCTTCACTGTCTCCTGCTCCGGTTTCCATATTAATCGACGTCTTGTTTTCACCCTTTTGCTGTGATTTGTTATAGGCGGCTGCATTAATGGCCGCATCCGCAAGAGTTGCAACCATTTTGGTTACCGCATCCGTAACAGCCTTTTTGTAAGCTAATTCTCCCTTTTCTTTGATCATATCCGCAATTTTCATGCCGTTCTGAAATTGCAACTGAGCTATTTCTGACCGTATCTGACGCTCTATGGACTTGTTCTCAAACGCATTGTTAATCATCAAAATCATGAGCTCCGCCGCCAAATCGTTGACCGACAGCTGACCATTATTACATTGATCAATAAGCGCATCCATCCTTTCCGGATCCAGTCCAGCTCGCATTTGCTCAGCAAGAGGAAGCGGCGTTCCACGAAACTGTATCATTTCCCTTGTCTTTTGATCTTCAGGCGTTAGAGGTGGCTCTAGAATAATCCCCGGACCTCCGACGTTAACATTGCCGGAAGCCCCTATACTCAAAGTCGAATCCAAGGTGATCGCTGACCCCCAAAGTTGAATATCCCCAGAAGGCCCTGGACCACCTCCCTTCGGTGTAACCCCCTGAACTCCCTCATCCCCATCAAGGGTAACTGGCGAAAAATCTATGGGTCCAAAATTACTAACTGGGATAGAAGGCATGGCTTTATAATAAAATTTACGTAAAACATGGCAAGCATTTATTAAAATAATTATTTTCTATTCCTGGAACTTCCACCACAATTGCTAGCAAACGATAAAAAAACAAATTATTGTATTTTTTGGCTTGCATTGCCTGTAATCTTAATAATTATAAATCTAAGTGAGTGCATTTTTTATATTTGTTTTGACAACATTCCTGCTAGTTTTATGCATGATTACCATTCTGTTCATCCTTATGCAGCGCCCAAGCGAAGAATCGGGCATGGGCGCTACCCTTGGCGGTAATGCAGTAACTTCGATTTTAGGCGGTGAAGGTGTCAATACACTCGCGCGAATCACTAAATATTGTGTCGCGATCTTCTTTAGTGTTTCGTTTATCCTTTCGCTACTCTATATGGCTCTCGAAAAAGACAATAGGCCACAAAATCTATTCCAGAAAAAAGAAGTTTGGGCGGCGGTAAATACTGAAACTGATAAAGGGCTACTACCTCCTAATTCAGAAACATCATCTAAAATGGTTGATTCTATTCCTGCAGATCGTTTCTTAATCAGTTCCCAGGAAAAAACCGCCGCTTCAAAAGAAACTGCTCCGGAGGAGGCTGCAGAAGAAACCGCCGTCAGGAATATCGAAGAGGTGAAAATTCCTTCCGATGACGGTGAGTATGTATTCTAGTTGGAGCATGAAAGTTTCTAAATTTCTGCTCCCGTTAGTAGTTTTAGAGGTATCTCTGTCCGCTTGGGCTATCCCGAATGTGCGACATAGGAAATCTCTGGAACCCCTAACCGCCCAACAGGTTGCGGAAGTTGTCCAAAAATTAAAAACATTCCAGGGCTTGAATTGTGCCTTTATTTTCGATCTTAAGACAACCATTGGTAAAACAACGGAAACCGAAGAAGGAAAGTTTTACTCCCAACAAAATACCAATGGAGTAAAGTTGCGATTTAATTTCGGCAATCGATCATTTTTATCCCTTGGGAAATCGGATGGCGAGATTTTTTGCTCGGAACAATCGGTAAAAATGACCCTCGATACTCCCATTTGGCCGGGACACCTCCTGAATTTTGCTGACATTTTAATGCCCTTTCTCGATTGGAATTCCTATGAGTATCGCCATCCAAAACGTATACAAGGTCGCAATACACATATCGTCCGCTTCAAAGAATCGACGGGACGATTCGTTGATATCGCCTACGATCCCACTTTTGAAGCCATTTTGCGCTTTGAGTATCTCGACGAAAAAGAAAAATTATTGCGTACTTTCAAACTCCTAAACTTCAAAAAAATCCAGAATATGTGGCTCATGAAATCGATTGAAATTAAAGACGTTCCCAGTAATACGACAACTCAATTGATCGTCAAAAAAGTAGCCGTTGACCAAACGATTTCCGTAAACCTTTTTGATAAAAATACCCTCGGGAAGCCTCCGGAAGATTGTTTAAACTATACCAATTTTTGATAAACTGATATGGGGCTCTGCCCCATACCCCGCAAGGAGGCATAGCCTCCTTGACCTTCTTTGGCGGCCGAGCCCGGCGCGTTCCGCGCCGGGCTCGGCCGTAAGGTCAAAAATAAACTCTCTGACTTGTTTTTTTCTTTTAGTGCCGCGCAACTCCTGCGCAAATTGCGCCGGGTTTGCGCGGCACCTAATCTTTCTTTTTTTAAACTAGCAGCCCCCGCGGCGAAGCCGCGGGGCTGGGCCTCCTGGCGGGGATTCTAAGGGCGCGCAGCCCTTAGGTTGCTATCCAGGGGGCTCCCGACTGTCCAAGGGGGCTCCAGCTGTCCAGGGGGGCTCTGCCCCATACCCCGCAAGGAGGCATAGCCTCCTTGACCTTCTTTGGCGGCCGAGCCCGGCGCGTTCCGCGCCGGGCGCGGCCGCAAGGTCAAAAATAAACTCTTTGTCTTGTTTTTTTGTTTTTGTGGCGCGCAACTCCTGCGCAAATTGCGCCGGGGTTGAGATCGGTAGAGCGTCGG